>CAUTTS010000103.1:0-7080 GCA_963541465.1 uncultured Selenomonas sp.
GGCAAAAAAGATGCGTCAAGATGGCGCGGCTGAATTTATCAGTGCTTCCTATAATCCCTAGCCTAGCAAAATCCGTCCGCAACGTCAAGCCTGCGCATCGGGGGGAAGCTCGTCGTCAAACATCTCTGCTTCCTCATCGGGTGTCGGCTCATACGGCTCGTCGTCATCCTCTTCCGCCGTGCTCTCCTGCGGGGGCGGGTCTGGCTTCTTCTGTGCCGCACGCGGCGACGTCGTTACCTCCTCCACGCGAGCATCCTCGCCTGCGACTTCGAGCAGTGCCGCCACGGGTGCAGGATACTCTGGCTCTTTGGGGGGCGGAGATGGCGGGATCTCCTCCTCCTCGCCGCCCGTACAGACGACGGCGAGCGGACGTCCCGCGAGTTCCGTCATCACCTCATCAAAGACGGCACGATGTCGTTTCTTGATATAGTCACGTGCCATATCCGAGGACGGGCGAATGAAGAAATGGGTCTCCGTCATACCCTCGTACGCCGCGCCCGAGAGGAGGGATGCGGCGAGCCGATTTCGCTCCTTGAGCCGTGTCTGAAAGCTCTGCCAGACCTTCATGTCAAGCTGACGCGGCGCACCGTCCGCCGCATCTTCTGCGGCAGACGATGCCGCTTTCTTCGGCGCGGGTTTGGATGCTGCGCCGCCCGCCTTCGCCGTATGTGGACGCGGCGAGGGGGCAGGAGTGGCACTCGCCGCAGCAGAGGCAGAAGCGGATACAGGCGCGCCCCCTGCGGCAAGGCGTGCCGCCAGCTCCTCGACCTGTGCCTCAAGCCGCGCGATCCGTGCGGCATCCGCGCCCCCCGTAGGGGGCGCAGTCGCCGCTCCCGAACGAGCAGCCCCCTCCGTATGGCAGAGACCGATCAGCAGTGTCTCCACCGCGATGCGCGGCTGCGGCGAGGTGCGCAGTTCCTGCATCGTCTCATTGAGACGACGCAAGATCGTCATGATCTCCGCCTGCGTGAACTGCGCCGCGTCTGCGCGCAACTCCTCCGCATCGCCTGCGCAGAGCTCTGCCGCACTGACCGTGCCGCCGACGCCCGCGATCATCAGGCGGCGGAAGTGCTGTGCGAGCTCGGCGAGCACCTGCTTCAACGCGCGCCCGCTCTGCAGGAGCTCACTGAGCTGTGCGATCAGTGCCGCCGCATCGCGTGCGGCAATCTCTCCCGCCATACGCCGAATCCACGCACGTCCGACAAGCCCCAACGCCTCCTGCACGCGTTCCGCCGTCAGGGTCCCCTCCGCGAGTGCCATGCACTGATCGAGAATCGAGAGTGCGTCGCGCATCCCGCCGTCCGCCTGCGCGGCAATGATCCCGAGTGCATCCCCATCCGCCTCTATGTCCGATTCCTTACAAACATAGATGAGACGATCGCGAATTTCCGTCACCGTAATGCGGTGAAAGTCATAGCGCTGACAGCGCGACTGGATCGTCGCGGGCACTTTGTGCGGCTCCGTCGTCGCGAGGATGAAGATCACGCGCTCGGGCGGCTCCTCCAATGTTTTGAGAAGCGCGTTGAACGCCTCCGTCGTGAGCATGTGCACTTCATCGATGATGTAGATCTTATAATGACCCTCCGTCGGAGCGAACTTCACCGACTCGCGCAGATCGCGGATCTCGTCGATGCCCCGGTTGGACGCTGCGTCGATCTCAAAGACATCCATCGACGAGCCATCGCTGATGCTGCGGCAGGAGTCACAGACACCACACGGCGTGAGCGTCGGCCCCTCGGCGCAGTTCAGTGCGCGCGCGAGGATCTTTGCCGTGCTCGTCTTGCCCGTGCCGCGCGGTCCTGTAAAGAGGTAGGCGTGGCTGGTCTGCCCGCTCGTCACCGCGCGGGAAAGCGTGCGGCTGATATGCTCCTGCCCCACGAGATCAGCGAAACGCTCCGGCCGCCACCGCCGATAGAGTGCAACGTATGCCATCGCGCGCCTCCTTTTCGACAAACAAAAAACAGCCCACACGGGCTGCGCTGTTACGATTTCTCCCACGGCAGACCGCAGTTCCCAGGCACCCTCGCGGCACATGAAACGATCCGCTTACCGCTGCTTCCTTCCGGACCTGACGGGGTTCACAGGGCTCCATTGCGCGAGACCAAGGCACTGCAGCCCGCCCTGAGAAAAATCAATAAAAATGGCGGAGAGTGAGAGATTCGAACTCTCGGTACGGTATCACCGCACACACGCTTTCCAGGCGTGCTCCTTCAACCACTCGGACAACTCTCCACAGTGCTCTCACATGAGAAGCTATTCATTTATGGGATAACAACATAGGGTAGTCTACATGGTTTACGGAATCTTGTCAAGAGGAAAATAAGGGACTGCAGCACATCTGCACCGCAGTCCCCTCAAAAACAGCATTATGCCAGCACACGCGAGAGCCGCACGAGCTCCGGATCGAGCGTCTTGCTGTTGTTGACCGCCTCGAAGAGATTGACCCCCACGACCTGCCCCTCGTTAAAGCTGTAGACCACATCGGTCACCCCCGAGATGATCGCCAGTGCCGCCTTTTCACCGAGCATCGACGCCTTGATGCGATCCTCCACCGTCGGCGAACCGCCGCGCTGAATGTGACCGAGTACCGAGACGCGCGTGTCGATCTGCGTCTTTTCACCGATGATCTTGCCGATCTCAACGCCCGAGCCTGCGCCCTCTGCGACGACGATGATGCTGTAGCGCTTGCCGCTCTCGTACATCTCCTTCAACTCAAGGCTGATCTCCTCGAGATCGAACGCCACCTCCGGCACGAGGATATACTCCGCACCGCCCGCGATGCCCGACATCATGGCCAGCCAGCCCGAGTGACGCCCCATGACCTCGACGATGATGATGCGGCGATGTGCCGACGCCGTATCGCGCAGCTTATTGATCGCATCGACGATCGTGTTGCACGCCGTATCACAGCCAATCGTATAGTCCATCCCCCAGACATCGTTATCGATCGTGCCCGGCAGCCCGACGATCGGCATTCCCGTCTCCTTGCTGAGGAGCGAGCCGCCCGTCAGCGAGCCGTCGCCGCCGATGATCACGAGTCCCTCGATGTTGCGTTTGCAGAGGTTCTCGTAGGCCGTCTTGCGCCCCTCGGGCGTCATGAACGTCTTGCTGCGCGCCGTACCGAGGAACGTGCCGCCGCGCTGGATGAGATCGCTGACGCTGCGCGACGTGAGCTGCTCAATATCATCGTGTACCATACCGCTGTACCCGTTGTGCACACCATAGACATCGACGCCCTCATAGAGTGCCGTACGCACCACAGCGCGTGCCGCCGCATTCATGCCGGGGCTGTCTCCCCCCGACGTGACGACCGCGATTGCCTTTTTCAGCATAAAACCATCCCCCGTCTCGATTCTGCGCTCACGCGCGTATTGTTCTTGCTCTCTATTCTACGAAAGCACGCGTCAAAAGTAAAGACTTTCATAGAAAAAAGAAGGAGGAACTGCCGCGCGAAGGTTTTTCCTCGCAGAGCGTTCCCCCTAATATCTATCTTATTCGTATTTCTGTGCGCGGAACTCATCCTCGTTCCATGCCATCACACCGCGCTGGTTAGGCAGGATAGCAGGATCAAAAATGGGATTCTTCCCTGCTGCCTTCTGCGCGAAATAGTCACGCAGCGCTATCCGCGCATAGGGCGCGAGCCGCGTAATCGCGTAGAGGTTCGTGAGGCAGATCATCGCCATGAAGAGATCCGCGAGGTTCCAGACGAGCTGGAACGCAGCGACGCAGCCGAAGAACACCATCGCGACCACGGCGGCGCGGTAGATATTGAGCGCCGTCTTTACATTTGCACCGAAAAAGTGGATGTTGATCTCGCCGTAGTAGTAGTTGCCAACGACCGAGCTGAACGCAAAGAGGAAAATCAGAATCGAAAGGAGAGACGAAGCCCACGTGCCGAAGACGCTCGCGAGTGAGTCCTGTGCGAGTGCGATGCCGCTCACGTCGCCGCCGATCGTATACTGCCCCGTGAGGAGCACGATGAACGCCGTCGCCGAGCAGACAATCCACGTATCGACGTAGACGCCGAACGCCTGCACCAGACCCTGCTTGACCGGATGGGTCACGCTCGCCGTCGCCGCCGCATTTGGGATCGAGCCTTCGCCCGCCTCATTCGAGAACAGGCCGCGGCGGATCCCCGTGAGGATCACCGTGCCGATGCCGCCGCCGACCGCCGCCTGCGGGCTGAACGCATCGTGCAGGATGAGAGCAAACATCCCCGGCACCGCATCGATGTGCATGATGACAATGATGAGGGCAATGAGGAGATACAGCCCCGCCATGATCGGTACGAGGAACGTCGTAAATGTCGCGATACGGCTGAGCCCGCCAAAGATCACGAGTGCCGCCAGCGCCGAGAGAACGAGGCCCATGATCCACGTCTCCACGCCGAACGCCTTCTCCACCGAGAGTGCAATCGTATTTGCCTGCACCGAGACATAGATCAGACCGAACGTCACGGAGATCAGCACGGCAAAGAGCTTTGCCACGGCGGGCTGGCCGAGGGCATTCTGGATGTAGTAGGCAGGGCCGCCGTGAAAGAGCCCATGACCGCGCGGAATCTTGTAGATCTGTGCGAGCGTACTCTCCACAAACCCCGTCGCCGTCCCAACAAAGGCAATCGCCCACATCCAGAACACCGCACCGGGACCACCCGTCACAATGGCAATCGCAACGCCCGCAATATTGCCGACGCCGACGCGCGACGCCGTACTGACGCAGAACGCCTGAAACGACGAGATCGCCTTGCGCCCGCTCGGACGTCGTCCGAGATCCCCCATGAGGAGGCGCACCATCTCGGGCAATGCGCACAGCTGGACGAGCTTCGTCGAGAGCGTGAACCAAAGCCCGCAGCCGACGAGGACGACGATGATGATATACGTCCACAAAAAGTCATTGATCGTCCCCACAACAGAATTGAGAAAATCCATAGTATCACCCTTCCTTAAAAACAGCATCCATCATAAGCGAAAAAAAAGGCTCTTGTCAAATTGCATCCGTGTATTCTTTCATTGTCCAAATAAATAAACCTCCACCAACGGGCGGCTTGTGCACGCATAGCATCTTTACTTCTTCTTAAAAAGAGTGTAGAATATCCATAGATGTAAGGAAGCACTGATAAATTCGGCACGGCCATCTTGACGCATCTTTTTCGCCCGCTTATCGTTAGCAAATCCTCCACATAGCCTCTGCTATGCGTCCGGTTTGCTGCCTCAATCGGACAAAAAATCTACGCCAATCTGGCATACCTCATTTTATCAGCGATTCCTAAACTCAGGGACAAAGACGGGGGATATGTCATGCTGAAAAAAACAAAAATTATCTGCACACAGGGTCCTGCCACGGATCCGGACGGCGTCGTCGATGCACTCATCGAGAATGGGATGAACTGCGCACGCTTTAACTTCTCCCACGGTACACATCCGGAGCATCTGGAGCGCATCAAGAAGGTACGCGCCGCTGCGGAGCGCGCGGGAAAGGTGATCTCGCTGGTTCTCGACACCAAGGGGCCGGAGATGCGCCTCGGCGAATTCGCCGCCGGCAAGGTACACCTCGAAAAGGGCAACAAATTCACGCTCACGTACGACGATGCGCCGGGCGATGAGACGCACGTCAGCGTCAATCACAAGATGCTCTACAGTGAGGTCAAGCAGGGCGACAAGCTCCTGCTCTCCGACGGACTCGTCGAGCTCGTTGTCGATGAGGTGCGCGGCAAGGACATCATCACCACCATCCAGAACAGCGGTGCGATGTCCACGCGCAAGCGCGTCGCAGCGCCCGGCATCGAGCTGAGCCTGCCCGCCATCTCCGAGCAGGACGAGCGCGACATCATCTTCGGCATCGAGAACGACATGGACTTTGTCGCGGCATCCTTCATCCAGCGCCCTGCTGACGTGGAGGAGATCCGCCACCTGATCGCCAAGCACGGCGGACACATGGAGATCATCCCGAAGATCGAGAACCTCGCAGGTGTCAACAACTTTGACGCGATCCTCGCCGTCTCCGACGGCATCATGGTCGCACGCGGCGATCTTGGCGTCGAGGTGCCCGCTGAGGATGTGCCCGTCATCCAGAAGGAAATCATCCGCAAGTGCAACGCCGTCGGCAAGCCCGTCATCGTCGCTACGCAGATGCTCGAGTCGATGACCGAGAATCCGCGTCCGACGCGTGCCGAGGTCTCCGACGTCGGCAACGCCATCTTCGACGGTGCGGACGCCATCATGCTCTCGGGTGAGACCGCAAGCGGCAACTACCCTGTCGAGGCGGTCAAGATGATGAACACCATCGCCCAGCGCTGCGAGGAGTCGCTTGAGTACGACTCACTCATCCGCTCGCGTCAGATCCGTGAGCGTTCCTCCACGACAGATGCCGTCTCCCATGCGACCGTGCAGCTCGCCTACGAGACAAGCGCCACCGCCATCCTCACACCGACCCAGTCCGGCTACACGACGCGCGTCGTATCGAAATACCGTCCGAAGGCAACCATCGTCGCCTACGCGCCGAGCCCGATGGTCGCACGCCACATCAACCTGCGCTGGGGGGTCTACTCCATCCAGGGACGCAAGTGGTCGAGCGTCGAGGAGATGATCGAGTCCTGCACGAAGAGTGCTCTCGACAACGGCTACGTCGACCACGGCGACAAGGTCGTCATGGTTGCAGGCATGACCTACAACGAGGGCGGTTCCATCGCCGTCCGCGTCACGACGATCCACTAAACAGAGGAAATTCCCACACCACAAAACAGTGCTGTGAGAATCGTGAAAGGGCTGGTGTACGAAACAGAACGCTTCGTACACCAGCCCTTATGGATGAAAGGAGCTTCTCTATGGAAATGATTCACAGCGACAACGCCCCCGCTGCCCTCGGCCCCTACAGTCAGGCGATGCGCGTCGGCTCTCTCGTCTACACCTCGGGACAGATCGGCATCGACCCCGCCGTCGGCAAGATCACGGCGACGGACGTGGCAGGGCAGGCAGAGCAGGTCTGCAAGAACCTCGCCGCCGTCCTCCATGCTGCCGGTACTGACCTCTCGCACACCATCAAGACCACCTGCTTCCTCGCGGACATCGCGGACTTCGCCGC
>CAUTTS010000104.1:0-6640 GCA_963541465.1 uncultured Selenomonas sp.
GGGGGCTTCTGGGGCAGCCGACTGCGGAGGAGGAGCGTCGGATCTTCGTGATCGGCGGCGCAGAATGCTACCGCCTCCTTTTGCCGTATGTATGGCGGGCGTATGTGACACGCCTTTCGGGAAGCTATGATGCAGATGTTTTTTTTCCTTCGCTGGATGGATTTTCTATGATGAGCAGCCGCGCAGGGAAAGACTGTATATTTGAAGTTTACGAGAGAGTTTAGCATGGCAAAGGCAATTTTCCAAAACGATTGGCAGGCACTCCTTGCAGACGAGATGGCGCAGCCCTACTATCGTGAGCTGCGTGCATTCCTTATCGAGGAGTACCGTACACGTCGTGTGTACCCCGATATGTATTCGATCTTTAATGCTCTGCACTACACGAGCTTTGCCGATACGAAGGTTGTCATTCTCGGACAGGATCCCTACCATGGCGACGGACAGGCGCATGGGTTGTCATTTTCCGTGCAGGTCGGCATTGATCCACCACCGTCGCTGCTGAATATCTACAAGGAGATGCAGGACGATCTCGGGATCGTCCCGCCCAATCACGGCTGTCTCATCCCATGGGCACGGCAGGGCGTGCTCCTCCTCAACACCGTTCTCACCGTGCGTGCCCATGCAGCGGCATCACATGCGGGACATGGGTGGGAGCGGTTCACCGATACCATCATTCGCCTCCTCGGGGCACGTGAGAAACCGCTCGCCTTCATCCTCTGGGGCAGTCCTGCACGGAAGAAACGCAGCCTCATCACGAATCCACATCATCTCATCGTCGAGTCGCCGCATCCGAGCCCACTCTCAGCGCATCGCGGCTTCTTCGGCAGCCATCCTTTCTCGCGTGTCAACGATTTCCTCACGCGTGCAGGGGAGACGCCCATCGACTGGCAGCTTCCACCGGCAGAACGGATCGAGACGTGAGGGAGCTGATTCATCCATTTTGTTTCACGAAGTTATGATATAATAGGAAACAAGGGAGGTGATGCTGTGCATACGATTGAGGAGACGAAGAAGTCCTATGATGCCGCATGTAAGGAAGTGCTCGCTGACCGTTATATTCTCGCTAATATTCTCAAAGAATGTGTTGAAGAGTTTTCTGGTGAATCCATCGACTACATTGCTACGGTGTGTATTCAGGGATCACCGGAGATCGGCACCATTCCTGTTCGGGCGGATGAATCGGTGCGCCTGCAGTTGGAGGGGCTCAATACGGAGGACACTTCCCTGACGGAAGCAGTTGTCCACTATGATATTCGCTTTCGTGCCATTCTTCCACGGGAAGAAAGATCGATCAAACTCATCATCAATGTGGAGGCACAGAACAATTTTTCTCCGGGCTACTCTCTGCTGAAACGAGCCATGTATTACTGTTGCCGCTTGGTCTCAGCACAGTATGGTACGGTGTTCACACACTCTTCGTACGATGATATGGAAAAGGTGTACTCGATATGGATCTGTACAAATCCAGGGGCACAGTGGGAATATACCATCACAAAGTATGCGATGCAGGAATGCAATCTGATCGGAAATGCGCAAGCGAAGCCGGAAGAATACGACCTTATCGTGCCAATCATGGTCTGTCTGGGGAAAAAGAAATATCGTGAGTTGCAGGGACTGTTTCGCCTGTTGAATATGGTGCTCATCCATCAGAACCGGAACGACCGCAATGAAGTCTTAAATGAACTGAAAGATCACTATAATGTTGTCATGACGCCGAATTTGGAGAAAGGAGTGGCACAGATGTGCAATTTAAGCGAAGGAGTCTACCAAGATGGTGTTGCCTATGGCCTCGAACAGGGGCTTGAACAGGGGCTTGAGCAGGGGCTTGAGCAAGGACTTGCACAGGGGCGCAGGGAAACGGTTCTCGCTCTCCTACAGGAGAAAATGCCGCTTGATCTCATCGCACGCGTCACCAAGCTCTCTACGGAGAAGATACAGGCCATCGGAAAGCTGAACGGCATTTTGTAATAAGAGAAATCCTGCCACATTCGGTTGTGCCATATTGACGCATCTTTTTCGCCCGCTTTTCGTTAGCGAATCCTCCGTATAGCTCTTGCTATGCGTCCGGCTTGCTGCCTTAATCGGAAAAAAGCTACGCCCATCTGACGGATCACATTTTATCAACGATTCCCAAGAAAGAAGACAATATGAAACTCTCATCACTGCGCAATATTTGCGCGCTCGGCTCGCTCATCTGTCTTGGCGGCTGCGGTACGCCTTCCGCGAGCTCGGCGGAGTTGCCGCACGAGATCGTACAGAAGAATGTCGCGATGAGCGGACAGCGGGAGATCTATCTCGCCGGCGGCTGCTTCTGGGGGACGGAACTCTATCTCAGTCTTGTGCCGGGTGTGATCTCTGCGGAGTGCGGTTATGCAAACGGCATAACCGCAAATCCCTCCTATCGTGAGGTGTGCAGCGGCAGCGATCACGCAGAAACCGTGCACGTTGTCTATGATCCGCACATCATTTCTCTCGAGCAGCTTCTGACAACGTTTTACGACTCCATCGATCCGATGACGGTCGATCGGCAGGGCAACGACATCGGGCGGCAGTACCGCTCGGGGATCTATTATGTGCCGAATACAGACGGCAGCGAGAGTGTTGATGCCCGCGTGATACGGGAGTCCCTTGACGCCCTGCAGAAACGTATTGGAACGCCTGTTGCGATCGAAATGGGGCCAATCGTGAATTTTTATCGTGCAGAGGACGAGCATCAGGAGTATCTCGAAAATCATCCGAATGGGTATTGCCATATCTCCCCCGCGCTCATTGCTGCGATGCGCGAGAAACGTTCAGCAGCAGAGCGTGCAGTGACAGCGGAGACCGTGCACACCTACGAAAAGCCTTCGGATGCGGAGCTGAGGGCACGCCTGACAGAAATGCAGTATGCCGTCACACAGGAAAAGGCGACAGAGCCGCCCTTCCGCAACGCATACGATCACGAGTTTCGCGCGGGCATCTACTGTGATATCACGACGGGCGAGCCGCTCTTTGTCTCCACGGATAAATATGACTCGGGCTGCGGGTGGCCGGCGTTCTCTCGCCCGATTGATGCGGCTCTGATCGCAGAGCACGAGGACCTTTCGCGCGGCATGGTGCGCACCGAGGTCACAGCGGCAGGGAGCGGCGCACACCTCGGGCATGTCTTCGACGATGGTCCCGCCGCAACGGGCGGCCTGCGCTACTGCATCAACAGTGCCTCCCTGCGATTCATCCCGAAAGAGGATATGGAGCACGAGGGCTATGGGGACTACCTTGAACTTTTGGATCGATGAAAACACCTGTTCTTGAATTGGAATAATTCAAAGAATATCTCTTTGTCATATTGACAAGCATTTCTTCCAATGGTACGATTAACACGTTTTATGACAATTTTATACGAATTGGATCAGGTATCAGTGAAATTCCAATTATGGAAGCACTGATAAATTCAGCACCGTCGTCTTAGCACATCTTTTTCGCCCTGTCTGTGTCGACAAATCCTCCACATAGCTTTGGCTATGCGTCCGGTTTGTCTCCTTGACAGGACAAAAAATCTGTACCAATCCGACGGACTTCATTTTATCAGCGATTCCTATATTGAGATTTCGCGAAGATTTAATAGAGAATCCGGCAAACAGAATCATGATTCTGCCTAAGCCGGAGCGGTCACGCCACTGTAGCAGTGAGCAAACCTGCATGGGGACATTGTCTCCGCCACTGAGGGATTTCCCTCGGGAAGGCGCAGGTGCGCGAGGAACTGGAGCCAGGAGAACTGCCTGATTGACAATCGCCGTTTGACCTGCGAGTGATAGGGATGGGGATTCCAGTGTGTCTGTGGATGCAGCGTGATCCTTTGTTGTGTGAAAAACCCCTTCTGTGTATGCAGGAGGGGTCTTTTGATGCACATCTTCTCTTTTGTATGCAGGTTCATCGGTGCAGGATGAAGAAAGGTGACGAAGAATGACACGCGAAAAGAAACTGACGACAGCCGTATGCATGACATTGGCCGGGATGAGCTTTGCCGGTATCGTTCATGCAGCAGAGCAGACCGGTGCGGCGGAATCCACTGCCATCGCCGAGGAAGATACACATGCGCTCAATGAAACTGTTGTAACAGCACAGCGGCGCGTCAAGCGCGACCTTGATACGCCTGCAACGACGACCATCATTACGGCGAAGGAAATCGAGAAGGCTGGCTATCGGAGTGTATATGAGGCCATCGATCAGCAGATCGGTGCGACGAGCACTTCTTTTGGCGATGCAGGACAGGACTATGGACTCTCTGCATCGCGTATCTCTCTGCGCGGCTATGATCGCGGCACACTTGTCATGGTGAACGGTGTACCGATGAATCTTAAGAACTATCCGAGTACAGAGGGGATACCTGCGTCGATGGTCGAGCGCATCGAGATCGTCAAGGGGGCAGCATCGACGCTCTACGGAGCAGAGGCGATGGGCGGCGTCATCAATATCATCCTGAAGCAGCCGACGGCGGGGGAGTCTGCGTTTACGCTCAGTCAGACCCTTGGCAACCAGTTCAAAAAGAGCGAGGCGACCTACGCGGATGATCGTGTCATTATCGATGTTAGCCGTGAGTGGACGAAGGAGCGCCCGCACTCGAATGATTTTGGAAGAAATAAGGTTTCTTGGACAGATTGGTGGGTCGGCAAAGGAAAAAAGAGCCGTGTGGGCATCATCGCCAAGCTGACGGATGAGCTGTCTCTGAACTACAATTATCTGGAGGGGGATATTACGCGGGGAGGGATTAAATATAGGATGTCAGGCGGCGCATTTGTGCCGTCTGCGACACGATATAGCTATCGTTACAATGACAATCGTCATACGACCAGTCTTGTCTATCAGGGGAAGAAGAACGGAATCCATGCAGTTTTAGGATACAATTATCGTAAGGTTGATGGATATGATTTTGTTCCTACGAAGAAACAACTCCCAAGCCGTACAAGGATGAATGGTCAAATCTTTGACGTGCAAAAAAATTGGAAGTTCGGCAAAGATTCGATGGTATTAGGATATTCCTACCAGCGCGAAGCGATTGATAGGCCTGCACAGAAGCGTACGGGGGTGCGGACCGGAAATTCATTGTATGCTTCGTACAGCAAACAAATTACGCCGAAGTTCAATATGACTCTTGGTCTGCGCGGTGAGTTTATTAACGACCTGATAAAGGATCAGAACGTCTTTATGCCGCAGTTCCAGACGAACTACCAATTCGACCGTAATACAACTTGGTATATCAATATGGGCAAAGCGTTTCAGATGCCGACCGTGGACGCTATGTTCACATCCAGACCTGTAAATGCGAATGACCTCAAACCGGAGGAGGGCTGGACATATGAGACGGGGGTCAAGATTCGCAGAGGACACTCCACATGGAAGGCTGCCATTTACCATATGGCCATGCATAATAAATTTGGTTGGGGATTAAATTCTGCGGGGGAAAATATTCCTATAAACATAGGAGATTTCCGCAACACAGGTATTGAAGTGGAATACAGCAGGCGATTCAATGATATGTGGAAGCTTGTGCTTGGCGGGTCTGTGTCTAATCCACAGGTGAAGGATCCAAGAACGAGTGCGGGCTGGGAACAGGAATCCGGTCGACTTGCGGGCCTTGTTCGCATTGACTATGAGAAGGCAAAGTGGCAGGGAAATCTGAATCTCAAATACCTTGGCGACCGCGAGTATGCGTCGACATCCGCCGGAGTGCCGCAGGATACGCCTGACAAGCTGCAGGTCAATATGAATATCATCTATACCGCAGGAAAATCCGATACGGTAGCGCTTGGCATCTACAATCTGCTGAATCGTACCAATTACTTGAACCACTATGGAAGTATTGATTTGCCACGCAACTTCCGACTGACCTATACTCATGCGTTCTAAGTGGCTGCTCTATGCGCTCCTTGTCGCGGGCTGCCTTCTCCTTCTCACTGGCTGTGGAAACGGGACGCGGGTGGAGTCGGATGGGGATGCGTTCTATCGCGGAACGGATGATACCGGGGCGGAGGTCGTTGTCGCGGAGAAGCCGCATCGGATCGTGTCATTGGGACGGGGGATGGATGAGATTCTCCTTGGGATCGCTCCGCCGGAGCAGATCGCGGGGCTCACCTCCACGGTGGATGATCCGGGAATATCCTGCATGACGGAAGAGGCACGCGCCGTATCCGTCAAACTCAAGGACAGAAGTCCGGAGCGCGTTGCGGCACTGGATCCAGATCTTGTTCTTGCGATTGACGGCACACCGAAGGAGCTGGTGGATAGCCTGCGCGATTTGGGGATTCCCGTCTTTGTCTCACGCACGCCGAATAACCTCGATGACATCTTTGCACGCATTGAGACGGTTGGATGCCTGATTGGGCAGGAGGAAAATGCTGCCGCACTCATTGCCGAAAAGCGTACTCTTCTCGCTGATGTGGAGCGGCGCGTTGGAGACATCCCGGAGGAGGAGCGCCCCATCGTCGTTGCATTTGCGTTCAGCGGTGTGTTTGGACGCAAGGATGGGCTCTTTGACGATATGTGCCGCCGTGCCTCCCTGCGCAATGGTGTGGCGATGGCGGGGCTGACGGCGACGACTGCGGTCTCGATGGAGCAGGTGGTAGCACTCAACCCCGACGTATTCCTACTGCCGACGTGGAGT
>CAUTTS010000105.1:0-6637 GCA_963541465.1 uncultured Selenomonas sp.
CGATTTTCCAGGCTTTTTATCCGGCTGGAACTACTGGTTCAACTACATCATCGTTTCCATGGCGGAGCTGGCGGCGGTCGGCATCTATATGAACTTTTGGCTGCCCGATCTGCCGCAGTGGCTCTCTGCGCTCGTCTGCCTCACGGTCATCACCATCCTCAATCTCACGAATGTGCGTGCCTATGGCGAGATGGAGTTCTGGATGGCACTCGTCAAGATCACGGCGATTGTGCTCATGATCGGGCTCGGCGGCTGGCTGCTCGTGACGGGCGCACCGTTCCCCGAGAACGTCAGCAACCTCTGGGCGCACGGAGGATTCCTGCCGAACGGCTGGTGGGGCTTCCTCCTCGCAACGGCGGTCGTCATGTTCTCGTTCGGCGGCATTGAGCTGATCGGCATCACAGCGGGGGAGGCAGAGGATCCCGACCGTACCATCCCGCAGGCGATCAATCAGGTCATCTGGCGTATCCTCATCTTCTACGTCGGTACCATGGCGATTCTTATGGCTCTCTGGCCATGGAACGAGGTCGGCGCGGACGCGAGTCCCTTCGTCCAGATTTTCCGCAACGTCGGCATCCCTGCGGCGGCGCATATCCTGAATTTCGTCGTGCTCACGGCGGCGGTCTCGGTCTATAACTCCGCGATCTACAGCAACAGCCGCATGCTCTACGGACTCGCACAGCGCGGCGATGCCCCGCAGGCACTCTGCCGGCTCTCGCACCGTGGGGTACCCGTGCGCGGCATCCTTATCTCCTCGGGGATGACGCTCATTGTCGTCTTCCTCAACTACTTCTTCCCGGGGGACGCATTTCTCTACCTGATCGCGATTGCGACCTGTGCGGCGGTCATCAGCTGGACGACCATCGTCGTCACCCATCTGAAATTTCGCAGGCAGTGCGCGCGTGAGGGAAAGCCGATCAAATTCCGTACGCCGTTCTATCCGTGGATCAACTACCTCTGTCTTATCTTCCTCGCGGGGGTTGTCATCATGATGGCACAGATCCCCGGGATGCAGATTGCCGTGCCGATTCTGCCCGTATGGCTGATCGTGCTCTGGCTCGGCTATCGGTCGAAGCGAAAGAGGGAAAACGCATAAGAGGTGGAAGGGGCACCAAAGGGGCTGCACGAAGCTTTTAGCTTCGTGCAGCGCCCTTTTCTTGTATCATAGAATAAGTGCCGCAGCTCCTATGTTTTTTGATGCACATCTATTGTCCGCACCTTTGCGCATTGGTCGGGTGTGAGGGCGATCTTGCCGCGGTCGAGGGAGAGTATCCCCTCTGCGCGGAGGCGTTCGACGCTGCGGTTGACCGTCTTCAGGCTCGTGCCGATGGCATCGGCGATGTCCTGCCGCCGCATGGGGAGACGCACGGCGGCATCGGTCGCGGGCAGCTGCTTTTGCAGGTAGGCGAGGAGACGTGACTGCACCGTCAGGTATTTGATCTGACCGTATTCGTCTGAGATGGGCCATGATTTTCGCGCGATCATGCAGGCGACGGAAAACGCTGCTGCCGCGTCGCGCTGGAGCCATGCACCGAATGCGTTGATGCTGATGGCGAGCAGATCGCATACCGTCTCTGCCTCACACGTCGCGGCATAGTACGGCGCACCCGCGAGTGCCTCATACTCGCCGAGGAATGTGGGCGGGTCGGCGAGGGCAAACACATAGCGATCACCGCTTGTGAACTCATTGATGATGCGTACGCGTCCCGCGAGGAGGATGTAGACCGTGTCGGCATGCGTTCCCTTGCAGCGGATGATCTCGCCTGGTTGGAATGTGAGCGGACGTGCCGTGCGCAAGAGATGCGGCGGCACTTCGGGAAATGGCGGCAAAAGCATGGTGAGGCTCCTCTCCGTATCGCTGAATTGATCCGTGCTTTCTTCATGGATAAAATTCGCGCTAAAAAGACACATGTCCTTTTTTTCGTTTGAAACATCTGATATAGTGAAAAAAGGGAGGGATGAGATATGCGTTCGAACAACGTGCCAAACAGGCGCGTGGAGGTGATGGCGGGGCTGACATCCTTCTTTGCCATCTCGTACATCGTCATCGTCAATCCGCTGATCCTCGCGGACGGGGGGATTCCGGCGGAGCTGAGCGTGTTCGCGACGATCTTCGCCTCGGCGATCGGGTGCCTGCTGATGGCGTTCTGGGCGGATGCGCCGATCATCCTGACGCCCGGCATGGGCATCAATGCATTCTTTACGTATACCGTTGTAGTGAACATGGGATTCCGCTGGCAGGAGGCACTTGCCATTTCGCTCGTCTCAGCACTCATCTTCTTTGCTCTGGCGGTGACGCGCGCGGGCAGGGTGCTGGCGGATGCCGTGCCGAAGTCTCTGAAATACGCCGTGACGGCGGGCATCGGACTGTTCCTCGTGGAGATCGGTCTGGAGAAGGCGGAGCTGATCCGCGCCGGCGAGAATTCGATCCTCGCGCTCGGCGATCTGCGGAATCCCTCAGCGCTGCTCGCGCTCCTCGGCCTCGTGCTGAGCCTGCTGTTTTACCAGCGGCGGGTGAAGGGCGGTTTTTTCATCGCCATCCTCATCGTGACGGTCATTGCCAATGCGCTCGGACTGGTCCAAGCCAATACGATCGAGATCGACATGACGCGGCTCGGCGAATACGGTGCACTGCTCTTTGCAGAGGACTTCTCCTCCATGCTGACCGTTTCGTTCTGGCTTGCGGTCTTCTCGATGACAATGATCCTCGTCTTTGAGTCCATCGGTCTGCTCGAAGGACTGCTGCCCAATACGGCAAAGTTCCGTGATGCGTTCCGTGCCTCGTCTCTGACGGCGGTGCTGTCCTCGGTGCTCGGAACGAGCCCGACCGTCGCTGCCGCAGAGAGTGCGGCGGGCATTGTCGAAGGAGGGCGGGGCGGGCTGACGGCACTTGTCGGCGGTGCATTGTACCTGCTCACACTCGTCTTCATTCCGCTGCTCGCCTACGTTCCACAGGCGGCTGTTGCGCCCGTCATCATCATCACGGGCGCACTGATGATGCAGCATCTCGAGAACATCCAGTTTCAGGATTTCTCCGAGTGGTTCCCTGCGTTCCTCATCATCGTGCTCATCCCGCTGACGAACAGCATCTCGACGGGGCTCGCGTTCGGCTTCGCTGCGCACCCTATGATGAAGGTGTTCACGGGACGCCGCCGTGAGCTTGGGACGCTTTCCTACGTCCTCGGCGTACTGTTCCTCCTGCAGCTCGTCTTTGAGGCAGTGCAGTGACGTATACTGCTATAGCGGTTTAAGGAAGCACGGATAACCGACGGACTTTATTTTATCAGCGATTCCTTAATCATTTTTCTATCATGATGAAAGAGAGGTACACATTATGCCAACCCCACACATTGCCGCAGCGAAGGGCGAAATCGCCGAGCGCATTCTCCTGCCGGGCGACCCGCTCCGCGCCAAGTACATCGCCGAGAACTTCCTCGAGGGTGCGAAGGAGTATACGAACATCCGCAATATCCTCGGCTACACCGGCACGTACAAGGGACATCCCATCTCCGTGCAGGGGACGGGCATGGGGATGCCCTCGATCTCCATCTACGTCAACGAGCTCATCCGCGAGTACGGCTGCAAGACACTGATCCGCATCGGCAGCTGCGGCGCGTGCCACAAGGATATCCATATCCGCGACGTCCTCATCGCGCAGGCGACGACGACCGATTCCTCCATGCCGCGCAACATCTTCGGCGCTTCGGTCAACTTTGCACCGGTGGCGGATTTTGATCTGCTGCGTCACGCCTATCAGGCAGCGGCGGACAAGGGCATCTCCGTGCGCGTCGGCAACGTGATGTCGCAGGATCGCTTCTATGATGACGAAATGGACATCCAGAAGCTCGCGAGCTACGGCGTTCTCGGCCTCGAGATGGAGGCTGCGGCACTCTACCTCATCGCGGCGAAGTTCGGCGTGCGTGCGCTCGCACTCTTTACCGTCAGCGACCACCTCGTCAGCGACGAGCCGCCCTCCACGGCGGAGGAGCGTCAGACCTCGTTCAGCGAGATGATCGAGATTGCACTGGAGGCGTCCATCGCCTAACGGAGGGAGGAGACTACAATGGCTGGGATCAAACGCGTATTCATCATTGTGCTCGACAGCTTCGGCATCGGGAATGAGCCGGACGCAGCGGATTTTGGCGACGGGAAATGCAATACACTCGCGTCGCTGACGAGCTCGCCGGAGCTGCACGCACCGAACCTCACGAAGCTGGGCCTCTTCAACATCGACGGCGTCGGCTGTGGTACGCCGACAGACAGCCCCATCGGCACTTTTGCCCGCCTGCGGGAGCTCTCGCGCGGCAAGGATACGACGATCGGACACTGGGAGATCGCGGGCATCGTCTCCGAGCAGCCCATGCCGACCTATCCGAACGGATTCCCGCCCGAGATCCTCGAGCGTCTCTCGGCGGCGTGCGATGGAAAGCAGATGCTCTGCAACAAGCCCTACTCCGGCACGCAGGTGATCCACGACTACGGGCGTGAGCAGGAGGAGACGGGCGGTCTCATCGTCTACACGTCGGCAGACAGCGTGCTGCAGATCGCGGCGAACGAGGCGGATGTGCCCGTCGAGCGCCTCTATGACTACTGCCGTGCGGCGCGCGAGATCATGCAGGGCGAGCACGGCGTCGGGCGCATCATTGCACGCCCGTATGTCGGCAGTTATCCGAACTACGAGCGTACTGCACATCGTCATGACTTCTCCCTCGATCCGACGGGCGATACGATGATGGATGCACTCGTACGGAAGGGGCATGAGGTCATCGGGGTCGGCAAGATCAGTGACATCTTTGCGGGACGCGGCATCACGCGCAGCACGGGCATCAACGAGAGCAACGCCGACGGCATGGAAAAGACGCTCCGCATTCAGCAGGAGGACTTCACGGGGCTGTGCTTTGTCAACCTCGTCGATTTCGATATGGCGTATGGACATCGGCGCGACATCGCAGGCTATGCGCGGGCGACGACAGAGTTCGACGTGCAGCTCGGCACGTTCATGGAGAATATGCGCGAGGACGATGTGCTGATGATCACAGCGGATCACGGCTGCGACCCCGGCGCGCCCGGAACCGACCACACGCGTGAGTATGTGCCGCTCCTCGTCTATGGTGCGCGGATCCACCCGAACACGAACCTCGGGACGTATCCGACGTTCGCCATGATCGGCGCGACGGTGGCGGATATGTTTGATGCGCCGCTGATGACAAAGGGCGAGAGCCTGCTGCCGCGCATTCTTGTCCGCTGAGGAGGATGTACCCATGCGCATGTATGACCTGATTACGAAGAAGAAGCACGGCGGCACACTCACTGCCGAGGAACTGCGCTCTATGGTTGAGGGCTATGTCGCGGGGGAAATTCCGGACTACCAGATGTCCGCCATGCTGATGGCGATCTGGTTCAGCGGCATGACGGCGGAGGAGACGACCGCACTGACGATTGCCATGGCGGACTCGGGCGACCGTGTCGATCTTTCGGCGATTGCCGGAAAGAAGGTGGACAAGCACTCGACCGGCGGCGTCGGCGACAAGACGACGCTCATCTGCACTCCGATTGTCGCCGCCTGCGGGGGACGCGTCGCGAAGATGAGCGGGCGCGGGCTCGGGCATACGGGCGGCACCGTTGACAAGCTGGAGGCAATCCCCGGCTATGAGACGGCGATCTCGAGGGAGAAATTCTTCTCCATCGTGAACGAGTGCGGCGTCTCGGTCATCGGACAGTCGGGCAACCTCGCGCCGGCGGACAAGAAGCTCTATGCACTGCGTGACGTGACGGCGACGGTTGACTCCATCCCGCTGATTGCGTCCTCGATTATGAGCAAGAAGCTCGCCGCAGGCTCGGACTGTATTCTGCTCGATGTCAAGACGGGCTCGGGCGCGTTCATGAAGACGCTCGACGATGCCATCTCGCTTGCGCAGACGATGGTCGCCATCGGTGAGGGGGCAGGTCGGCGCACGGTTGCGCTGATCACGGATATGGATACGCCCCTCGGTCACGGCATCGGCAACAGCATCGAGGTCGCAGAGTCGATGGACGTGCTGTGCGGCAAGGGGCCGCGTGATCTGACGGAGGTGTCGCTCCAGCTCGCGGAGAACATGCTTTACCTCGTCGGCAAGGGGACGATCGAGGAGTGCCGCCGCATGGCGGAGCAGTCGATGGCGGATGGATCGGCATTCGAGACGTTCTGTACGATGGTGCGGCGGCAGGGCGGCGACGATGCCGTGCTGCGCGACGCATCGAAGTTCCCACAGGCAGCTGTGCAGGTGGAGATTCGTGCGGGGGCGGACGGCTATATCACCGCCATGGATGCGGAGAAAATCGGCGAGACGAGCGTTGTGCTCGGCGCAGGGCGTGAGACGAAGGACAGTCCGATCGATTTCGCCGCCGGGCTTATCCTGCATAAGAAGTACGGCGATGCAGTGACGTCGGATGATGTCATCGCAACGCTCTATACCGAGAGCGCGCAGCGCGGTGAAAGCGCGGCGCAGCTTTTCCGTGCGGCGATTACCATTGGAAAAGAGGTGCCGCCCAGCCACCCGCTTGTCTATGCCCGTGTGGAAAAAGACAAGGTCGTACGGTACTAGGGAAGCACTGATAAATTCAGCCGCGCCATCTTGACGCATCTTTTTTGCCCGCA
>CAUTTS010000106.1:0-6635 GCA_963541465.1 uncultured Selenomonas sp.
CCACTCTGCGTCCGGTTTTCCACCTCGTTCGGACGAAAAATCTACGCCAATCTGAAGGTCTATTTTATCAGCGATTTCTATAAAATTGTAACATGATTTTAAGACATGTGCAAGATTGAAAGCGCGCAAGTACCTGATAGATACTTTCATATTCATTGCTTTTTTTATCTCATTGCAGTATAATAGGACGCGTAAGGCTCTCGATGGGGGCGTCGTCCGGAGGAACATGGAGCCGAATGGATCTATGCGCGGGCCGTCCGCCCCACGGATACGACAAGGAGGAATCCACCATGAATCAGCAGCAGCTCACCCGCATGGAGCACGATAAAGGCTTTATCGCCGCACTCGATCAGAGCGGCGGCTCGACGCCGAAGGCGCTGAAGGCATACGGTATCGACGAGAGTGCCTACCACGGCGACGAGGAGATGTTTACGCGCGTGCACGAGATGCGGACGCGCATCATCAAGAGCCCCGCATTCGACAAGAGCAAGATCCTTGCCGCCATTCTCTTTGAGAACACGATGGACCGCAAGATCGACGGGCTCTACACGGCGGACTATCTCTGGGAGAAGAAGGGCATCATCCCCATCCTGAAGGTCGACAAGGGGCTCGCGCCCGAGGTGGACGGTGTTCAGCTCATGAAGCCCATCCCGGGGCTCGGCGCACTCCTCGACCGTGCAAATGAACGTCATATCTTCGGGACGAAGATGCGCTCTGTCATCAAGGAGGCCAATCCCGACGGCATCCGCGCCGTCATCGACCAGCAGTTCGCGTTCGGTGAGGACATCATCGCGAAGGGACTCGTCCCCATCCTCGAGCCCGAGGTCGATATCCACTGCCCCGATAAGGCAATGGCAGAGGAGATCATGCTCGGTATCATCAAGGAGCACCTCACCCAGCTCTCCTCTGGCGCAAAGCTCATGTTCAAGTTCACCATCCCGAGCGTCGATGATCTCTACGCCGAGATCATGAAGGATCCGCACGTTGTCCGCATCGTCGCGCTCAGCGGCGGCTACTCCCAGAGCGAGGCGAACGAGAAGCTCGCACGCAATCACGGTCTCATCGCCAGCTTCTCGCGTGCACTCGCGCAGGATCTGCGCGCGAGCCAGAGCGACGCGGAGTTCGACGCCGTACTGGAAAAGGCGGTCGACGGGATTTACGCCGCGTCGATTACCTAAGAGCGTACGATCTACGGCGAAACAAGCGGGACACACGGTATCCACGGATCATTCCGGCCAATGGATCCTGTGTGTCCTATTTTTTTATCGTATTTTCCCGTAACCGATATTTTCCCCAACAAGCGATTAGAATATATGTTATAATGGTTATAGTGTGTTATCATTTGTCAATATTGGGCGTGCGGATGTCGCCGCACGTTCTCTAGGAGGGCTTTCCCCTTGTATCTTGAACAGATCCACAGCCCATCGGACATCAAGGGCTATACCCCAGCGCAGCGGTGTGCACTCGCAGCGGAGATGCGCGCGGCACTCATCACGCGAGCCAGCAGTGTCGGCGGGCACATCGGGCCGAACCTCGGCGTGATCGAGGCGACCATCGCCCTGCACACGGTGTTTGACGCGCCGACGGACAAGATCATCTTCGATGTGTCGCATCAGTGCTATCCGCACAAGATGCTGACGGGGCGTGTCGCTGCCTATCTCGATCCCGCGCACTACGGCGAGGTGTCGGGCTTTACGAATACGGAGGAGAGCCCATACGACCACTTTAACATCGGGCACACCTCGACCTCGATCAGTCTCGCGACGGGGCTCGCGAAGGCTCGTGATCTCGCGGGGCGTCGGGAGAACGTCATCGCCTTCATCGGCGACGGTGCGCTCTCGGGCGGCGAGGCACTTGAGGGGCTGAATGTCGCGGGCGAGATGCGGTCGAACCTCATCATCATCCTCAACGACAATGACTGGTCGATCTCCGAGAACCACGGCGGCATGTACGAGATGCTCCGCCGTCTGCGCGAGAGCAGCGGCACGGCGGCGGACAATCTTTTCCGCGCGATGGGCCTCGACTACCGCTACGTCGCGGAGGGGAACGATACCGAGGCGCTGATCGCGGCGTTCGCTGCGGTAAAGGACAGCCAAAAACCCGTCGTCATCCATATCCACACGCAGAAGGGCAAGGGACTCTCCTTTGCCGAGGATGATCCCGAGGACTGGCATCGTCATGCACCGTTCCATACGGAGAGCGGTGCGGTCAAGCATCCGTCTTCCCCCGATCCGTGCCTTGCCGCAACGGTCGATTTCGTTCTGGCCGAGGCAAAGCGGAATCCGAACTTTGTCTATCTCTCGGCGGGCATCGTCGGCGGCATCGGGCTCACACCTGCTGCGCGTGCAGAGCTCGGTGCGCAGTACGTCGATGTGGGCATCGCCGAGGAGCACGCCGTCGCGATGGCGTCGGGGCTCGCACGCGGCGGGGCGCGTCCCGTCTTTGGTACATACAGCACGTTCTATCAGCGCACGTACGATCAGATGGCGCAGGACGTCTGCATCAACCGCAGCCCTGCGGTCTTTCTCGTAACGGGGGCGTCGCTCTATCGCTCGACCGATGTGACGCATCTCGGGTTCTATGACATCTCGATTTTCTCCCATGTTCCGAACCTCGTCTTCCTCGCACCGACGAGCATCGAGGAGCATCTCGCCGTCCTGCGCTGGGCAATCGCACAGACGGAGCATCCCGTCATGATCCGCACGCCGCTCGGCGGCTATGCGGAGAGCCCCTATCCCGTCCGCGCGGACTACAGCACGCTCCATCGCTCCATCGTCGTCACGGAGGGCGCGGAGGTCGCACTCATCGGCGTGGGGAACTTTGCCGCGCTCGCTGCGGCGGCGGCAGAGGAGCTCGCGCGCGACGGCATCCATGCCACCGTCGTGAACCCACTCTACCTCTCGGGGCTGGACGAGGCGCTCCTCACGCGTCTCAAGGAAAAGCACCGCCTCATCGTCACCGTCGAGGACGGTATCCTGGACGGCGGTTTTGGGGAAAAGATCGCGGCGTTCTATGGGGCGGACAGGGACGTCGAGGTAAAGAGCTACGGCCTGCCGAAGGCTTTCTTCAACCGCTATGACCCAGATGCCCTTGCGCGCGCACATCATCTCACCGCCCCGCAGATCGCGGCGGACGTACGCGTGAGGCTAAGATCTTGATTCTGCCGCTGTTTGTGGTATAATAAGGGTACGCAGAAATGACGTACATCCATCTGCACAGAAAAAGCCCCCGCAATTGCCGTTGCGGGGGCTCTCTTATTTGACACGAGGAAAGAGTTCAAGAAACCTCAGGCTGATTGCCGTTACTCTCCGTCCAGCCATTTGCAGACATAGTGGGTGACTATGCCCGCCATAACGGAAAGTAAAAATGACGTACACTGCTCCATCAGCACACCTCCTTTCGGTGCCGGTATTGGAGGCGGCAACACATTTAGTATAGCACGACAGCGAACATAATGCCTATCCTCTCTCCGGGTAAAAAATTCGCTTGCATTTTCCTCCCGCACGGGTTATAATAGCCCCTGTCAGTTATGGGGACGTAGCTCAGCTGGGAGAGCACCAGGTTCGCAATCTGGGGGTCGAGAGTTCAATCCTCTTCGTCTCCACCATCTCGATGACAAAGAGGTATCCACATGGATACCTCTTTTTTGTATAAGGAGTAAAAATATGTTCCGACCGATGCGCCGCAAACGCCAAGAGCTCACAAAGGAAATGACCGAGGAAATCCTGCACCGCAATACAGCGGGCGTTCTCGCCCTCGCAGGTGATGAGGAGTTCCCGTACGCCGTCCCCATCAGCTATGTCTACGACGGCACGCACATCTACTTTCACACGGCGGTGACGGGACACAAGGTCGATGCCCTGCATCAGAATCCGAACGTCTCTTTCGCCGTCATTGATCGCGACGAGATCATCCCCGAAAAATACACCACGGCATACCGCAGTGTCGTCGCATTCGGCCGCATCCGTATCATCGAGGATGATGCGGAAAAGCGGGCGACGGCGCGCAAGCTCGCCCTCAAATATGCTCCGCACAACACGGAGGAGCAGCATACGCGCGAAATCGACGGCGCATGGAAAAGGTTCCACATGCTCGAAATGACCATCGTCCATATCACGGGCAAACAGGACAAAGAGCTCGTGGGAAAAGAATAACGAACAGCAAAAAAGCAGCCGCATGACGACTGCTCTTTTTCTATGAAAATTTTAGGAATCACTGATAAAATGAAGCCCGTCAGATTGGCGTAGATTTTTCGTCCGAACGAGGTGGAAAACCGGACGCAGAGTGGTGCTCTGTGGAGGATTTTCCGCCGAAGTGCGGGCAAAAAAGATGCGTCAAGATGGCGCGGCTGAATTTATCAGTGCTTCCTTTATCCCTCGACGTTCAGCACGATGAGCTTTTCCTCCGTCAGTTCGCGGATGGCATAGGCGGGACCCTCGCGGCCGATGCCGCTGTCCTTGACGCCGCCGTAGGGCATGTTGTCCATGCGGAAGGTCGCACCGTCACCGATGATGACGCCGCCGACCTCGAGGTGCTCGGCGCAGTAGTTCGCGACGGCGAGCGAGCGCGTAAAGACGCCCGCCTGCAGGCCATAGCGCGTGTCGTTCGCCATGCGTACGGCCTCCTCGATCGTGTCGTAGGGGATGATGCTGAACACGGGGGCAAATGTCTCCTCGGAAACAACCTTCATCGCGGGGGTGACGTCCGTGAGCACGGTTGGCGCATAGAACGCACCGCGCCGTGTGCCGCCCGTGAGGATGCGTGCACCTGCCGCCTCTGCCTCCTGCACCCACGCCTCGATGCGCTCCGCCTCGCGCACTGCGATCATCGGACCGATCTGCGTGTGCACGTCCATGAGGTCGCCGCTGCGGAAGTTCTCCGCTGCCGTGACCGCCGCGCGGCAGAACTCCTCGTAGATGCTGCGTGCGACATAGACGCGCTGGCAGGAGATGCAGACCTGCCCCGCGTTGACGAACGCATGCCGCGCGCAGTGCTCCGCGACCCACGCCACGTCGTCAACATCCTCGTGGACGATGTTCGCCGAGTTCGAGCCAAGCTCGAGCGAGATGCGGCGGAATCCGACCGCCTCGTGGAGCGCCTTGCCGACGGGAACGCTCCCCGTAAAGGAAAACATACGGATGCGTTCGTCCGCCGTGAGGAGATCGCCGATTTTGCCGCCTGCGCCGTAGACGAGGTTGAGACAGCCGGCGGGCAGCCCCGCCTCGACAAATACGTCACAGAGGAGCGACGCCGTGAGCGGTGTGGCGGAGGCTGGCTTGTAGACGACCGTGTTGCCCGCCGCGAGTGCCGGCCCGATCTTGTGTGCGGCGAGATTGACGGGGAAGTTAAACGGCGTGATGGCACAGACCACGCCAAGCGGACGGCGGATGGTGAACGCCATCCGATTACCGCAGCCAGGCGCCCCTGCGAGCGGCACCGTCTGCCCGCGTAGACGCTTTGCCTCCTCGGCCGAGAGGATGAGGGTCTGATAGGAGCGGTCGATCTCACCGCGTGCGTCGCGGATGGGCTTGCCCGCCTCGGCCGAGAGTGCCTCGGCGAACTCCTCTCGACGCTCGCGCATGAGATTCGCCGCACGCATGATGATCTCGTAGCGTTCGTACGGGCTGAGCTCTACCGTGTGGAAGGCACGCTCCGCCGCGTCCACTGCCGCACGCACCTCCTTTTCCCCTGCCGTGCAGATCTCCGCAATCACCGCGCCGGTCGCCTTGTGATAGACGGAGAGCGTCCCCGCCCCCGTAACACGCGCGCCGTCAATGAGCATCTCGACCGTTTTCATCGCTGCATCCTCCTTGTCGTCTTATCTTTCTATCAATTATAAACGTGCCCTGAGAAAGTCGCAAGTACATTATCAGCGCATCTGTAGGAATAGATCGATCATGACCATATGGAACGTACAACTTCTGATTTGGGATCACACGCAAAAACGGAGCAGGCAATCGTCTGCTCCGTTTTGTGCTTTCCTGTAACGAATCTATGTGCTATAATAAATCCAGCGACTGGTGAATGTCGGTTTACTCCCTTTGTGGGGGTGATGTGCGTGACGCTTTACGAAAAGCTATCGCTCCTGATTGCGGCGGCAACGCTCGCAGTCAACATCATATTTCTGATCTCTAAGTAGGCAGAAAGAAGAGCCGTACGTGCGGCTCACGTCGGCTCCTCTTTCAAGAAATCTAATTTCGCAGGAGTGACCGACGTAACCACACACCAGTCGTCCTTTTATGCCGTTATTATAGAAAAATATTCCACAAATGTCAAGCACGACACATCCCGCTCGATGAGATGTGTCGTTTTCTTATGGCATCCTTCTCCCTAATCTGCGTGAATATATCTATTCTATAAACTGCGATAGATTTTCATTGACAGTAACCATAAAATGCCGTATTCTCAACATGAATATTATTCGCGTTTAAGAACATATCGGCGTATTCATAGAAAGGGATTTGCCTTGCGCATCAAAGCTTTGCTCGCATCGCCGTTCGCACTCTCCATCCTGCTCGCCCTTATCGCTGTCTGTGCGGTATCGGCGGGCAGCGTCTCGGTCCCTGCGGGCGATACGCTTGCCATCATCACGGCGAAACTGACGGGCAATGTCCCCGCCGTCGATCCCGCCGTCA
>CAUTTS010000107.1:0-6635 GCA_963541465.1 uncultured Selenomonas sp.
GTTCACTTGCCGCAACTCCTCATCTTTTTTCGTCTAGGGGCTTGACTTTTTATTTCCAGGCTTAGATCAGCGGAACGCTCTCACGCGCACGCCCGCCCGTAAAGTGAATCTGCTCCGTATAGCCAAAGGAGCGGGCATAGTGCACCGCCTCCTCGTTATAGCGCGCACAGTCCTCGGGCTTGTGTGCATCCGAGGTCGTGATGAGCGGCAGGCCGTGCGTATGTGCCGCGCGCATAAAATCCGGATACGGCGAAAACTCGTGCACCGGGTAGCGATAGTACGTCCCCGTATTGAGATCGACGATCATGTCCGCCGCTGCCATCGCCGCCGCCACGCGCTCAAGATACGGCGTCGCATCGAACGTCGGGAAGTGACGGTACAGGCGGATGTTGAACGGATGCCCGAGCACGTCATAGAGCTGTGCCGCCGCGAGGTGCTCCGCCTCCTCCGTATACCATGTGTAGATCTCCTCCAGCGGATGATTCTCCCACTCCGCCTTGATTGCCTCTGTATCGTACGCCCAGCCGTGCAGAAAGTGCACCGAGCCGATCACATAGTCGAACGGATAGGCAGAGAGAATCTTCGCGACCGCCGCCTGATCGCGGAAATTGCAAACCTCGATGCCCGCGAGCACCTTGTGTTTTTTCCGCAGCGTTTCGATAAAGGAAAAATACGCGTCAAGCGTATACTTGAACTTGTTCTTTTTCAGCCATTTCCGCTGAAACTGCCCCACTGTACTGTCGTCCAAGATAAGATCGTCATAGTAGAGCTGCTCGAACTCAGGAAAGGTATGGGAATGCTCCGAAAAGCCGATCTCATAGACGCCGCGCTGCTCTGCCGCACGGAAGAAGTCCTCTGCGTAGTCCGCATCGTACGAGCCGTACTCAAGATGCATGTGATAGTCAAAGCGCATAACGTACCTCAGTCAAACTCCCCCGCGAGAATGCGCTCGCAGACCTCCATCACGCCGTGCTCGCGGTTGCTCGGCGCACGGTAGCGCGCACGCTCCTTGACGGCGGGCAGAGCGTTCTCCATCGCAAAGCTGTAGTGCACGGCATCCATCAGCTCAAGGTCGTTATCGTAGTCGCCGAACGCCGCACACTCCTCGGGCGCAATACCGAGCTCCCGCTGAATCTGCGCGACGGCCGTCCCCTTGCTGACACCGAGGTTAAAGAGATCGATCCACTTCGTACTCGAGAGCGTGACCTGCAGGCGGTCTCTGTACTGCTGCATCGTCGGCAGTATAGAGGTCTCGGCGTGTCCCGTGAGATCACAGAGCGAGATTTTTATCAGGACATCTTCTACACCGGCGAAGTCCTCTACGACCGACGACACCGTAACGTACTGATCCAGCTCATGACGAAATGCCGGTATATTGTCACGCGACAGTATGTAGCCGCTCTTTTTCCCGCACATGACCATGTGCACGCCGGAGAGCTCCATGCCCGTCCGCAGCGCATCGAGCACAAGCGTCCGCTCAATCCCGCTCGAAAAGATCTCCCTGCCGCCCTCCATCACCATCGTCCCGTTCTCCGCGACGAAGATCAGCTCATCCTTCCACGGGGCGAACGTCCGCCGGAGCGATGCATACTGCCGCCCCGAGGCGGGAGCAAAGCGGATGCCGCGCTCCTTCAGCCGCGCATAGAGATCGCCGAACTCCTCCGGCAGGCGCCCATTCTCATCCAAGAGCGTTCCATCCATATCTGAAAAAATCAGCCGTATCATCCTGTCATCTCCCCAATATACAATCTTTTTCATTATAACAAAGAACAATTTTCCGCGCAATAAAAAAGGGGGCACCTGCGTGTGCCGATGCCGCCCCATAGAGCGATCCCCTTCCCTATATCAGAGATCGTCATCCTCATCATCGTCCATCGTTGAGGCATGGAAGAGCTGCGTTCCGTTCTTTCCCGCCTCTGCTGCCTGTTCCATGAGAGCAAGGATATTGTACGCTCCGCCGACAAGCTGCGCGCTGACCATCTCGATCAGCATGGGGAGATTTACCCCCGTGACAATGCCATACGCTTCATTGTTTGCTGCGAGACGGCAGGCGGCGTTGTAGGGACTCCCGCCAAAGAGATCGTTGAGGAAAACGACTCCGTCCGCACAGTCAAGCTCCTCGATTGCCGCCTCGTATTTCTTCACGACATCGTCGGGTCCCTCGCCCGGCACGAGCGTCACCGCGCGTACATTCGGCTGCGGCCCACAGATCATCTCGCAGGACGTTACGATTTCCTCGGCGAAGTTCCCATGCGTTCCAACAATGATTCCAAACATCTTGCATACCCCTTTCAATCCACCATATCCATTTTCTTCAGGAAGTGATAGATGCCGTCGGCATCATTCGCCTCCGTAACGCTTGCGGCAATCCCCTTGACTTCTTCGGGGGCATTGCCCATCGCGACACTGTGTCCGACATAGCGCAGCATCGAAATGTCGTTGTAATTGTCGCCGAAGGCAAGCGCCTCCGTGCGGTCAATCCCATAATGCTTGAGCAGCACCTCGATCCCCGCAGCCTTCGATACGCTGCGTTCGATGATCTCCAAGAGATGCGGCAGGGAGCGCATGATGGAAAGCTCCGGGAAGGCCGCCGAAAGCTCCCGCTCCATGCGCTCGATCCGTGAGGGTGCCCCCATAGCAAAGAGTTTGTTCGGCAGAATGCCGGCCGCTATCAGTGCCGCAAAATCCGCAGTGACGGACATGACCGTTGTAATGCCCTCCTCTCTGCGCACCTCGGGGACATCGCGATTACGCACGTACCATGTATGTCCCGCATAGTAATTCATGGACGCTGCAGGATACTGCACAGCAACGCGGTGCAGTACGGCCTCCGTATGCGCGCGCGTCATGCGTTCATCGTGGATCTCCGTCCCGTCCGGTGTGATGACGAGAGCACCGTTGTAACTGATAATGGCAGTGCGCACCCCGATTTCCTCCACAATCGGAGCGATGGCCTCGGGCATCCGTGCTGAGACCAGCGCGAACGGAACGCCCTTTGCGGCGATCTGCCGTATCGCCTCCGCCGTGCGCGGAAGAACGCGGTGATCGGAGGTGAGCACTGTGCCGTCAATGTCCGAGAAAACGATTTTGTAGTCCATATATTCTTCCCTATTCACTCCTTTATGTTTCACTGCTGCAAGATTGCATTGAGCTCCTTTTGCAGGCGATTGAGCGCGTTGTGAAACGGCGGAGGCGACTCAATCATCGCCGTGATCGCACGATCGGCATAGAGCATTGCCTCCGCACGCCGCTCAAAACGGTACGGCGTAACGGCACTGCTCATGGCATCACTCACATCTGCCGCCGTCATCGCATTCTCCCCTGCATCCCAGAGAAAGATCTCCTCTGCCGCGCGCGACCGAATGACATCACGCCGCGCCGGCAGGGCGTGCGACTTCTCAAGCACCATCGCCTGTATCTCCGGATCGGCGGTCAGGATCTTCATCAACGCCCATGCGAGCTCCTTCCGCTGCGTGCGCGCGCTCATCCCCACGAGCAGGCTGTCCATCGTCGTGATGTTGCCGCCCGATGGCCCCGCAGGAAGCGGGATGCAGTCCCACTCGAACGAGCTGTACTTCTTCACGCGCCATGGATAGGGCTTGTACGTACGATACTCGGCAAAGGTAAACGGGCGAAATGCAACACGTCCCATGTCAAAGTCATGTGCCGTGACCTTGTACCCCGCGTGTGTTCCCTCGAGCTCCTTGATGAAGCGCACCGTCTCCTCCATACGCGGGTCAGCGAAATACGAAGCCTTTCCATCCTCCCGAAAGAGACGAACGCCGTTCGCAGCTGCCGCCTGCTCCCATGTGTAGTCGTAATAGCCAAACTGATCGGGCACACCGTCGCCGTCCGTGTCCTTTGTGAGTTGACGTGAGAGCGTGCAGAAATCTGCCCACGTCCAGTCCAGCGGCGGCATGACAAGTCCCTCATGCGCGAGCAGTGTCTTGTTGACGAACATAAGGGTAATCATGTTCTCGCAGGGCAGCGCGTAGGTGCGTCCATCCTTCTGTCCGTTCTGAAATGCCGCACGATCATAGATCTCCGGGGAAAACTCCGCATCGTCCTCCACAAAGGGGGTGAGCTCCATAAGTGCACCGCGCTCCGCGTAGAGTTCGAAGTCCTCGGTCGGCAGGAGGAAGACATCGGGTTCCTCTCCTTTCAAAAACTGCGCGGCGAGCCACTCCGGATAATCCTCGCGGCGTATGCCGCTCACGTAAACGACACGAACGCCCGGATGCCTCTCCTCGAACGTTTCAATCGCCCGATCAATAACGGCATACGGTTCGCCCTGCGGCACCCCCCAGTTGCTGCCCGCAAAGATACCGACGGTCAGGACGGGGCTGCTGCGCTGTACCAGCCATGCGACAAGGAGCGCAGCAATGAGAACCACGAGAAGGGCGAACGCATATTTTCGCTGCGCGCGCATCTCACTCATCCCCGCCCTCCTTCATCTGCGAGAGTCCGATCTGCACGGCCCAGAGTGCAAGCTGTGTGCGGTCGCGCAGATTCAGCTTTGAGAGTGCTGTGCTGAGGCTGTTGCGGACGGTGCCTTCCGAAAGTGAAAGCGCAGCAGATATCTCCTTGTTCGAGAGGCCGCGCCCGACGAGCTGGGCAATGCTGCGCTCCGTATGGCTGAGTTCCTGCAGCCCCTCCAGATCTCTCTCCGCGACATAGGATCCATGAGCCATCCGGCTAAAGAGTTTTACCACCTTGTTCGTGACATCGGGATTGAGGATATTCCCGCCGGAGACAACGATGCGGATCGCATCCGCCAGTTCCTGCACACTCCCGCCCTTGAGCAGATATCCACTCGCCCCATATTTCAGTGCGGAGTAAACGTAGTCGTCATCATCAAACGTCGTGAGGATAATGATGCGCACGTCGGGATAGCGCTCCTTGACCGCCTTCGTGCAGAGCACACCGTCAAGCTCCGGCATGCGTATATCCATGAGGATAATATCGACGGACATCTTCGCAAGAGCGGCAAGCACCTCGCGCCCATTCGACGCCATCGCCGCAACCTCCATATCCTCATTCATCTCAAGTACGATCTTCAGGCTCTCCCGTATCAGCTCCTGATCGTCAGCAATCATGACGCGGATCATACAGTCTCTCCTCCCCCACTGAGCGGTATTGTGACATCCACCGTGAATCCCGCCCCGCTCCGATACGTCGCCGTGCCATGCAGGAGATGGAGGCGCTCCTGCATGTGACGCAGGCCGAAGCCCGGTATCACCTTGGGGCATCCAACACCGTCGTCGGCAATGTGGATGCAGAGCATCCCCGTCTTTTCTCCAATGGTGATGTGCACGTGTTTCGCCTGTCCGTGCCGGTGGGCATTCGTCAAGCTCTCCTGCAGAACGCGGTAGATGACATCCTCCTGATCCTCACGCAGATTCGCCGGCCACTTCTGTACATCGAGCGAAACCTCCATGCCCGACGTCTGTGCATAATCGTGCGTCATAGCAGTGATCGCCTCCTGACACGGCAGTTTCTCCATCGCATCGGGGCGCAGCTTCTTCATCGAGCGGCGCACATCCGTGATGCCATGCTGCGCCGCATCACGGATGCGCGCAAGCTGTGCACGCGTAAAGGCGGGAGACGAGTCAAGTGTCACCATGCAGGCGTCCAGTCCTGCGGTGATCCCCGTCAGCGCATGGCCAAGCGTATCGTGGATTTCCCGCGCGAGTCGGTTGCGCTCACGCGTCTCCGCCATGTGTGCCGCATGGATGGCATAGACGCGGAGACGCTGGTTGGCCTCCTCGAGCTTCTCATTGAGCAGACGAATGCGTGCACGTTCCTCATTCTTGTGCCGGATGAGCAGGACGAGATAGGAGATGAAGAAGATCGTATTCAGCGAGGAACACGCACTCCGAAGGGCGCGCAAAATGCTCTGTGTTTCGCTGTTATAATAGGCAACGTAGGACTCAAAGGGGATGACCTTCGTCTGGTACAGTGCGAGATTCACATTCGCTATGAGGTAGAGAACAACAAGCGCGCCAATCAGAAAATAGGCACGATGATGGCCCTCATAACGCTGCATCAGATCTGCGACGACAAGCAGGACGACACCGTCATAGGCAAAGTTTACACCGCGCATCAGTGCCATGCATGCGGCGATCTCAAACATCAGCAGGAGATAGAGACGTGGCCGCCGATCCGAACGATCCATGCGGTAGAGCGCGCCAAACAGGACGAGCAAGAGAAAGGACAGTGCCGTCAGCAGGCAGTTCTCCACAAGGGGGAGCGGAAGGGCCTCCACCTGTTTCAAGAACGCGTATGCGCTCATGGACGTGTAGATCTTATACTGCGTCAAACAGAGAAAGGCACTCAGCAGAGCGATAACGAAAGCGTTGTATGCATAGAGCAGCCCGTGCATCTCGCCAAACACGCGCCCATATACGGGGCGCAGAACCTCCCCTGCCGCCATTCAGTCCCACCCCCCGTCGTCATTTTCATTCATATTTTCGCGTGTCAGGAGATGTGTCGGCAGCTCAACGTCAGCTGCCGATGCCCCCGAGAGAATGCGATATGCCTCCTCTGCCGCCATTCGACCGATCCCGCGCGGCGACTGCACGGCGGTCGCCGTCATCCAGCCGGTGCGGGTGCGCTCCCGACTCCCCGGCACGCCG
>CAUTTS010000108.1:0-6579 GCA_963541465.1 uncultured Selenomonas sp.
GCTGCCAGTAGCAGAAGTCGATGCTCCGCGTCCAGTCCCCCGCGTGCACAGAGCGGTCATGAAGCCCCACCTGCGAGCACGCCTCAAGGAGCAGGGCAATCGCATACTGCGCGACGTTGTCCGTACCGTAGACAGGCACATTCATGACAGGGATACCCTTTTCGCGTGCATACGCCGTATCCACGACATTGTAGCCCGTCGCGAGCACAGCGATCGCCTTGAGGTTCGGACAGGCGTCGATCACGGCGCGCGTCATCGGTGTCTTATTCGTCACGGCGATCTCGGCATCGCCGATGCGCTCCGCGATCAGCGGCGACTCCGTGAGCGCCGTGCGGTCATAGACCGTCACCGCACCCAGCGCCTCCAGCGGCGCCCAGCTGATGTCCCCCGGGTTCTCTGCATATCCGTCGAGCACAACAATCTTCATGACATTTCCTCCTCGACTGTCCTCCGAATCAATCCTTTTATCGCTTTTTCTATTTTACACGAATTTTCTCTCATGGGGAAGAAAATATTTGATTGACAAGCGCCCGCCTTCCGTCTATCATCGTGACGGCTTAGGGATGCACTGATACATCCAGCACCAATCCCAGGGACTGTTTGATCAGCGATTCCTTAGGAAATCGTAGCAGAGGCAGACCACACGTTCACGCCTCGGTATTTCATCAACAGGAGGAAACGATGACGCGCAAAACACCACAGCACGGCGAGATCTGGCGGCACTTCAAGGGGAATCTCTACCGCATCGAGACCGTGGCGGAGCACACGGAGACGGGCGAGATGCTCGCCATCTATCAGGCGCTCTACGGCTCGTACGGCATCTATGCGCGCCCGCTCACGATGTTCCTGAGCGCCGTTGACCGCACGAAACATCCTGACGCCGCGCAGGAGTATCGTTTTGAGAAAGTTCATCCGTAGCGCACAAACACCCCGACAGTATCTGCCATCGGGGTGCTTTTCGCCTTCATTTTGTCTTCTTACAAAAGCGCCAGATACTTGGACTGCTCATCCTTTGCGATACTGAGCGCATCCATGGCAGCTTCGGCAGTGATGCCCATGCGTTCAATCAGACTCCTGATACTCCTCAGCCGCTCCGTCTCTGCTCCTTGAATTTCTCCACGTGCCTCACCAAGCGCGACGCCGTCATTATAAAGCTCTTCCATCACTCTGCACATCGAAGCAACCCCCTTTTCATCTTCTTTGAAATATCGTACCCGCTCAGCAAGCACCTCATGATACATATCATTCGGATCCGTACAGAAGAAATCGTGCATCAGCCGTCCAAGTGGACTGCTGCTTCGATCCTCCCCATTGACATAAAGAACATGCGCCCCGTCCTCGAACATACCTGCTGTATCCGTAAACATACGCCGTACTTCATATACCGGTTTCGCACGCCTCCATATATCATGCTCGGTGATAAATATTACATAGGTCTCCGGGAGCGCACGGAACAGCGTCCCCTTAGCAGCCTCCCGTGCATCAAGCATACTGCTGTTGTATCGTGCGCGACGCGGAATCGCCCCCTCGTCACTGCGCTGTATCTCCACATCATAGATGGTCTCTCCATCGGTCGCGAGAGCATCAAATCGCACCGCACGCCCGTGAAGATTCGGCACACCATGCTGAGTGATAACCTCTGTGACGCGCAGTCGATCATTATTCAGCACAATACGGAGCAACAACTCCATACAGGGAATATTGTCGTCAAAACAGCTATTAAAAAATGTATCGTCCATGAGACGAAGCCGCTTGATTTTCTCAAGATACATCTCTTCGTTTTGCTCAAGCATTACATCACCTTGCCCCGTATCATCTATTTCTATTTTATCTGGAACCGACCGCTTTTTCAAGCAACTTTCTGCAGAGAAACCTCCGTGCATCGTAATGCTCTGCAGCTCTCCGTCTGGCGGCCGCATTTGCATTTGATCCGAGCCTCTAAGGAACTGCGCCATTTTCTCCGAAAAGAATATGATCCGCGCCGGCAGCAGGCAGGAACGAGACGCTTTATCGCGAAATATACCAAATAATATAGATAATCAGGCATGATGGGGGATCATGCCAAGGAAGAACTGAACCGATAGGGAATGGAGAAAATCTATGGATCAGGCAACACTGACGCTCATCGTCCTTGCCGTCGCGGCGGTGCTCTTTGCGACCGAGGTCATTCCGCTCGCCGTCACGGCGATGAGTGCGGCAATCGTCCTCGGGCTGCTCGGCGTGCTGACGCCGACACAGGTCTTTGCGGGACTGTCGAACCCCACCGTCGTCCTCTTTGCGGGCATGTTCATCATCGGTGCGGCGATGTTCCGCACGGGGCTGGCACAGCAGATCGGCATCGCCGTCGTCAAAAAGTCGGGCACGGACGAGCGCGCGCTGATGGCCGCCCTCATGCTCATCACGATCATCCTCTCGTCGGTCTCCTCGAACACGGCGACCGTCGCGTGTCTGATGCCCGTCGTCATCCAGATCTGCCGCACGGCACAGATCCCCGTCTCGCCGCAGCTCATGGCGCTCGCCATTGCCGCGAACGTCGGCGGCACGATCACGATGATCGGCACACCGCCAAACATCCTCATGAGCGCGACGCTGGAGACGGCGCATCTGCGCCCCTTTGGCTTCTTTGAATTCGCATGGATCGGCATCCCCCTCTCCCTCACGGGCATGGTCTACATGCTCACGATCGGCCGCCGCCTCTGTCCGCGTCACCTCGCTCTGGAGAGCGCCCCTGAGGAGGCCACGGAGGAGAAAAAGGATCCGCGCAAAATGGTCATCTGCGCCGTCATCCTCGGCACCGTCGTCCTTGCCATGGTACTCGAAAAGAGCATCGGCATCGCCATGGAGACCACCGCCATCATCGGCGCGCTCGCCTGCGTCCTGACGGGCTGCCTGACCGAGAAACAAGCGTATCGCGGCGTCGACTGGACAACGATCTTCCTCTTTGCGGGGATGCTCCCGCTCGCCAACGCCATGGAGAGCAGCGGCGCGGGACAGCTCATCGCGGACATCGTCGTCGGACTCATGGGGGATGCGCCCTCGCCGATGCTCATCATCACGGCAATGTTCATCCTCTCGTGCGGGCTGACCCAGTTCATGTCCAACACGGCGGCAGCGGCACTCCTCGCGCCGATCGCCATCTCCATCGCACAGACCATCGGCGCGGCTCCGTACCCGATCGTCATGGCGATCGGCATCGCCGCCTCCTGCGCGTTCACCACGCCGGTCGCAACCCCGCCAAACACCCTCGTCCTCGCTGCGGGACAGTTCCGCTTCATGGACTACGTCAAAATCGGCCTCCCGCTCGTCCTCCTCTCCCTCATCGTCTGCGTCATCATCATCCCCCTCGTCTGGCCGTTCTGAGCGCGCGGCGTATACCCTAACGACAAACACCCCGACGGCATCCGCCATCGGGGTGTTTTCATATACGGGAAGTCAATCAAAAAGCGTAGTTTACGCCGAGGAGGAAGGATCGGCCGATCGTGTAATATCTTCCGCTGTTCGTATAGTCGCGGCGGTTGAAAAGATTGTCCACGTCGAACGTACCCGTGAGATCGGGCGTAAAGCAGTAGGCAAGGTGGAGATTCGACACAAGCAGATTCGTCGTAATCGGCGTAAAGGTCACACGTTCTCCGCTCGTTCCGTTGTACCCCCGATCTCCCCAGTAGCTAAGGTTCAGCGCCGCCGTGAGGTCGCGGTTCTCATAGTTCACACCTGCCGTCATCTGATAGCGTCCGAGTGCACGCACAAAGTCCTGCCCCGCCTTGTACTTGCGCTCGGGGTTGCCGTAGGTAATGCCCGTGTTAAAGCTGAAATGCGCATCCACATCCTGCGCGTAGGAGAGCTCCACGCCCGTATTGCGGTAGGATGCGGCATTCGTCTGATAGGTGACCGCGCCCATGCGCACGCCGACAATCTGATCGCTCACATCCGTATGGAAGACGCTCGCGGTGAAGCGGCGTCCCTTGCTGTCGTATTTGTAGCCCGCCTCATAGTTCCAGCCCGATTCCGGACTCAGGTTTGGATTCGGCACCATGACCGAGCTCGCGTAGTAGAGGTTGCGAAAATGCGGCATGCGGAAGAATCTCCCGATACTCGCATAGACGGCGCTGTCGCGGCTGAGTCGCGTCGTCACCTGCAGCTGTGGGAGGAAGGCACTGTAGTCGCCCGCCGAGGACTTCACCCAGTCCTGCCGCATACTCAGGATCGCCGCCGTCACAGGACTGAGGTCGCGGTCATAGGAGGCGGTCAGTGCGTATTCATTCATCCCGTAGGGACCAAACTTCGCATAGGGTTTCACGGCACTGGAGCTGTTCATCGAGCTCGTATATTTCTGATTGTGATTGTCGTACGTCTGCCGCTTAACCGAGAAACCGACAAGGGTGGTACTGAAATCATTCTTCCAGACCTTCTTTATCTCCGTACCATACTGGCGGTGATGGCTCCGCTCCCACTCCACCGTACGAGGATTGACGATAAAGTAGTCCGGATTGAAAATGGAGCGGTAATTGTAGTACGCGCTGCCCGACCATCCCTGTTTATCCTGATAGCTGAAATTCGCAAAATGCTCGTCATCGTCGTAGTTGAACAGCTTGAGCAATTTCCCCGCCCGATCGTTGTAGTGAATCGAGTGGTTCTTGCCGCTGTACATATAGGAGAGGCGCATCGTGTCGTTGATCTTGTACGTCAGATTCACGTGATCCTTGCGGCTCTTGCCAAACCCCACCATATAGGGCGTCGCGGTTCCGTTGATCGTCAGCCTCCCCATCGTGTCCGTCAAATTTCCGGTCTTGCCGTAGTACGATCGGCTGACGGCCAGCCCGACCTTGCCGAGGTCAATGGTCGCTGCGTAGTCACGCTGCCCGCGGTCTCCCGCTGCAACACGTACCGTGTTCTTGTACGTACTCTTCGTAATGACGTTGACGACGCCGCCAAACGCCTCCGAGCCGTAGAGCACAGAGCCGCCGCCCTTCACGACCTCAACGCGATCCACAGCGTCGAGGCTCATCATATCGAGATGGCTGACGTTGTTAAAGGATGCTGGCACACCGTCGATAAGGACAAGCGTCCCATTCTCCACGCCGCGCAGATTCACGCCTGCATTGCCCGTGATCCACGTCTGCCCGTCGGGGCCCATGTTCGTGAAATGCACGCCGTTTTTGAATTTCAGCGCGGAGATCACGTCGCGTGCGCCCGTTTTCTTCAGCTCCTCGGCGGTGTAGACCGTCGTGTCTGCGGGCGTCATGAGCGTCTCTTTCTCATAGCCCTGCGCCGTCACGTTGACCGATGGCGTCTCGTAGTTCTGCGTCTCCTCTGCCGCTGCTAGTGCGGGAAATGCGCAAAGTGCGCACGTCATGCCTGCCATCCATTGTTTCGTTCCCATAGGATCCTCCTTGAAATAAAATATATTGTTCCCCTTTACCGCCCGTCCGCCACACTCAGATGACCCCCGACGGGCAGCTCCACCAGATCGCCATAGGCGGCGTGCGCAATGTCCTGCGCGCCGAACACCATATCCTGCGAGGCGTTGTAGATATAGCCCTCATGCGGGCGTACAATGCGCCCGTCTCGGATTGCCCGCACCGTTTGGAGCGCGGGATCGTCCAGATACTCGCGGTTAAACTTCTCGATGTCATAGCTGCCGTGATCGTTCCAGACGGGCACGATCAGCACATCGGGATTCACCGCGAGGATGTGTTCCTTCGTCAGTGCCTGCCCCGCCGTAAGACCGATCTCCGCCGCGCCGTTGCGTACCCCCGCCATCGTGCAGAGGTGATCGAACAGTCCGCCCTTGCTCCCGAACGTCGGAGACATCGAGATCACGAGCACCGTCTTGCGCTCAGCAGGCGGAATCTCTGCAACGCGCGCGGCAAGCGACTGACACTCCGCATCGTAGGTGGCGATGAGCGCCGCTCCCTTCTCCTCCTCACCGAGCGCGGCGGAGACGAGCCTCACCGCTGCCCGCACTTCGTCCGCCGTACGCGGCTTCTGACAGGTAACGACACGGATTCCCAGATCGCGCAAGGTCTCGGCAACGGCAGCGTCCTTTCCCGCATCGAGAAAGACGACATCGGGATGCAGGGCCATGACCTGCTCCGCCGACGGCTGATTGAGCTTCACGGGGATTTTCTCTGCAATCTCCACGATATTCGAGCTGTTCGGATCGTCCGCCAGATGGTCGATCCCAACGAGCTGCTCGGGTGGAACAAGTCCGAGCACAATATCATCCAACCAGAGCGCATAGTTCAGCACGCGCACGGGCTTTTCTGCAAAGGCGACCGTCCGCCCCTCTGCATCCGTCACGGCGTAGCCGCCCAACTGTCCCGCAGGTGCGGAGCCGCAGCCGAGTGCCGCGAGTACGAATACGAGCGCGAGCACCCCCACAAGAAAACGCATTCCCTCACCCATCCTTCAACAGCCGTACATGCTTCGCCCCGTCCTCGACGGTGACACGCGTATGGACGCCATACATCGCCGCGATGTTCTCCTCGGTCAGCACCTCCTGCGCCCGCCCGTGCGCGAATACATGCGCATCCCGCAGCATGAGGATCGTATCGCAAAAGAGCGAGGCGAGGTTGAGGT
>CAUTTS010000109.1:0-6573 GCA_963541465.1 uncultured Selenomonas sp.
TGGTGGCGGCACAGAGATTTGAACTCCGGACACTGCGGGTATGAACCGCATGCTCTAGCCAACTGAGCTATGCCGCCGATGATGGTGGGCAGGGATGGATTCGAACCATCGTAATCCGAAGATGACAGATTTACAGTCTGTTGCCTTTAACCACTCGGCCACCTACCCATGATATGCTATTGGTTGCGGGGACAGGACTTGAACCTGTGACCTTCGGGTTATGAGCCCGACGAGCTACCGACTGCTCCACCCCGCGATAAAAAGTGGTGGGCAGGGATGGATTCGAACCATCGTAATCCGAAGATGACAGATTTACAGTCTGTTGCCTTTAACCACTCGGCCACCTACCCATGATATGCTATTGGTTGCGGGGACAGGACTTGAACCTGTGACCTTCGGGTTATGAGCCCGACGAGCTACCGACTGCTCCACCCCGCGATGTGCTGTCGTGTATTGCACTGACAATACGGTATTATACGGCAAAGGAGCGGGCACGTCAATACCTAAAATAGAAAAAAGGCCGATGATGCGAAACTTTTTCGTTTCACACCATCGGCCTTGGACATTTCTGCGGTGAAATTACTCTGCGGCGTCGCCGTCAAAGAGATAGGAGTAGCGTTCCTTGAACGCCTCCTGCGTCATGCGGTAGGCATTCGCAAGTCCCGGATCGTCGAGGTCGCCCTTTTCGAGACGCATCATGAAGCCGCGTGCGATGCGGTAGTGGACGGAGGCGATATTGACCTTGCGCACCTTCGTCTTGCCCGTCTCGGGGTCGCGAATCTCGTCGAAGCGCATCGGCACCGCCTGATTGTCCTGGATCGTGATGATCGCGCCCGTGTCGCCCTGCATGAGGAACTTGACGGCAGAATAGCCGAGCGAGCGGCAGTAGTCGATGTCATAGGCGATCGGTGCCGTGCAGCGCAGCTCGTAGCCGATCTCCTTGTCGATGACGCTGATGGTGATGCCGAGCTTCTTCGTCTCGGCGAGCACCGCCTGTTTGATGATCTCGCCGAAGTCGAGCTCGCTGTAGCGGATGTGTCCGTGCTCGTCCGTGACGACGTTGCCGAGTTTGGCGAAGTCCTCCTCGGCGATCTTCTCGATCACGCCCTCAGCGATGACAGCAACGCCGTAGTTGCGCCCCGTGAGGTAACGCTTCACGATCGAGCCGACGATCACATCGACGACCTGCTGCAGCGGGATCTTTTTCTGGGAAAACTCCTCGGGGATGATGGTGATCGCCGCGCCTGCGCTGCGCCCCATCCCGAGGGCGAGGTGCCCCGCCGTGCGTCCCATGGCGATGGTGAAGTACCAGCGGTTGTTCGTCGTGCTCGCATCCTCCATGAGGTTTTCGATCTCCATCGTGCCGAAGGCGCGTGCCGTCTCAAAGCCGAACGTCGGCACGCCCTCGGGGAGCGGCAGGTCGTTGTCGATGGTCTTCGGGACATGGACGACGTTGATCGTGCGCCCCATCTTGCGTGCGTACTCGGAGACCGCCATGGAGCTGAACGCCGTGTCGTCACCGCCGATGGTGACGAGATGCGTCACGCCGAGCTCGGTCAGCGTCTCGACCACGGTGCGGAGGTCGGATTCCTTCTTCGTCGGGTTGAAGCGCGACATCTTCAGAATGCAGCCGCCCGTCAGATGAATGCGGCTGATGTTCGCGGGCTCAAGGCGCACGTAGTTCTTCTCGCCGCGTGCAATCCGCGAGAATCCGTCGTAGATGCCGAGTACGTCCCAGCCGTGGCGCGTCGCCTCGCTGACTACGGCAGAGATGACACTGTTGATGCCGGGTGCGGGGCCGCCCCCACAGATAATCGCAATCACATTCTTGATGCCGATCATGAAATCTGCCTCCTTATTGGTTTGGAATTGTCTGTATGATGTTATCAATTCGACGAAAAATCGTCTTTTCCTGCTCTCTTTGATGACATCTTCGCGCGCAGAACAGCCATAAAGCATTACCCCTTTCCTTGTCATCTGCCGCTGTCATCGCTTTCTGCGGCTGCGCCGTCCGATGTTCGTGACGGTCTTGCCCGATTTTTTGCTGCGCGGCTTCGCCTTTGCGGATTTCGGCGCGCTTTTATGCTTCGGCGCGTGCGACGGGCGCGCCGTCTGCTGTGCCTCTCCCTCTGCGGGACGCGGCTTTTTCTTTACGGCAGCGCGACGCAGACGTTCCTTCAGCGCCGCCTCCATCTTGCGCAGTTTCTCGTGCTGATGTGCGGCGACCAGTGTGATCGCCTTGCCCTGTGCGCCCGCGCGCCCTGTGCGGCCGATGCGGTGGATGTAGTCCGTGACCGTCGGCGGGAGATCGTAGTTATAGACGTGGGTCACGCCCTCGATGTCGAGTCCGCGCGCTGCGATGTCCGTCGCACAGAGGATCTGCAGTTTTGCACTGCGGAACTGCCGCAGGACGAAACTGCGCTGCGTCTGCGTGAGGTCGCCGCTGAGCGCGTCGACGAGATAGCCGCGCTGTGCGAGCTCCATCATGAGCGCACGGGTGCGCTCCTTCGTGGCGCAAAACACCATTGCTAGGTATGGTGCCTCCTCGTTGATGGAGGCACAGAGGCGGTCGAGCTTGTCCCCTGCGCTGACGGGAATGACGACCTGCTCGATGGCGGCGAGGGTCACTGTCTCCCCCGCGAGACGGATGTGCGCGGGGTTGGTCATGAACCGCTTGGTCAGGCGCACAATGCGCTCCGGCATCGTCGCCGAAAAAAGTGCGAGCTGATAGTCCTGTGCCGCAGCATCGAGCAGGGTCTCCACATCCTCGATGAAGCCCATCTTCAGCATCTCGTCCGCCTCGTCAAGGACGACCTTGTTCACGCTGCCGAGCGCAAGCGTCCCGCGCCGTACGTGATCGAGCAGACGTCCCGGCGTACCGATGACGAGCTGCGGACTGCGGCGCAGCTTTTCCTTCTGCCGCTCGATATCCGCCCCGCCATAGATCACAACGGTGCCAATCCCAAGGGACTGGGCGAGCGGTTCGGCGACGCGCTCGATCTGGATGGCGAGCTCACGCGTCGGTGTGATGACAAGTGCCTGCGCCGCCGCGCCCTGCGGCTTGATGCGCGCAAGAAGCGGCAGGAGATAGGCGAGCGTCTTGCCCGTCCCCGTCTGCGCCTGTGCAATCACGTCACGTCCCGCGCGCATGGGTGGGATCGCCTGCTCCTGCACGGGGGTCGGCTGTGTGATACCCTGTTTTTGGAGGAGTGCGGTCAGTGTCTCTGCGATGCCGAGCTGGTCGAAATGCGTCATGATGAAAGCACCTCTGCGCCCGTCTCTGTAATGAGAATGGTCTTTTCCCACTGTGCAGAGAGCGTCCCGTCCTTCGTCCGGACGGTCCATCCGTCCGTGCGGTCAACGGTGACATCGTAGTCGCCCGCATTGATCATCGGCTCGACCGTGAACACCATGCCCGGCACCATGAGCATCCCTGTGCCCGGCTCGCCCTCATGCGGGACGTATGGCTCCATGTGAAAATCCTTGCCGACGCCATGACCGCCGAGTGCTGTAACGACCGAGTACCCGTTGGCATGTGCCCAGTCACCGCACGCTGCACTCACGTCGCCGAGAAAATGCCACGGGCGCGCCGCCGCGATGCCGCGCTCCATGCACTCCTTCGTCACCTTGACGAGGCGCTCCGCCGCCGCCGGCACCTTACCGATGAGATACATCCGTGAGGCATCCGCATAGTAGCCGTCCACAATGACGGTCGAGTCTACATTTATAATATCGCCTTCTTTGAGCACATCTTTCGTGCTGGGAATCCCGTGGCAGACCACGTTGTTGATCGACGTGCAGATGCTCTTGGGGAAGCCCTCAAAGCCGAGGCAGGCGGGGATGCCGCCGTGCGAGACAATGTACTCATGCGCCGCACGGTCCAGCGTCTCCGTGTCAACGCCCGGTGCGACGAGCGTCCCCATGAGATCGAGCACCGCATCGTTGATGACGGCGGCACGGCGGATGCCCGCGATATCCGCCTCGTTGTTGATGATCTTGCGCGGCGGGCGCACCTGCCCCTTGATCACATCGTAGCGGATGGAGGCGATGCGCTCGTCAAAGTCCTCGTGACATTTTTTATATTTCTTGCCGCTGCCGCACCAGCATAGGTCATTTCGATTCATTCCTGTACTCCTTATCATCTTGGGGAATCCCCGCTATTTCTCTCCCTGCATTATAGCCCGCACCCTCGGTGGATGTAAAGGGACGATCGCCAATAGATTTCTTGGGAAGCACTGATAAATTCGGCACAGCCATCTTGACGTATCTTTTTCGCCCGCTTTTCGTTAGCAAATCCTCCACATAGCCCTCGCTATGCGTCCGGTTTGCTGCCTCAATCGGACAAAAAATCTACGCCAATCTGGCAGACCTCATTTTATCAGCGATTTCCTTGACAAATCCCTGCTGCCCCTGTATCATCAATTTATTAAAATTTTATGATTTTTTTGTAGACAGGAAAGCATCCAGCATGAAACAGCGGCTGTCGAAAAAGGAATATCTCTTTGTCGCATCTCTCCTCTTTGGTTTGGTCTTCGGTGCGGGCAATCTGATCTTTCCCGCGTCGATGGGACAGCGGGCGGGGATGGAGATGCTGCCCGCCCTCGTCGGGTTCTGCATCACAGGCGTGGGGCTGCCCCTGCTCGGCATCGCGGCGATCAGCATCACGGCGAGCGACAGTCTCTCCGCGATCGGGAACAGGGTGGGGCGACGTTTCTCCCTGCTCTTTACCTGCGCGCTCTATCTCTGCATCGGACCGCTCTTCGCCATCCCGCGTACGGCGACCGTCTCCTTTCAGGTTGGCATTCTGCCGTTCGTCGCCCCTCCTCTGCACGATGTTCTGCTCCTCGCCTTTACTGCGCTCTTTTTCGCCGTGGTGCTCTTTTTCTCCCTGCGCCCGTCAGGGATTTTGATCTGGATCGGCAAGGTGCTGAATCCGCTCTTTCTCTTTTTCCTTGCCATCCTGATCGTCGCTGCACTAAGAGAGCCGATGGGCAGCGTGTGGACAATGTCACCCACAGGAGCGTACGCAGAGAATGCCTTTTTCACCGGGCTGCTCGAGGGCTATAACACGATGGATGTGCTCGCTGCTCTCGCCTATGGCAGCATCCTCGTCGACGCCATCCGCCGTCTGGGGCTGTCCTCGCCCGCTGATCTCTCCTACAGCACGATCATCTCGGGCAGTCTCAGCACGCTGCTTATGGCGCTCATCTATCTCGCGCTCACCTACGTCGGTGCACAGAGCCGTGCCGTCTACGGCATCGATGCCAACGGCGGCGATGTGCTCGCCCATATTGCAGCGCATTACTTTGGCGCATACGGCGGCATCCTGCTCGGCATCACGATCACCTGTGCATGTCTCAAGACCTCCATCGGCCTCGTCACAGCTTGCGCGTCCACGTTCACCGCGCTCTTTCCGCACAGTTTTTCCTATACAAAATACACGGTGATCTTCTCCGTGTTCTCATTCGCCATATCGAACGTCGGCCTCAGCCGCATCATCGCGTATTCCCTCCCTGTGCTCTACTTTCTCTATCCCATCGCCATCGTCCTCATCGCCCTCTGTCTCATCGAGGGGCTGATCGGCTATCGTCGCCCGCTCTATGTGTGGAGCATTGTCGGCACGAGTGCGGCCGCCTTCTTCGACTTCCTCCGTGCACTGCCGCCCGCGTTGCAGAATGCGTTTTCATGGACGCCTGCCCTGTGTACGGCAGGAGATGTGCTCCCCCTCGCGTCCCTCGGGATGGGTTGGGTTGTGCCCGCGCTGATTGGTTTTTGTGTCGGCGCGCTCCTCTGTGCATGGCAAAAAACGCGCAGCTATTGACGCAGCGATGTCTTTTTGATAGAATGCAAAGGTATCGTATGGAGAGGTGTCCGAGTGGTTTAAGGAGCCGGTCTTGAAAACCGGTGATGCGGCAACGCACCGTGGGTTCGAATCCCACCCTCTCCGCCATAATGAAAAGGTAAAGGGTTGTTATGACGAAGTCTCTGTCTTCGTCATAACAACCCTTTTTTGTCCCATGGGAAGGCAGTCTATCCGCCGCAGTCATACGCGTTCGCGTATGACGACCTTTTCCTCCGTATCGGTGTCGTGAAGCTGCACCGATACGTCCTCGGCAGATGCCGTCGGTACATTCTTGCCAACGTAGTCAGCGCGGATCGGGAGCTCCCGATGTCCGCGGTCGATGAGCACGGCGAGCTGGATCATGCGCGGTCGCCCAAGGTCGAGCAGAGCGTTCATCGCCGCCCGTATCGTCCGCCCTGTGTAGAGCACATCGTCGACGAGGATGACGGTCTTGCCCGTGATGTCAAACGGGATCTCCGTCGTGTGTACGATGGGCTGATAGGCAAGCTCGTTGAGGTCGTCGCGGTAGAGCGTGATGTCGAGCACGCCGCGTGGTAGTTCCCGCCCCTCGATCTGCGCGATCTCCGCGCCGAGCCGCGCCGCAATCGGTACGCCGCGCTTGCGGATGCCGACGAGCACCAGCTGCTCCGTCCCATGATTTTTCTCTACAATCTCGTGTGCGATGCGCATGAGGGCGCGGCGAATGCCGTCCTCATCCATCAGCACGGCTT
>CAUTTS010000110.1:0-6530 GCA_963541465.1 uncultured Selenomonas sp.
TCTTAGTGCATCCTTTCTGCGTCGGAGGAATTCGCAGATCGTTTACTATCTCTCGTCGCGCCTGAGGGATTTACTCCTGAAGGAGGATACTGACGTGCTGATGCAACGACTCGACGAGCTCCTGCGCGAGAAGGGATGGGATAAAAAAGCCCTGACAAGTATCTCGCGGATACTTGTCAGGGAGGCGGCGACAGAGGAGACGTATGCCTCTATAAGGGATGCACTGGAGCAGCTGGAGCGGGAAAAGATCGGCGACGGATTTCTATCGCGTATTCTCACCGCGACGAATACCATCAATCTGGATGAGGGGGCAGAACTGATTCAGCAGCACACATGTCATGTCCTCGAAGAGCTCGGACGGGATAACTCGCCGCTGCAAAATCATGCGGCAAATCTGATCCATGATGCGCTCTCTGACCTCGAACGGGATGAGGAACTCGCCACACTCGTGCGTGAGCTGCAAAAGCGATTGGCAGAGACGCTGCCAATCGATGCGACGATTGAGCGCATTCTGAGCGGTCTGCGGACACATGTGCAGGCTGATCTGCAGCATGATGTGGATCCGATGGAGGAGCACATGCCGGCCTTTTATCAGCAGCTGCGCAGTATACTCCATGCAGAATATCAGCGAATGTTGACGCTCCTCACAGAGCACAGTGATCTGCAGCAGATCATGACACGCCTGATGTATGATCTTATCGCACGGTCGGCTCTCCATGCACAGGCATTGGTCGGTATCGTCGTCTCCGATGCACTTATGCGTCTCACGGATGAGGAGCTGAATCGTCTTGTCTATGACAAGGTAGAGCAGGACTTTCTCTGGATCCGCGTCAACGGCTCTCTCGTTGGCGGCTGCATCGGTCTGCTTCTCTTCCTCGGAACACAGATGTTTAGATAAAATACATCAGTGTTTCGCTGTTCTCCTCGCGTTTCCACGCAGTAAGGAGATCCTCAAGTGTTACGGCATTGAGTGTATCGTAAATGTTTTGGTCGAGTACGCCGAAGAGGTCACGGGCGAGAACGCGGTCTAGTTTTTCCATCTTCTCACAGGAACTGCCTGTCTTTTCAATCAGTGCGATCTCAATGGCAGAGAGAATGTCATAGGCGGTGATGTCGTGTGGTGGGCGAGCAAGCTGGTAGCCGCCCTGTGAACCCTTGATCGAGTTGACGAGTTTGCTCCGCTTGAGCAGTGCAAAGACTTGCTCGAGATAGATCTTGGAGATGCCGAGATGCTCTGAGATGCTGATGATGGTGACGGGGGAGGAGGTGTCGTAGCTGCGCGCCAGAAAGACCATGGATGCGATGCCATAGCGCCCCTTCGCTGAGATTTTCATATCGATACTTCCTTCTAAAAACATATTTTTTATAGCTATATAATATGTTAATATACGGCGAATGTCAAATAAAAATCCCCTCGTCCAAACGGAAGAGGGGATTTCGTATACGTATCTTAGCGCTTCGAGAACTGGGAAGCCTTACGTGCCTTCTTGAGACCGTACTTGCGGCGCTCCTTCTCACGCGGGTCACGCGTGACGAATCCTGCCTTCTTGAGTGCAGGACGCAGCTCTGCGTCCATCTCAATCAGTGCGCGTGTAATGCCGTGACGAATCGCACCCGCCTGACCGGATGCACCGCCGCCGGCTACATTAGCGATGACATCATATTTATCGACAGTTTCCGTCAGGTTCAGCGGCTGGCGAACAATCAGCTCAAGCGTCTTGAGTCCGAAATACTCTGCCATCTCGCGGCCATTGATGGTAACCTTGCCGTCGCCAGGAACGAGGCGAACACGGGCAACCGAGGTCTTGCGGCGACCCGTTCCGTAGTAAGTGACTTGTGCCATTGAACAGATTCCTCCTTATACAAAACTCAGCGAATATCAAACTTCAGCGGCTCGGGCTTCTGTGCTGCGTGGGGATGCTCCGGACCAGCGTAGACGTTGAGCTTGCGGAAAATCTGTGCGCCGAGACTGTTCTTCGGAAGCATACCCTTGACCGCGTGTTCAATGACACGGACAGGGAATCGATCGAGCATCTGGCCGGCCGTTGTAAAGGTCGTGCCGCCCTGATAGCCGGAGTGACGGAAGTAGGTCTTGTCCGTCAGCTTCTTTCCCGTGAACTTTACCTTCTCAGCATTGATAACGATGACGTAGTCGCCGGTATCCACATGCGGTGTGTAGATGGGCTTGTTCTTGCCGCGCAGGACTTTCGCGATCTCTGTTGCAAGACGACCGACCGTCTGGTTCTCTGCATCTACGACATACCACTTGCGCTCAATATCGGCTGCTTTTGCCATAACCGTGGTTTTCACGTAATTCCCCCCTAGAGAGTAAGAGTTTTCAATATTGGTTGATGCGATATACACTCACGCTTCCGGGGCTAATGGATACATGGAAAATATCACACGTCGCTATTCTAAAAAATTTTTACGCGAATGTCAAGAAATTTTCTCCATAGCGCGCTTTACTTTTTCTGCAACTCCATGCATTTTCGATTTTGGCACAGAGCATGCCGCAATACGCACGCCCATTTTCAGCGGAACCGCAAAGATGAGATCCTCGTGGAGAGCGTCACAGACCGCCTGTGGATCGCTCGAAGGAATAGCGAGGAAGAAGCCGCCCTTATAGGGGAGGGCAGGCAGACCACACGCCGTAGCCTCCTGCATGAAGATATCGCCGCGCTCCTGTACGAGGCGGTATAGTGCGTCACGCTCACTCTCATAGGCGGCATACGCTGCGCTGTCCTGCTGAATACGCGTCAGGAGGGTCATTGCACCGCGGTTGATGTTCGACCACGTTGCACGTGCAGCGTACTTGCTGATCTCGCTGAACTCATCGATGACCGTCTTGTTTGCAGAGAGAGCAATGAGTGCGCCGCAGCGCTGTCCATAGAATGTATACGCCTTGGACATGGAGAAGGCGAAGAGTGTCAGGATGTTTTCGGGGAGTCCCGCAAACTTCTGCATGAAGGCACGTGTCGCATGCTTTTCGCCCGCAAAGTCAATGTAGGCGATATCGACGAGGAGCTGTATCTTCTTTCCGGCCTTTGCCTGTGCCTTGACCGTGTCCAGAACGTGATCCCAGTCATCCTCAGAAAGGCTGTAGCCCGTCGGGTTATGCGCAGGTGTGTTGAGGATGATAAGCAGGCTGTCCTGTTTTTTGCAAAGAGCATCAACGGCCGCAGAGAACGCCGTATGATTGAAGTTGTTTGCTTCGTCGAACAGCGTGAAGGTCGTGACGGAGGAGCCAAGTTCCTGACAGATGATGTTGTACGTTCCCCAGAACCAGTCCGAGGTGAGCACCTGATCGCCGCGCTCGACGTAGTCGTCGACGGCGGTGCGCAGAGCTCCCGTTCCGCCTGCCGTTGCGACAGCGGCGAGATAGCCCGCAGGACGCTTGCCGGCGAATGTAATATCAATCGCTGCCTCGAGATACTCCGGAAGTCCAGAGATCGGCGCATAGGCGATATAGTCCTCGATGGGGAGGGAGCGGAAGACGCGCTCGACCGTCGGCAGGTGTGCCAGTTTACCGTTGTCATCCATAACGGCACCGATTGTCGCGTTGATTACGCGCTCCTCACCGTGCTCTGCGATTGCGGCGCGGCACGCCGCACTGGCTCCGAAGATCGCGTCCTTCAGGCGGCGCGATGCCGCGTGTGATGCTGCCATTTGAATTGCCATGTTATATGCTCTCCTTTTCGATGGAAAGCACGGATCATCGTGTCCTCCACAGGGGTAGGGCGTCGTTGATCCGTGCCGTCGTAGCGTAATATGATGATAGCGCGCGACTCTTCTTATGTCCACAAGCCGCACAGGTGTATACACGTATTCTTATGCCTCGTTCGGAAAGAACTCGTCGTGGATACGGTTGACGGCGTCCTTGACGCTGCCGCCCTTGATGAGGCAGGAGATGCTGATCTCGGAGGTGCTGATGATCTCGAGGTTTATGCCTGCATTGGAGAGTGCACCGAACATACGGGAGGCAATACCGGGATTGCCGAGCATGCCGGCTCCGACAATGGAGATCTTCGCGACATCATTGTCAATGGATACACCAGATGCGTGGATGTCTGCCGAAATCCCTTCGACAACGCGGCGCGCTTCCTCGGCATCAATGGATGCCACGGTGAACACCATGTCGGTTACATTGGAGTCAGCACTGCGGAGGCTCTGCACGATCATATCCACGTCGATGTTTGCATCGGCGAGAGCAGAGAATATCTTGTAGGCAACGCCCGGGACGTTAGAGACACCGAGCACCGTGATCTTAGCGACGTGCTCATCGTGTGCGACACCGCGAATGATAAAGGACTTTTCTTCCACTGTATATTCCTCCCTAATGATGGTTCCGGGTTCTGAGGTAAAGGTCGAACGAACGTGGATGGGGATGCTGTAGAGCTGTCCCATCTCCACCGAGCGTGGCTGCATAACGCCTGCGCCGAGACGTGCCATCTCGAGCATCTCGTTGTACGTAATCTCCTTCATGCGGCGCGCACCCTTGACAATACGGGGGTCGGCGGAGTAGATTCCGTCAACGTCCGTATAGATCTCGCAGCTATCTGCGCCGATTGCGCCCGCGATTGCCACGGCAGAGGTATCCGACCCGCCGCGTCCAAGTGTCACGGGGTTACCGTCGGCATCTGTGCCCTGAAAGCCGGCGATAACGACAATGTTTCCCTTTTCAAGCTCCTCGTGCACGCGTTTTGGCTCGATTCCGAGAATGCGCCCCTTGGTATGTGCATGATCTGTGCGCATTCCTGCCATGCCGCCGGTGAGGGATATGGCGGGCTGTCCCAAGGCACGGAACGCCATCGCGAGCAGTGCAATCGAGACCTGTTCCCCCGTCGTCATGAGCATATCCATCTCGCGCGTGTACTGATAGGGGCTTTCCACCACTTCGCCAGCTAGCGCGATGAGATCATCCGTCGTATCGCCCATGGCAGATACCACCATGACAATGCGATCATCGGGGGCTTTCTCACGCAATATGCGTTTTGCTACGTTATTGATCTTCTCCGGGGTAGCCACCGAACTTCCGCCAAACTTCTTTACAATTAATGACATACAATGTCCCCCTATGGATTGGTATAATTCCCATCATGGTGAATTCTCAACGCATTATACGCTAAAATGCGCCGTATTTCAATAACCCTTTGATTTACAAGGGATGCGCGACACTTTTCCGCGTATTGTCTACAGTTTGTCTACAGAACTATCTGTCTACAATCCCACCGAAGATGCGCGCCGTCTCACGCTGCATATCCTCTGTGTCATGCGTATAGAGGTTCTGCGTGATTGTTGCATCCGCGTGACCGAGACGGGCGGCGACGTCAACGGGCTTTGCCCCTGCTTCGATCAGGCGGGTTGCATGGGTATGACGAAAACTGTGTGGGTTGAGGTTAAGCTCACGCAGACGAGCCTCGACACTCTCATGCCTGTGTGGTATCCCGTTTGGCAAAACACAGAGCAGATGGCGGCGGATATAGCCTTGCGGCGGCGTTATCTTTTTGGGGAGTATAACACAGATGTGATCTTCCGCCGGAAGTTCATAGACGGCTTGATATGCTTCACCGAGACGCATTTCCTGCACCGACTGCGTTGCTTTCAGCGTCTTGAGATAGGAGAGAAAAGCACTGTCTGCATAGAATGTACGACGGCTTGAGATCGTTTTCGGCGTGTCGAAATATCCTCTTTTTTGCCGTTGACGGGATACAGAGATTTTCCCCGTGGAGAAATCGATATCCTCCCACGTGAGACCTAAAGCCTCACTTAAACGCAGTCCCGTATGATAGAGGAGCTTATAGGTGTGGTAATACTTTTCATCCTTTGAGATGGCGGCGAACTGCTCGGGTGTAATAACAGTGCGTTCAATCACCTTGCGCGGCGCGCTGCGTGGAATAGATATGCCTGCAGCTGGATTTGCCGTGATGAGTTCAGCGGGGTATACGGCATACTTCATTGCGTTGGAGAGCACTGATTTCGTTTGCTGTATCGTCCCGTGAGACAATCCCTTTTTGGCAAGTTCATTAACCAATTGATCGACATCACGCGGGCGCAGTTCCTGTACATAGACATCTCCAATTATGGGAAGAATATGCGTATTGATTTCTGATTTGTAATTTTGGTACGTTGTGCGCTTCACATTCGGGCGCACGACATTCTCCAGCCACGATGCGAGATAGTCCCGCAGCTTCACGCGCTCTGATGTGATACCGATGTTGCCGTTTTTCCAGTCGGTGTAAGCTTTCACACCTGCGTCAAATGCTTCATCCTCGGTGGCAAAGCCTCCTTTCTCCTTCATGCGGCGCGGATGCTTCGAGATATCGAAACTATACGAATACGTATTCCCGCGCTTGCGCGTTCTGATTTTGGTGGACATAAATAAAACCTCCTTGAAATAGGAGGCGAATCATGGTAGAATTTAAGTGCAATAGGGCATGATTCGCGTCATGTCTGCCGCTCGGTGTTGGTAGCATCGGGCGGTTTTTTTTATGGGTTACTTTACTTTTTTTGAAAAAATACGTCTTTACTTG
>CAUTTS010000111.1:0-6459 GCA_963541465.1 uncultured Selenomonas sp.
CTTGAGAAGGGCTTTCCTATTTATATAGAATGAAGGAAAGAGGGACATGTCCCTCGTTTTCCTATGGAAAATGATGGGTGGTGTAATAGTGGAATTACCATTTCGCGTCGGTGTTGACGTCGGCTCGACGACAATCAAGCTGGTTGTTATGGGGGAACAGCACGAAATTCTGTATAAGAATTATGCGCGACATTTCTCAGAGATCGGCAAGGCGCTGCAGGAGAACCTGAGCCAGCTGCGCGATGTCGTCGGTGAGTCGAAGTTCTCGTTTGCTCTGACGGGGTCGGCAGGCATGGGCATCGCACAGCGCATCGGACTGCCTTTTGTGCAGGAGGTTGTTGCATGCGCCTCAGCTGTGCGACGTCTCATTCCCGATACCTCGACGGCCGTCGAGCTCGGCGGCGAGGACGCTAAGATCACGTACTTCGGCGATGCACCGGAGCAGCGGATGAACGGTGTCTGTGCGGGCGGTACGGGCTCCTTTATCGATCACATGGCATCCCTGCTTTCGACCGATCCGATCGGTCTGAACGCACTTGCCGAAAAGGGAAAGCGCGTCTATGCGATTGCCTCGCGCTGCGGTGTCTTTGCCAAGACGGATGTCCAAGCACTGATGAATGACGGTGCAGAGAAGGCGGATATTGCCCTTTCGATCTTTCAGGCGGTGGTCAATCAGACCATCGGCAACCTCGCACAGGGGCGTCCCATTGAGGGCAAGGTCGCCTTTCTCGGCGGACCGCTTCACTTTCTCCCGGAACTGAAACGACGCTTTATCGAGACGTTGAAACTTGACGAGGATCACGTCGTCAATGTGGATTATGGCAATTATTTCGTCGCGGTTGGCGCGGCGCTCTCCGATGATGCCAAGGCAACCGATATGCGGGAGATGGAGGCGTGTATTGCACGTGCGGAGGCAGCTGCGGCAGCGGAAACGCGCACGGCGGACTTCGTGCTCTTTAAGGATGCGGCGGATTATGCTGCATTCAAGGAGCGACACGATCGTGATCGCGTGCAGCGCGGTGACTTTTCGTCCTATCGCGGTCCGGTTTGGATCGGCATTGATGCAGGATCGACGACGACGAAGCTCGTCGCCATTGGAAAAGACAAGGAATTGCTTCACACCTATTACGGCAGCAATCAGGGCTCGCCGCTGCGCTCGGTCATCGAGGCACTGCGGGACTTCTATGCCGTGATGCCCACAGGCTGCCATATCGCAGGCGCTGTGACGACGGGCTATGGCGAGGCGATTGTCAAGGCGGCGCTCCATGCGGACGGCGGTGAGGTGGAGACCTTTGCCCATCTGCGCGCTGCACAGGAGTTCTGCCCCGAGGTGAGCTTTGTGCTCGACATCGGCGGACAGGACATGAAGTGCTTCTTCGTCCAGAACGGCAGTGTCGGCAACATCACGCTCAACGAGGCGTGTTCGGCGGGCTGCGGCTCCTTCATCCAGAACTTTGCCGAGGGGCTGCACATGACGCCGGCGGAGTTCGCGGGCAAGGCGATTGACGCAAAGGCCCCCGTTGACCTCGGCACGCGCTGCACCGTCTTTATGAACTCCAAGGTCAAGCAGGCACAGAAGGAGGGGGCGGAGGTCGCCGACATCTCGGCGGGCATCGCTCTTTCGGTCGTGAAGAACGCCCTTTTTAAGGTCATGCAGCTAAAGGATGTTCATGCTCTCGGTGACCACATCGTCGTGCAGGGCGGGACGTTCTACAACGATGCCGTCCTGCGCTCCATCGAGAACCTGCTCGGCAAGCACGTCATCCGGCCTGACATCGCAGGGCTGATGGGCGCATACGGCGCGGCGATCCTTGCGATGGAGGCAGGAACGGAGCACTCCTCTCTGCTGGGCGCGGAGGAGCTGGGCGCATTTTCCGCCAAGACGAGTACCTACCGCTGCGGAAAATGCGGCAACAAGTGCCTCATCACGATGCAGCAGTTCCCCAATGGGGAGCGTTACTTTACGGGTAACCGCTGTGAGCGCGGCATCGGCGGCGAGAAGGCGGCGGACGAGACACCGAATATCTATAAGTTCAAGTATCGCCGTCTCTTCAAGCACTACAAGTCGCCGGATGAGCCGCGCCGCGGACGCATCGGTATCCCACGCACGCTCAATATGTACGAGGACTATCCGTTCTGGTTCACCTTCTTTGATCGGCTTGGCTACGGTGTTGTTCTCTCGGGTAAATCCTCGCCGCAGCTCTTCTACAAGGGCATGGCGACCGTTCCGTCAGACTCGCTCTGCTACCCGGCAAAGCTCGCCCACGGGCATATTGCCGACCTCATCGAAAAGGGCGTCGATACGATCTTCTATCCGTGCGAACCGCACAACATGGAGGACAAGACCGACCCGTCGGCGAACAACTACAACTGCCCGATCGTCGCATCCTATGCGGAGAACATTCGCATCAACATGGATGTCCTGCGCGAGAAGCACATCCGCTTCCTGCAGCCGTTCCTACCCATCAACGACCGCAAGCGCATGATCGAATGTCTCGTGGAGGAGTTCGGCAAAGCTGAGGGCATCGGCAGGGCGGAGATCACCGCTGCGGTTGATGCCGGTTACGCCGAGATTGAGCAGTACCGGCAGGATGTTCGTGACTACGGACGGCAGATCCTGGATCGTATTGAAAAGACGGGCGAGCACGCCATCCTGCTTGCGGGACGGCCGTATCACATCGACCCCGAGATCAATCACGGCATCCCCGAGATGATCCAGTCCTATAAGCTGCCGATTCTCTCTGAGGATGCAGTGTACCACATGCCGGTCAGCAAACGGCGTCTGCAGGTCGTCAACCAGTGGAGCTATCATGCACGTCTTTACCATGCGGCACAGTTCGTTGCGGAGCATCCGAATGTGACGCTGATCCAGCTGAGCTCCTTCGGCTGCGGGCTCGATGCACTCACAACGACTGAGGTGCGTGAGATCCTCGAGTCACATGAGCGCATCTACACGATGATCAAGCTCGACGAGGTGTCGAACCTCGGTGCGGCGCGCATTCGTCTGCGCTCGCTGATCGCAGCACTCGCGCGGCGGGAGATGCCCGTCTACCACGATGCACCCGTCATCGAGCGTCCGCGCTTTACCGAGGACTGTCGGAAGACGCATACGATTCTCGCCCCGCAGATGGCACCGATTCACTTTGATCTGTTCCGTACGACGATGAGAAAGCACGGCTATAACGTCGTCATTCCGCCGATGCCGGACAAAGCGGCCATTGACCTCGGTCTGCGCTATGTGCACAATGATATGTGCTACCCTGCCATCGTCGTCATCGGACAGCTCCTCGCCGCACTGAAGGCGGGGCTGTGCGATCCCGATCACACGAGCATTGCCCTCTTTCAGACCTGCGGTGCATGCCGTGCGACCAACTACCTCGGTGTCCTGCGCAAGGCTCTGCGTGACGCGGGCTTCCCGAACGTCGCTGTCTTTGCCGTGCGTGGTCTGCCCGAGGAGACGGATTCCTTTGCATTCAACCGTGAGATGATGGTCGACGCCATCAAGGCGGCAATCTACGGCGATCTCCTGATGAACGTGCGCAACCGCATGATGCCGTACGAGCTGGTCAAGGGGAGTACGCAGGCGGCGTATGAGAAATGGATGGCACGCGCAAAGGAGGAGCTGCTGCACGGCAGCATCTTCAAGTTCCGCCGCATGGTGAAGGACATCGTGCGCGACTTTGACCATATCCCCATCGACGAGACATTGTGGAAACCGAAGGTCGGCATTGTCGGCGAAATCCTCGTCAAGTACCACCCCGTCGCGAACAACGACATCGAAAAGGTACTGATGGGGGAGGGGGCAGAGGTCGTGATGCCCGACTTCGTCGACTTCTTCCTGTACTCCGCTTACGACCCGATTGCACAGCACAAGCTGCTTGCGGGCTCCTACAAGGATCGTCTCTATGGACGTATGTTCATCAAGGTGATCGAGTTCTTCCGCGCACCGATGCGCAAGGCACTGAAGGAGAGCCGTCACTTCCGTCCGCCGCAGTCCATCGACCATACGGCGGAGCTTGCGGCACGTCACGTCAGCCTCGGCAACATGGCGGGGGAGGGGTGGTTCCTCACGGGCGAGATGGTCAAGCTCATCGAGGAGGGCGTTCCCAACGTCGTCTGCCTGCAGCCGTTCGGCTGCCTGCCGAATCACATTACGGGCAAGGGCGTTATGCACGACCTGCGCAAGGCGTATCACGGCGCGAACATCACGGCGATTGACTGCGATGCCGGCACGAGTGAGGTCAATCAGCTCAACCGACTGAAACTGATGCTTGCCGTGGCAAAAGAGCGTCGTCCGCAGGAAGCGGAGCATACTGAGGCGCAAATGGATCGGGCGGTCAATTTGCCTAAATAGTACTGAGTTTATAAAAGAGATGTTGTACGATGTGCAGCATCTCTTTTTTTTGCAAAAAAATGTTCTGCGAACGAATTTTTTGCAAAGATGCGTTCGAAAACACTTGACCGAACACTTTTTCTGTGTTATCTTATATACGAACAGAAGTTTTGAGAATGTATATGCGATATGAGCGTTCGGAGGTACGGATATGAGACGCAGAAAAACACGCAGAACAGTGAATAAGAAGCGCGTCGGACTTCTCTTCGGCGTAATCGCGCTCGTCTGGATGGGGATTTCTGCCCTGCATCTGACGAATCCCTATCTGCGCTCAGCGGACTTTGTTGAAGTGTCCGTAGCACACGGGGAGAGCGTCTGGTCGATTGCACAGACCTACTCGGCAAAAGAATCCACGGCAAAGGATCTCGAGGAGGCAATCATCGAGGTGAACGATCTGCCGCCCGACGGCACAATCCATGCGGGGAGACATCTTCGCATCCCCGTGATTGCTCCATCGGAGCAGCTGCAGGCGATGGCAGAACACAAATCCCTTGACACAGAGAATTGACCGCCTTATAATAATTTTACCAATTAGGGTGGAAACTTATGGGAGTACGAAATCGCAGTGCTTCCTGTCGCCTTGTCCCCGAGAGGATGGATTTCCTATCCCACAGGGACAGGGCTTTTGTATATTTGGAAGGGAGAGCATTTTATGATAAAGCTGACACTGCCGGATGGCTCCGTTCGCGAGGCAGAGGCAGGGACGAGCATACTGGACGTCGTCAAGGGCATGAGCAACTCCTTGGCGAAAAAAGCACTTGCGGCGAGCCTCGACGGCGAGGTTGTCGATCTGACGACGCCGGTCACGAAGAATGCTGCGCTGTGCGTGCTGACCTTTGATGATGAGGGCGGCCGCCATGCCCTGCGCCATACGGCGGCGCACGTTATGGCGCAGGCGGTGAAACGCCTGTATCCGGAGAGCCACGTGCAGCTTGCGATCGGACCTGCGATCGAGAACGGCTTCTACTACGATTTCGACATGGAGCACCAGCTGACGGATGCCGATCTTCGTGACATCGAAAAGGAAATGAAGAAGATCGTCAAGGAGAACCTGCCGCTTGTCCGCCGTGAGATTCCCCGTGCAGAGGCAATTGCACTCTTCCGTGAGAAGGGTGAGAACTATAAGGTGGAGCTGATTGAGGATCTGCCCGAGGACGAGGTGATCTCCCTCTATACGCAGGGCGAGTTCACCGACCTCTGCGCAGGCCCGCACGTCATCTCCACGGGCAAGGTCAAGGCGTTTAAGCTGCAGAGTGTCGCAGGTGCATACTGGCGCGGCAGTGAGAAGAACAAGATGCTGCAGCGCATCTACGGCACGGCGTTTGAGAAGCAGGAAGAACTCGATTCCTACCTGCACATGCTGGAGGAGGCGGCAAAGCGCGACCACCGAAAACTCGGCAGAGAACTGGATCTCTTCAGCCTTCACGAGGAGGGGCCGGGCTTCCCATTCTTCCATCCGAACGGCATGGCACTGCGCAACGCATTGCTCGACTATTGGCGTGAGGTACATCGCCGCTACGGCTATCAGGAGATCAGCACGCCTGTGATCCTCAGCCGTAAGCTCTGGGAGACCTCGGGGCATTGGTTCCACTATCGCGAGAATATGTATACCACGGAGATCGACGAAGAGGACTATGCAATCAAGCCGATGAACTGCCCCGGCTGCATGCTCGTCTATCGTTCCCAGCTGCACAGCTACCGTGATCTGCCGCTGCGTCTTGCAGAGCTGGGACTCGTCCATCGGCATGAGCTTTCGGGTGCTCTGCACGGGCTCTTCCGCGTTCGCAACTTCACGCAGGATGATGCGCATCTCTTTGTGACCCCCAATCAGATCGAGGGTGAGATACAGCACACGATCGACCTCTTCGACGAGGTATATCGCACGTTCGGATTGACGTACAAGGCGGAGCTCTCGACGCGTCCCGAGGACTCGATGGGCACAGATGAGATGTGGGAGATGGCGACGAATGGCCTGCAGAAGGCACTGGAAAACCGCGGGCTGGACTATGTCGTCAATGAGGGCGACGGCGCGTTTTACGGCCCGAAGATCGATTTTCACCTGCGTG
>CAUTTS010000112.1:0-6425 GCA_963541465.1 uncultured Selenomonas sp.
ATTTGTGTCTGCGGATCAGCTGGCTATGATTATCCACTATTTATCAGTGATTCCCAAAGCCTACTTCTGGGATATGTTCGTTGTAGACGCGTTCATTGGCAACGGAGATCGTCATCTGGATAACTGGGGACTCATTGAGATGACAGATGGGACATTATCCCCCGCACCGATTTACGATTGTGGGTCATCCCTTTCACCACTTAAATCAGATAATGAAAAGGTATATTTATTGGAAAATGGAACGGCATTTAAGCGGGAAGAGTACAATCTGAACTCGGTTTATCGAATGAATAACGAGCGCGTTCTTTACCACGAAATCTTCAAGAACCCGCCGGAAGATCTGCATCGTGCGATCCAGCGCATCGTGCCGAGAATCAAGACGGCATCCGCACAGATCGACCGGCTGATTGACAGCACGGAAGGACTATCGGACATCTCCAAAGAGTATATGAAGAAGTCCCTGCTGCTCAGAAGGGAGCTGATCCTGCTTCCGGCTCTTAAAAAATGCAACAAGAGAGACGAGTCGCGGGACTTTGCCCGGTAATATGGGGATGCAGCTGCGCACAGAAATGTGTGCAGCTTTTTCAAAAGGTATACTTTTTAGGAGAGCGGCAGCCAGCATGAAAAAGTGTCTCAAAATATCATGTATATCATTTTGAAACATCTCAAAAGTAAAATAGAGGTTTTGAAACAGATTGATCGAAGGATGAAGGAAAGGAGGGCAGGATGAACATAGGATACATTCGTGTCTCCGACAAAAGTCAGAATCCTGATCGCCAGATTGAAAAGATGAAAGCGATCGGCATCGAGGAGCGGTTTATCTTTGTGGATCGACAGAGCGGAAAAGACTTTTCACGGCCGGCCTACCAATCCATGAAGCGGGTTCTCCGCGCAGGGGATCTGCTCTACCTGGATGCGCTTGATCGCTTGGGGCGCGATTACGATGGAATCATCGATGAGTGGAAAGATATGACACGAAACATCGGTGCTGATATTGTCGTGCTGGAGCAGGAATCACTGTTTGACAGCCGCAAGTTTCGAGAGATGGGGGAACTGGGAAAACTGATGGAAGACCAGTTTCTCAGTCTGCTCAGTTACGTTGCTGCGCAGGAGCGTAAAAAAATACGCACGCGGCAGCGGGAGGGGATTGATCTTGCACGGCGAAAAGGCGTGCGTTTTGGCCGACCACGGGTCGAAACGACAAAGGATTTCAGAGAGACGATAGAACGATGGAGGAACGGGGAAGTGACGGCAAGGGAAGCGATGCGCATTTGCAGTATGAGCCCGTCGACCTTCTATCGCCGCGTAGAAGAATGGAAGGAAGAGTTACGATGAAGCGATTGTTGCTGCTGCTCCTCTGTATGCTGGCCTATATGCCGGCGGCGTTTGCCTCGACATGGCAGGAGGATGTGGAGTCCGTTACGATTATGCTTTAGCACACATAACAATGATAATAGGGACTGCACCAACTTGGTGCAGTCCCTATTATCGTCCCAGACCTCTCACGTTTTCCTGTATTCGCTGCGGCGATGCCCACTTATCGCCTGTCCATTCCAGTGTTTGTGGTCTCTTGTTGATAAACGGTGTGAGAAAAGCGGTCAGCCTTTTATACATGGTAATGAAGTCAGGCTTATTTTCGACATTCAACAATTTCTCGTAGGCATGTTTCAAATCATCGCGTCGGTGGCAAAACTCGTCGAATGTACCGGGCGCATGACCATCCGTATAGACCATGCGGTATACATCCATCAGAGCGATTTCTTTACAATGTGAGAGGATGTAGACATCCACCAGATCCTTTGCCCGGCGAAATACTTTCGGACTGGAAATAGCACGGATCTTATCAGACAGCATTTTAGTCAACGTTGCTCCGCGAATATCGACCGGCTGTCCTTGATACATAATTTGATAGTCTTGGTAAAAAGGATGCACCCGATGTCCAAAATCTACTTTGAACATGCGATCCTGATTCGCATCCAGAATGCGAAACCCAGCCGATTTTCCTTCTGCTGGGTTGCGGAAGATTTCCACAGACAAGTCTGGATTTACATTTTTGACGGCGTTCTCCAATATGTTGTGCATGATCTCAATATCAGTGTCTTCGCCGTACCAGTCACCATCAATATCGTGTGTGATACGGTGTACATTTACTGGTGAAGAGTCTTGAAGAGCTACGTTTAGGTTCATCGCTCCTTTGAAGATGATGGGCGCATTGGCACGCATGAGTTCAGCCATAACATCCATCATAAGCCGTTCATTTTCATTCATCGCTTATTCCTCATCGTAATATTCCATAGCCCATACCTTGTACTTATCGAATCGAGGGAGTAGTTCCTTTTCAATATGCAGTGAATCGAAGGATTCTCCATTGGAAAAGTACACGTCGGCCAGGCTCTCTTGTATCACTTGGTTGTCGCCATCAGCACGTAAAAGATCATTGATGGTTTGATTCACAGTTGTGCATAGAAGGCCATTGCGCCGCTCATAGTCTACCGTATCGAAGGATGGGATTATATGCTCCCGCGTTCCCTTCAAGTTCAATGGCGATAGTACGTAGATGTCGGCCGCCTCATGAAAACTGCTTCCGTTGGATAGACCTAAGTAGTCCGCAGCGGTGTCGTATGCCAAGATGCAGGGAGCATCCTTCAGCAGATCGCGCAGATAGTCATTATATGTGTATATTGCCATTGTCCTCATCCCTCCTTCCATGTCTTAGTCATATCTTATCGGAAAATGATGCTTGCTGTCAACGAATGAGCGTCTATAGATCACGATACATCCGCTTATTTGCCTCTTCCTCCTTTGCTGCATCAGACATGAGCGTCCATGTTTTGAGTGCGGAATTATCGTCCCTCATGGTGGCGACAAGGCTCGCATAATGTTCGTTCCCGGAGACAGCCTCGGCGATAATACCAGGTCTGTCTTTTACTTTTTCCGGTGCAGCGACCTTGTAGCGTCTCACGTCGTTCCGATCTGTTTTTACCGCTTTGGCGAGCGCATCCATTTGCACTTTAGCACGGTTCATTCTTTCCGTTGCACGATCCAGCCGTGCTTTTAGTGCATCGTATCGTTTCTGATACGGCGCATTTTTCCGCATGATGCCGAGGGCGATTTCTTTGATTTTTTCCTTTCCCTGTGGGGCGTCAATCTGTGCGGCCAGACGTTTTTGCCACGTGGCAAGTTTTGCTTTCTGCTCGGCCAGTTCCTGTTCTTTTTTCGTCAGCGCGTCACTTCGCTCGTCGAGCGCACGTTTGCGATCCTGATACTCCGCATAGGCATCCCGATCATCAGGAGATGGGATCGGCAGCCTTTGAAAGGCTGCGATTTCCTGCTCCAGTTTTGTCCGATCATTTTGCAGATAACCTTCTTTCTTCTTCCAAGCACGAAGAGCTTCTCGCAGCTTTTTGAGTCCTCCCTTTGTATAGATATTTGCGCCCATCTGCAAGGCACGATCCATGTAGAGGACTTTCTTTTTCGCCGCTTCCAGTTCACTTTGCAGGCGTTCCACCTCCTTCTTGTAGCCGTAAAACCGTTTGCACACAATGTCATACAGCTGACGCGTTGTATAGGTATCCTGCTGGTTCTCTGCGTGCGTTTCCGCAAAGAGTCCCTGCGCTAATGCACGCATGGTGACCTCGATGTTTTGCGCCGCCTTTGCGAGATCCTTGCGAATTTGTGTGTTGGCGAGCAGCATGTCATGTGTGATGAGCTGGATCTGTTTTTGTATGTCCGTATTCTCCAAGCGGGTTTCAAGAGCGTCAATTTTCTCCTGAAACAGGTGCTGCTCGTACGTCAGATTCGCAATTTTATCGTCGAGTGCCGGAAGCAGCTGACGGTATGCAGCCAGTTCTTCCGATGTTCCGTTCTTCGGCTCGGATAGATTTTCTTTGAACTCTGTCCAGTGACGGATGTCCGCTAAAATTTTCTTGTAGGCCCGATAAGTCTCCTTTTCTTCCGCTGACATGTACTCGATTTTTGCGCTTTCATGTGCATCGTCAGCGGAAATGAGCATCCGTTCCAGATGCTCATACGCATGTACGGCTTCAATAAAATTGCTGCGAAGTTTGCCGACATGTGACGTCGGATCGTTTTCACTTTCGGCAAACTCCTTCGATGTAATGATGGCTTGAATGGATTTTTGAAGACGTTCATTCTTTTCACTGTGTGCATCCTCTTCGATGCTGTGTGCAGCGCGTTCGGCGGCAAAAAGTAAATCCCGGTATTCTTTTTTCAGCGTCCGATATTTTTTGATGCGTTGTGCCTCTACGCTGTCTTCCTTCAACGTACCGTTTCCGACGTGTTCCTCAGGAATTCGATGCAGAAGATTGGCGAGAAGGACATCACCATTCATACGGGCTTCCTGTTCCTGTGCTTTGAGACTTCGACGATCGATGCGGGCACGGTGACCATACTTCTCCAAAACACTGTTTGTGATCTCTTCGTAGGATGCGCGTAGGTGAGGGACATAGGTGCGGTCTGCCCATTTCCGGTCGATGGGAGCACCGTGACTGCGGATCGATTTCTCTGTTCTATCCTTTGCATTTTTACGCAGCGGATAGCTGAAATAGGCGGATCGTTTTCGTTCTTTTTTCTTTTCGGTCTCGTCGATCAGACGTGTCGAAAACACTAGATGAACGTGAAGATTATGTGTCCCATCGGACATGGCACCGATCTTATCATGCACGGCAAGTGTGTAGTAATGATTCGGTAGATTCTCCTCAATGAAGCGGTTCACGATCTCCATATTCTGCTCGAGCGTCAGTTCATTTTGCAGCGCGAACTCGATCTCTTTGTAGCGGGCAGCGTTTTTTGGTGAGTATCGATCTGCTGCGCGAAAAAATACAGTGGGTGAACCTTTCGCCCAGGCGGGAAGACGATGCTGCTTGTATACGCAGTCTCCACGCTCAGAGAATCCCTTTTCGCGATTGATGTATTCGACGTGACGCAGCACACTGATCGTATCTTTCTGACGCGCAAAATTCGCTAGGATTCTGTGGGCGGTTCGCTCGGCGTATTGCCTTCGTCCGTCAGATAAATCCCATCGCACAGGGGGATTTCGTTCGGTTCCGAGGTGTCCCAACAGATCGCCCGCAGCAGCTGGCAATGGCAGCGCAGCGTCCTCCTGTTTAGGACGTACCACATGGAGTTTGGGCAGTTGGCGCACTGTGGGTAAGGCTCTGATGGAAGGAGCATTGGCATCAATTCGCTGATCTTCGTTAGGGTTGGGCTTTGGAATGTTTTTGTGGAGGATAACCGTTCCGCCTTGTCTTCTAAACTGTTCTCGCTCATCATTTTTCTCCTTTCGTTTCTTATCAAGAATGGACTGCATAGAGGCATCCTCGAACGTGATGGGAAGATCGCCGAGCACGGCGGCTTGAATGCATTTGGCGCGGAATGTTGTGCTGCCGTTTACGGTCAGCGGTTCCTTCATTGTCTTCTTTGCCATCATGAGAGCAATGCTGATAGTGTCATACGATGGATCCTCTGTGAGGGCAAGTCCCTTCTCCGTATTTGTGATTTTCCCGAAGGGGCTCGAATAGAGCAGCCATGTTTTTTCGCCTACAGCATCCGCTTTTTGTGTCGATGAGATGACGTTATCCATGTCCTGCGGCAGACGTTCGCCTTCATTTTTGTACTTGCCTTCTCGATTGATATAGTCGACATGAAGGGCGGCCTTGATCTGCTTTTTTGTTCCGGGATGTTTGTCATTTTTGACGGTAAAGTGGTATAGAGCCATGATGTTTTTCTCTCAAATCGACAAAAAAGCGGCGGTGTGCTGTGTCCCAGTTTTTTCAAAATGGGAAGCCAAATTCGATGAAGTATTGCCCATAGAATGCCAACCGCAGGTTCAGGGAACGCAGGTGACCGTCAGAAAAAATTTCGTTGCTGTGCATGGGGAGAAGGTGATGCAAATTCGTTCGAGGAGAACGAATCCGCGAGCGAAGGCGAGCAATAAAATTGCGAAAACCGCCCCCACGCACAGCAGAAATTTCGTCCGCGCAGCGGCGTAAACGGCACTCAGGCGCAGCGTTTCGGGCAACCGAAATGCATAAGTGCGCCCAGACTAACTCTGTTAGTCCTATTCTATCAAAACAAGGATTGAAATGTGGGCAAGATGTGGGCAAGATGCTTCCCATTTTGAAAAAACTGGGCGGTTACGTGTTATACTCGACGTGAAGAGCATGCTGTGGTAAATGGGGTGAGGCAGTGGAAAGCAAACAGCAAAAGCTGGCGCGTCTTAAACGGCAGTTGGTGGAGACTAAGGAGCAGATGGATGCGGTTTCGGCAGACATGGATGCGGAGCGTAAAAGAGTCCGTTTTGGGAAACTTTTGCGCGTCGGTCTCATTGCCGAGGAGGCCGGTATTTTGGGGAATCACTGATAAATAGTGGATAATCATAGCCAGCTGATCCGCAGATACAAATT
>CAUTTS010000113.1:0-6268 GCA_963541465.1 uncultured Selenomonas sp.
GGGCAAAGCGTACCGTGATGGGAGCTTTGGCACGTTAGTCCTCTGTATACATTGCATCTGCGAGCACCTGAAGCGCATCTGCTGCACGTATGCCCGGATTCACAGCGAAGAGGTCATACGGCAGGACATAGACACGTCCTTTCTTTACGGCAGAAACGTCCGCCCATGCAGGGTTTTCCTGCAGATCGTGACGCATCTTCGGCTCCAATGTTTCCGTCGGACCATGGACGATAATAAAGATAACATCGGGATTTTCCCGCGCGACAAACTCCATCGAGAGCGGTGCGTATGCACCATCTTCCTCTGCCGCATCTGCAATATTGCCGCCGCCAAGCATGTTGATGAGTCCGCCGGTAAAACACTTTCCCGTTCCCATATTAAAGCTGTCAGGTGCGCCAAATACGAGCAGGCTCTTCGGTGGTGTTTTTCCCTTCACTTGCTGCTCCACCACGGCCATTTTTTCCTGAAGTGCAGAGACTGCATCCTCTGCCCTCTGCTCACCGCCCGTCAGACTGCCGTAAAATCTAAGCGCCTCATAGAGAGAGGGAACATCATCAAGAGCACGGATGTAAATGGGGACTCCTGCCTCACCGAGCGTTCCTTCAAGATCCGTATGAAAGGGCACATTGGTACCGATGACAAGATCCGGCTGTAGGGAAAGGATCTTCTCCAGATCCGGCTGATGAATGATGCCGACCTCTTCGGCAGAGGCTGTTGCCGCCTGAACCTCCTCCGAAAGTGCCTGAGATGTCGGTTTCCCAACGACAGCATCCGCACCGCCTGCTGCGACGAACAGATCCAGATTGGATGCGTTGAGGCATACGACACGCTTTGGATGGGCAGGAATGGACACATCGCGCCCTGTGCTGTCCGTCACAGTCAGTTCAGTCGGCTGCGACACCTCCTTTTCTTTCGGCCAGAGCATGAATACGACCGCAGCAACCATGCAGAGTGCTGCAAGAATGACAATGATTTTACGCATACAAAACCTCTCTCTTCTCCCGTGCTACACGCTGCGGAAAGCATAACCGCGTGCGTTGCCCCGCAAACTCCATATCTCGCACGAGGCTGTCAACGCCATAAAGATTACGCACCAGATCGCAGGTAAAAACGTCCTCCGGCACACCGTCTGCCATCACACGTCCATCGGCAAGTGCAACGAGATGACTGCTGTAGCGCATGGCCTGATTGAGATCGTGGAGCACCATGATGACAGTGAGGCCAAGCGCATCATGTAAACGTTCGACAAGTTCCATCAAAACAAGTTGATGACAGATATCGAGATACGTTGTTGGCTCATCGAGCAGGAGAATCTCCGGCTGCTGTGCCAATGCCATGGCAAGCCGTACACGCTGCCGCTCACCGCCGGAGAGCGCGGTCAGCGGCCGTGCAGCAAAGGGCAGCAGTCCCGTCTGCCGAAGTGCCGATTCACTGGCTTCGGCGTCTGTTTTGGAAAATCCATCCCAAAAGCCTCGATGCGGCAAACGCCCCATACGTACGAGCTCCATCACGGTGATATCGGCCGGCAAGTCTGCACTTTGCGGAAGAAAGGCAATGCGCTGTGCAACTTGCCGCATGGGCTGCTCCCATATATCCTTGCCTGCGAGTTCGATTCTGCCGCTGCGCAACGGCAGAATCCGCGCAAGAGCCTTGAGCAAAGTCGATTTTCCTGAACCATTTGGTCCAATGATTGTGACGATCTCCGCACGATGTATGGTGAGAGTTACCCCCTGCACAATATCTGTCTTCCCATAGCCAAGCGTAAGATCCTTTGCGGAAAGGATGACCTGCTCGCTAGTTCCCTTCTTCTCACATTGATTCTGTTCCATCTCGCTGCACTCCATCTGCATAGCCTCCTCTCCCATCACTCTTTCATGCCTTTCTTCAAGAGGTAAAGGAAAAACGGCGCGCCAAGAAAGGACATAAATACGCCGACGGGGATCTCGACGGGCGCAAACACCGTCCGTGCTGCCGCATCCGCCCCCGTAATCAGTGCTGCCCCCCAAAGAGCCGCCGCCGGCAGCAGATAGTCAAAATCTGATCCCGTGAGGAGACGTACAATATGCGGCACAACGAGTCCGACGAAGCCGAGCATCCCCGCCGCGCTGACAGCAGAGGCGGCAAGCAGTGAGGCAAGCACAAGCAGGACAAACCGTGCTCGCGGCACGTGTACACCGAGACTTCTTGCCGTCTCCTCGCCTAGCTGCAGAGCGTTTAACCATCGGCTGCCAAGAAAGGTTCCGGCGATACCGATCAGAGTGTATGGCAGTACCATCTCAACATGCGTCCAACTGCGTCCGGCAAAGCCGCCTGCCATCCAGTTCACCGTCCCCTGTACGCGGTCAGAGTAAAAGACCATAAGCGCAGTCATCGCTCCGCCAAAAAATGCAGCGATTGCGACACCGGCAAGGACCATGCGCATGGGGCGCACACCATGTTCCCACGAGAGGGCAAAGACGAGTGCCACAGCAACCATCGCACCGCAGAATGCGGCCAACGGCACAAAAGAGGTTTGTGCCGGAAGGAGGATCATAATACACATGGCCGCCAGCCCTGCCCCGGAGGAAACACCGATGATGCCGGGATCAGCCAGCGGATTTTTGAGGATCCCCTGCAGGATGCACCCTGCCAGCGCGAGATTGATCCCCGTGAGCGCACCTGTCACAATACGGGGCAGACGGATGTGGAAAAGAATGCGGTAGTTCTCCGCTGACCCATTTCCCATAAGAGTCGGTATAATATCATGCGGTGCTATGGATACTGCTCCAACCGAGGCACTCACGACGAAGGCCAACACCAAGGTGAGCAAACCTATTCCAAGGGCAAGCCTCCGCTTCATTGCGCGTGGATGTGTGTCTACAGCCGTGCCTTTTTTCACAGAACCCATTTTTCATCTCCATTTTTAGAATAAGATTTTCATTCTCATTCAATTTCAAAAAAGAAAAGAGGTTTTCCTCCTCTTTTGTCTGTCTGCACCGTCAGCCGTCCCCCGTGATTCACGTCAAGATTTTCAACGACGGCCTTGTTCGATCCTCCACTCTTTTGTTTATTCGCACATAAGTATTTCTGCACACTCAACCATAGACTGCGTCATGCTGACATACCAAAACTCCCCGTCTGCAGTCAGGTGATACAGGTCGTTTTTCTGATACATCAATCCATTTTTCTGCCAGATGCACAGCAATATGCGAAGTTCTTCCAGCCTCATGTCGAGGCTCGTGAGCCGATGCAAATCAACGTATCCTTTTTCAAGGCCTGCAATGATCTCATTGGACACGCTGCGCAATTTTTTCGACTTCTGTTGCTCCATCATCATGATGGGTTTCTCTCCGCGTGTAATGGCCTCGTGATACACTTCAATGCTGCGGTGATGCATAAAGGAAATCCCGCCTACATTCCCGCCTGCCCCACAGCCAAATGGATATACGACTGCTCCCGTCTTCGCCAATGTATTGTAAAGGCTGCGCTCACGCGGGTCACGACGCCAATGACAGAGGCTCAGCCGCTCGATACCATGTACCGTCAGGAAGTCGCGTGCCGCATGATAGAGATCCGCCTGCCCTGCAACATCTGCACAGGGCGGTACACGCCCTGCCTTGACAGCACGTGCGAGATCTCCATGTGGAAATACATTGAGTTGGTATAGATCCATTCCATCGATCGATGCTTCCATAAGGGTTGCGATGTCCTTCATCCACAGATCGACCGTCTGCCCCGGAAGCCCATAGATCAGGTCAACAATGACCGTCACATCCCAGCACTTCAAAAGTGTCAGCCTTGCAAGGACCTCTTCACGTGGCTCAATTCGCCCAACACGGCGACGGAGTATGGTGTCAAAAGACTGAACGCCAAGGGATATACGGTTTACACCGCCTGATAACCATGTCTCAATCCGCTCGGGTGCAAGATCATGTATACGCCCCTCAAAGGTCAGTTCATAATCTGTACATAAATTCAAATTCTCCCGTATCGCTGCAAGCAAACGTGCCGCATTCCGCACAGAAAGAGAGGACGGTGTCCCGCCGCCAATGAAGATACTTTTGATGTTTACGGTTTTCAGGTGCGGCATAGCCGCGTCGCGTTCGATTTCCGCAATGAGATCATCGATATACACATCCTCGATCTCTTGGCGACTTGCATTTTGATAAAATCCACAATATAAGCACTTCGTTTGGCAGAAAGGAATATGAATATAAACGGTATACGTACGTTCACCATCCGGCGGCATACTCATGGCACGATGCCAAACGTTCTGATATTCCTCCGGTGCAATCAGCCTTCCGGAGAGACCTGCATGAACAACACGCTTCTCTGTAAATGCCTCGTGCCTTACATCGGATGTTTCACGTCCGACTAATGCCGTTCTCTTCTCTTCCGATAAACTATCCAGGTATTCTTTCAGTGTCACAGCATCCCTCTTGATGTATCATTTACAAACTTCGCTTGTAGACTTATTTCATAAGCAGATATAGATTATCAATTTCAAATGAGATTTTAACACGGAGAATTTGCTTTGTCAATGTAGAAACATTCATTTTAATTCATTATTCATATATCTATAAAAGAAATGTTAAACTCCCTATCTTTGTAAAAAAGATAATTATTATCGCATAAGAAAACGCGGTGTATTCCATGTTTTCATGGAACACACCACTCTCAGGAAGTATGGATAAATTCGGCAGTTTCTTAACCAGAAATCATAAGGGAGCAAGAGCGATATTGCGCGCCTATCCTCTCCGTGCAAGTTCCTCGCGTAGAACGTGCTGCATGAGATCGGTATTCGGTCGGACACCTGTCCAGAGGAAGAACGCCTCCGCCCCCTGCATGACGAGCATGGTCTCACCGTTGATCGTCGTGCAGCCATGAGCCGCTGCCGCACGCAGAAATGCGGTCTCGGCGGGGGTATAGATAAGGTCGTAGACGGCGGCAGAGGGGTGGATTGCCGCAGGATCGACGGGCGGCATCGCATCTGTCTGCGGACTCATGCCGATCGGCGTGGTCTGCACGACGATGTCCGCCGCGCAGAGTTCGTTCCGAAAGCGCGAATCGTCAAAGCAGTACGCGGCAAGTGTGCCGTCTGCCGCAAAGTCAGTGCAGAGTGCCTCGCCCTTTGCAAGATTCCGCACGCCAATGCATACGGAGGATACGCCGCTTCGCAGGAGTCCCCAGAGGGCGGCGCGAGCCGCACCGCCCGCGCCGATGAGGACGGCGCGTTTTCCCGCGAGCGCGATGCCACACGCAGCAAAGCCCGCAAGGAATCCCGTCACATCCGTATTGTACCCCGTCATCTTCCCGTCCGCCGAAATGACGACGGTATTGACCGCACGGATACGCTGCGCATCCTCGCTCAACGCATCGAGGAGCGGCATGATCTCTGTCTTGAACGGAATCGTGACGTTTAACCCTGCCACGCCCGCGTTGCGCAGTCCACATACCGCCGAGGCAAGTGCCTCGCGACGCACGGGAAACGCCGTATAAACATAGTCCAATCCTGCCTCATGCAGTGCCGCATTCTGTATGATCGGTGACAGGCTGTGTGCAATTGGCGCACCGATCACACCCAGTATTTTGGTTTTCCCCGTAATCACGTGCATCCCTCTTATCTTTCCCATCAGCTGTGCTTCCCGCGCACCTCTTCGAGCAGTCCCATCTTGAGTTCATAATAGTCCGGCGTCATATCGAGGTAGTGCCGGTGGGGATTCTCAAACCGCTGCTCCTCCGGCCATATCTCCTCAGCGAGCTGACGGCGCACGTATCCGCGAATCTCCTCCAAGGGCGGCAGATCCTCGACACGCTCCCCATCCCTGACATAGAGACGGCGCAGGTTCACCGCTGACCCACCCTCGAAAAAGCGGTTTTTCCACGGCTTACGCGGGTCAACATAACGGAATGGCTGCGTAAGGTCGATCTGTTCGCCCTGCACGGCAATTATGTCCGCAACCGCCTTGCCATGATGGTCATAGACACGGTAGATATCCTTCAGTCCGGGATTCGTCAGTTTCTCGACGTTCTCCGACATCTTGATGCGCGGCTGAAAAACGCCGTCCTCCTCCACAGCGACGAGCTTATATACGGCGCCAAAGACGGGATCGGATTTTGCCGTGATGAGCCGTTCGCCGACGCCAAAGCTGTCCACGCGTGCGCCCTGCAGGAGGAGGGATGAGATGGTGAACTCGTCGAGGCTGTTCGAGAGGATGATCTTGCAGTCCTCAAGCCCCGCCTTATCGAGCATTTTCCGAATGCACTTCGAGAGATAGGCGGGGTCACC
>CAUTTS010000114.1:0-5963 GCA_963541465.1 uncultured Selenomonas sp.
AGAATCTCCGCGCGGATATAGCCCTCGCGCACGCCGCCGTCGCTGCACGTGATGTCCTCGGCGGCGAAGGTCTCCGCGAGGACGCGGGCGATGATCATGCCGGGGACGATGTTGTGGAGACGGTCGGGTGCAGCGCGCAGGAGAAGGGCGGTGTCACGCTCCTCCAGCGGACGGCCGCTGCCGAGCATGGCGATCATCGGTGCGAGTGCTGCCGCAGCGATACATCGCTGTGACGTGTCCGGATAGAGGAGCTCATGGAGGCGGCTCGTGCTGCTGAGTACGCCGCCAAGCCCGACGAGATGCTGCGCACGCAGGACACACACCGCAGGCGTCTCCATGAGGATCTCCCGCACATCCGCCTCGATCGCCGCACACTCTGCGGGCGTCGGAAAGAGCCCCGTCACATGAGCGCGCCGCAGAGCGAGCGAGCCGAGCGGCAGACTCCACCGCTCCTGCATCGTGCCCCCCGCAAAGGAGACGATCTCCGTGCTGCCGCCACCGATGTCCACCATGATGCCGTCCGCATAGGGGATGCTCGCCGCTGCCCCGCGAAAGGCGTACGCCGCCTCCTCCGCGCCCGAGAGCACACGGATACGGACGCCTGTGCGCCGCTCGATCTCCGCGAGGACGGCAGCGCGGTTCGCCGCCGTACGCAGCGCCGCCGTCGCGAAGGCATGGACGCGGCCGATGCCGAGGGCGTCGATGAGATCCACGAATCCGCCGAGGATCTTTACCGTCAGGTCAACGCCCTCGCGCGTGAGCCGCCCATCGGCGAGGCAGCCCGCGAGTCCCGCCGTATGCTTGCGCTTCATGAGCATCGTAAACGCATCGCCCTCGATCTGATAGACCGCCATGCGGATGGTGTTCGAGCCGATGTCGATGATCGCGTGCAGCATCGTACTACCTCTTGAGCCCGCTGCCCGGAATCGGCACAACCACACGATAGTTGTCGGGCATCCCCTCGGCAAAGAACGCCCGCGCCCCCGCGAGTGCCGCCGCGGCCGTCAGCTCTGCATAGATGCCGCGCTCCCCGAGTGTCTTTGCCGCTGTCAGGATCGCACCGTCCTCCACGGCGATCGCGTCGCCCTGACTGCTGCGCAGTGCCCATAGGATCGCCTCCATGCGCGGCGGTTCCTCCACGCGGATGGTCTCGGCGATCGTATGCCGATACGGCGTGCGCGGGAACCCGTGAAACGCATCGACGACGGGCGCGCACTTCGTACTCTGCACACCGACGAAATGCGGCAGACGGCCGATCTCCTCGAACCCCTGATAGAGCCCGAGCAGCATCGTCCCGTTGCCAATGGGGACAAAGATATAGTCGGGCACGGTTCCTCCGAGCTGGTCATAGATCTCATACGCCATGCTCTTGACCCCGTCGATAAAGAGCGGGTTGTAGATATGAGAAGCGTAGTAGGCATCGCCGAGCTCCTCCTGTGCCATCGCCATGGTATGTGCACGGCCATTCGGCACACGGACAACGTCCGCCCCATACGCCGCAATTTGCTTGACGCGCTCCGCCGACACATCGTCGGGGACGTAGACGCGGCACGCGATCCCCGCCGCCGCCGCATACGCCGCCACCGCCGCGCCCGCATTGCCCGCCGAGTCCAGTGCCACCTTGTCGATGCCGATATGCGCCAGCTCCCCGATGAGCCGCTTTGCCCCGCGATCCTTGAACGAGCCGGTCGGCTGACGATCCTCCATCTTGAAATAGAGCCGCCGTCCGTCCACCAAGCGCGGCAGGAGGGGCGTCGGCACCTCGCCAAGCGTCACGCCGTCATGGACATCCTTTGCATCCATCGCACTCTGGTACAGACGGAACAGGCCGCCACACTCACATTGAAAAGAATGCGTAGCAACGGGATACTCCTTTTTGCATTGCTCACAGAAAAAGTGCATCGTGATTCTCCTATTCCTTCCCATCCGCAGGCGCGGCAGGCACGCCCGCCGCATACATCGGCGGATCGACGTCCTCGGTCAGCGCATGTGTCCCAAGCATCGTCGTCAGCGTCTCGCGCGTAAACCCATACGTGGGCGCCGAGAAATCCTGCCGCGGATCGTAGCGGTTGTTCGGCGCACCGAGAAGCCCGCAGACCGTATCGTACATCATATCGTTCGTAAAGTACGCATCCTGCCGCTCCGTCAGCGTCGCCGTGCGGCGCGGCATCGCGGCACGGTATTCAGGAGAGAGATAGATGAACATGGGAATGCGTACCATATCGAACTTGAACACATCAGGATTGTGCGAAATCTGCAGATTCTCCCCATGATCGGAGAAATAAACCATCGCACGCAGATTCAGATTCTTCTGCGCATAGGCAAAGATCTCCGCGAGGATATGATCCGTATAGAGAATGCTGTTCGCGTAGGACGGCGCACTCGTCGCCGTCGAGTCACCCACCGCCGACGCAAACTTCGCCCACGTATCGGGGTAGCGGTTGTTGTAGTAGATATGACTGCCCATCAGATGCAGGACGACGAAGTTGTTCGCCTTTGGATCAATACGTGTCAGATACGGGAGCAGGCTCTCGTCATACTTCGTCGTGAAAGTGTAGGAGTCATCTGTCCACTCCGCCACGTCCGCTGTCTTGGCGACCATCGTGATCGCACTGTCGAACTGCCCATAGCGCCCCTGATTGCTGAACCAATACGTCTTGTAGCCGATCTTCTTCGCCACATCGAGGATCGACGCCGACTCATAGAACTCCTTGTCGTTGTACTGGCTCTTCTCCGTCAGCGCGCGCTCCAGCACGGGGACGGTCTGCGTCCATGAGGAGTAGACATTCTGATAGATCAGGAATCCATCCCGCCCCGCCATGCTCTCCAGCCACGGCGTATCCTCGTACGGGAAGCCCGGCGTATAGGCATGCATATAGTCGCGCGACGCCGACTCACCGATGATGAAGATCACCGTCCCCGGCGCACGCGCGGCAAGCGTATTCTCCAGATCAATGATGAGTGACTCGTAGCGCTCTCCCTGATGCAGTCCATACGACTGCGTCTCCTCGACATACGACGTCACGTCCTTGTACACCCCTGCGATCGAGCACTCGGGCACGAGGGCAAAGAGAACGCCTGCCGCGACCACCATGACCGCGACGAGTGCGCCCATGCGCGAGCCCTCCGCGCTCGGATAGATGCGGCGCGCGAGCACGAGGTTGCTGCGGTAGAGGAGATAGATAAAGAGGAGCAGCAGCACCCCCACACCAAGCGCGGGCAGCGTCCCCACCGTCGACTCGATGTAGTCGCCCGCCTCGTGCCAGTTCGTCAGATAGAGCGCCATCAGTGAGGCGGGACTGAGCGCGTGCCAGACCGTCATATAGTACGCGATCTGCGTCAGCGGGATGAGCGCCATGAGAAAGCCGAGCACGGCGAGCAGTGCCGCCGTCACGCGCTGATGTCCGAGCCGCAGGAACGCCCCGCCGAGTGCGGCGAGCGCAATCATCTGCGCCGTCCCAATGAGAAAGTCAAAGTAGATCAGTGACTTATACCAGTCCTGATGATACGTCCACGCATAGAGCAGTGGGAACGTCAAACACCAGAGCAGCCCCGGCACCATCGCCCCGAGCATCCCGCGCGAAAAGAGTGAGACGCCCGTCCCATACTGCAGCAGCATGAGGACAACAAGGACAGGAATGAGCCCGGGGAGAAAATACTCCGCGCCCATGTCCTGTCCCATATTGATATAGACGGCGACCATGACCAGAAAATAGATGCCGGCAGCAGCCGCATAGCGGATCCACTCATTGGTCCGCTCCACACTTAGTTTCATGAACGAATACCCTACTCCATAATAAAAATCTCAAGATCCTGCCGGCCGAAGGACAATGCCTCCGCATGTGTATCAAAGGCAACGTCGATACGATAGCCGTTGATTGCATAGCCGATGTCCTCTGCCACAGCCTCGCCGTAGCCAGGGATAAAGACGTGCGTCCCGAGTGGGATCACGGACGGGTCAACGGCGATCACACCGTGGCGCACGAGCGTCCCCGTCGCCGTATGACTGCCGTTGCCGGGATCGTACGCACTGTACGCCGTCGCCGACACATAGACCGAACGGCCGCCGCCGCGGCTCACCTGTGGGGGGCGCTCCTCGACGATGCCGAGGGCCACGGGGTCATAGTCCGCCCCGCCCGACAGCGCGTGGTAGGTCGCCTCGCCGCAGATCCCATCCACGGTGAGCTGATGTGCCGCCTGACAGCGCTCGATTGCCTCGCGTGTCATGGGGCCCGCGATCCCATCCGCCGTCCCCGCAAGATAACCGCCCTGAATCAAAAGCTCCTGCACGTGCTTTACCGCACCGCCGCGCATCCCCTCCTTGACGAGGATATGTGCTGCCTCGGCGGGCATCTGCACCACCAGCGGTGCACAGACCGCCAGCGCCGTTCCCGCCGCGAGACTGCGGCGCAGCGTCCGCTGTGTCCGGCGCATCACGTGTCGACGGCCAAAGATATGTTTCACCGCGAAAAGGAGTTTTCGTATCTGTGTCATTCGGATGCTCCCTTCATTTCTCAACGCGCTGCAAGTCATTCCCCCATCGGCGGCACACCTCATACACCTCGATCGGCGATATGGAATCCGTGCCCTCCACGCAGCGCATCCATTTCTTTTGATGGAAATATTTTACTATAAAGAAGGAAATCCGTCAAACCTGTGCCAACTCGATCGCAGGAGCACGCGCGATCAGCCCGTCCTCCGCCGCGTACCGATAGAAGCAGCGCAGCCCCTCCAGCGTCTCCGCATCCAGCTGCCAGACCACGGCATGACCAAGATACGCCGTCAGCTCCGTGCGCGAAAAGCGCCCGCCTGCGAGCACCTCGCTGATCGCCGCGTCCTTTACGCGATCCCAGTGGCGGAACGCCCCCGTGATGCGCCCATGCACCATGCGGAGTGCTGCGGGGTGCGCCGCCGCGAAGGAGCGCGCCGCCGCCCAGATCCCGAACACCATGCGCAGCCCCGTCAGCTGCTTCCACTCACGCGCGAGATCGTAGATATAGATCCCCTCTGGCGGATGATGGTAGAGCTCCAGCGCATCATCACCGATGAACATTGACGCCACCGCGCCCTCCGGCACGGGGTCAGCGGGCGTGAGCGGCCGCACCTCATACGTCGGCGCGGCATCATAGCGGCGGTGCAGAATGATCTTCAGCAGCACATGGGACGAGGCGGACTTATCCGAGAGCAGGACGCGCTGCATCCCGATCTCCTCTGCCGGCATACGGCTCACGAGGAGCACGCTCCGCACATCACCATCCGAGGCGATGCACACATCGGGCAGGATGAGCAGATCCTCCGCATGGCGCGCATAGGTGATCGACGACACGCCCGACACATCGAGATTCTTCGCCTCAAGCCGATCGTTCAGCTGCGCGGGTACAGCACGCAGGATATCCAGCCCCTCCGCCGCCCCATGCGCGAGCGCATACGTCAGCGGCAGCACATTGAGAAACGCTATATGACCCACGCGCGGCACCATGCGCAGCCCTCCCTTCCTAAGTTACTCCTCTATTATAATCCGAACGCGCCAAAATGAAAATATAGGAATCGCTGATAAATTCAGCTTGCGTCTCTTGACATTTGGATACGTTACGTCTCCCCCACAAGCCCCATAAACTTCTCAAAGAACGCCTTGAGCTTCTCAATGACACTGCGCTTCTTCGCGGCGCGTCCGCCGCCGAAACGGCGCACGGGTGGGAGGATGGCGTCGAGGGCGGTGCCCGTTGTCTTGAGCCGTCCGTCGCGGAACGTGCTCGCGACGAATCTCTCTGTCTCGGCGGGCTTCAGTTTCTCCTCCGCCACAATGGAGGCGAGTTCCTTCTCCTTCTCCTCCGCGACGTATTTGCGCCAGTCCTCCATCACCTTGGTATCCGTATTGACGGTCGCGAGGAAGCCGTCGATCAGCTCCTTCTTGCTCCTGAGCTCGGGGCTCGATCCGACGGCGCGGTCAATCGCGCCGATGA
>CAUTTS010000115.1:0-5945 GCA_963541465.1 uncultured Selenomonas sp.
CGCGATTGCCGCAGCGGCCAAGCGCGGGATTCTCGTGAAGGGCGGCAACTACATCGAGGCGCTTGCGCGCCCGGATACAGTCGTGCTCGACAAGACGGGCACGCTGACGGTCGGCATCCCCGAGATCACGTTCATCCGTACGGCATCGGGCGTGACGGAGAAGGAAATGATCCTGCTCGCGGCATCCGCCGAGGAGCACTCCGTGCATCCGCTTGCCGTGGCGATCCAGAAGTATGTGGAGGAAAAGGCATGGCACGCGCCGCAGCACCGCTCCTCCGAGACGATCGTCGCGCGCGGGATGCTCGCCGAGGTGCCGGATTTCGAGGGCTTTACGGGCGGAACGATCCGCGTCGGCAGCCGTCGGTTCCTGCAGGAGAACGGCGTGACGGATCCGGAGGAGCTCGCTGCGTCCACCTCCGGCAAGAATGTGCTCTTTGTTGCGCGTGACACGCGCCTCATCGGTGTGATCGGGATCGAGGATCCCATCCGTCCGAAGATGAAGAAGACGCTGAACCAGCTGCGCCGCTGCGGCGTGGACGAGATCGTCATGCTGACGGGCGACGCTAAGGCAGTCGCGGCCGAGGTGGCGCGCGATATGGATGTGGACTCCTATCATGCGGAGATCCTGCCCGAGGATAAGTCACGCTATGTGAACCAGCTGAAACAGCGCGGGACCGTGATGATGGTCGGCGACGGCATCAACGACGCGCCCGCACTCGCGTTTGCCGATGTCGGCGTATCGCTCGGCGGACGGCAGACGGATATTGCGGCGGAGTCCTCGGCGGTGACGATTCACGGGGAGGATCCGATCCGCCTCGTGGAGGCACTGCGCCTCGGACGGCGGACGATGCATCTCGTGCATCAGAACTTTAAGGCGACGCTGCTCGTCAACTCGTCGGCGATGCTGCTCGGTGCACTCGGCGCGATCAGCCCGCTCGCAGCCGCTGCGATCCACAACACGGCGACGCTCGCCGTGGTGCTGAACAGCTGCCGCATCCTGACGCCCGAGGGCGGCATGTTTGCACGGAAGATGACAAAGTAGAAAGTCGAAGCTTTGTTTGTTGATTTTTCTCTCGTCCTGTTGTAGAATACGGTGTATGAATGAGAGGATAGGATAGGATCTACGATATGCCGATCCGCTGTTTTGAGAGGAGAGTTTGACCGATGGCAGGAAAAATGAAAAACTGCTCGAGCTGCGGGAAGGTGTTCGTTTCAATCAACAACTCCCGCATCTGCGCGGATTGCCGTGAGAAGGAAGAGAAGTGGGAGAAGGAGATCATCGAGTACGTGCGTGACCATCCGAAGTGCCCGATTCCCGAGATTGTCGAGGCGACGGGTGTGCAGGAGCAGGTGATTCGCCGTATGATTCGCGAGGGACGCTTCCTCGCAAGTCATGTGGATATCTTCTTCCCCTGTGAGAAATGCGGCGCCCCCATCCAGAAGGGGCAGTACTGTGACAAGTGCCAGAAGGAGATGCGCGACGAGCTGAAGGCAGCCGTCAGCAAGCAGAGCGCCTCGGGCATGCGCACCACATCAGACGGTGGCAGCGGACGTCGCGGCTATGTGACGCTCGGGGATAAATAGGAAAATCTAGGAAAATCGAGGCATCGATACGCACGTAAGAAAAAAATCTTAAGTGCGTATCTTTTTTTTTCGATAAAGAAGGTGAAAGGATTCCGAGCTCATTTCGCAGCAAAGACGCGAAGAGCGCGCAGCGATCGGTTCGGAGATACAGGTGGTGAACGATATGTTAATCAGAAATCAGACAATCGCAGCAGTGAGCAGACTCTACGCCGGTGCACCGGCAGCGGGAACCCGCCGTGTGGATGCGGCAGGGACTGTGCAGGCGCCGGATGCACTTGAGCTTTCGGGTGAGGCGCAGAGCTTTGGCGATATTTTGCAGCAGCTGCGCGGCATGAGCGATGTTCGCAAAGAGCGCGTTGCGGAGGTCTCCGCACGTGTCGAGAACGGCAGCTATGCGCCGGCCTCGGCGGATATCGCGGCCAAGATGCTCGCCATGCGCTATTGATGGAGCAGCTCATGTGGAATGCATTTACGGCGACGCTCGAAGAGCTCTCGCGTCAGTATGAGAAGATCCGTGCCGTGCAGGAAAAGAAACGCAAGATTCTCGTCGCACTCGACATGGAGGCACTCGAAAAGCTGACTGCCGAGGAGGATTTTCTCGCGCGTGCGGTGGAGCGGCTCGAGACGGAGCGGCTCGCGCACCTCGCCCACATTGCGAAGGCGACGCCGGGCGTGAGCCCCGAGACCAATATGGAGGAGCTTGCGCTCCTCGCACCGAGCGATGCCGTACACCGCAGCGTGCTTGCGGCAAGCCGCAAGCTGAGCAAGATCGTCGCGGAGACGAAGGAACTGCGCGATGGGAATGCCCTCCTCATCGAGGGAGCACTCATGGCAGTGAACCGCCAGCTCGGACGCATCGGCGGCACCGTGGTCGATCCCGTGTATGGGAGCGGCGGCACGGAGCAGGTGCGGCATCTGCGCAAAAACCTAGACTATAAGGCGTGAACGGCAATGACGAATGAGACCCGTGCGGCGCTCGTGCTCCTGAAGGAGCAGCTCTCTGCCGCAGAGGAGGCTCTCGCCTCCTATGATGCGCTCGTTGCTGCGCTCCAACACAGTGCCTTTGGTGCGGGGATCAGCGAAGCAACGGCGGCAGCTGAGCGGAGTCTCTCTGCGGTACGCGCACTCGCGCGGCGGCAGGCAGAGTACCTCGCGCAGGTGCAGGCGGACAGCATGGCGGACGCTGTTGCAAGCGAGCCAAATCCACGGGAGCACTTCGCTGCGGTACGTGCCATGCGCGCTGTGCAGGCGCGGCATGAGAGACTGCGCGAGCGCGTGCGTACGGCAGAGCAGCTGCTGGAGAAGAGTGCGGAGTTTATCCGCTATCAGCTCAATGTCGTTTCGGGCACAATGGCGGACGATACCTACGGCCGTTCTCAGCCTGTGGCAGGGCCGCCCGTCGGACTGCGGCGCGAGATCGCCATGTTCGATGCGGACGTATAACGATATAACAGATGGAATCATCAGGACTTCCAAACAGGGAAAAGAGTGAGGGAATATGCGGTCAACATTTGCCGGACTCAATACGATGGTGCGGGGCATCCAGAACAACCAGTTGTCGCTCGACACGACCGGGCACAACATTACCAACGCCTCGACAGAGGGGTACTCGCGTCAGCGCGTGGACTCGGCGGCGACGAACTATCAGGAGCGGCCGTCCCTCTACGGGAGTGTCTACGTCGGCGGCGGTGTCGATGTCATCGCGCTGAACCGTGCACGCAACATCTACGCGGACAAGCAGTTCTGGTCGGAGACCTCGACGCAGAACCTCTATAAAACGTATAAGACCAACTACGACAAGGCGGAGGCGGTCTTTAACGACGCAAAGGAGACGGGCATCCTCAATGCGATGCAGCAGTTCTACAGCGCGTGGGTGAACCTCTCCGACTATGCGAGCGATGCGGCGTCGCGCACGGCGGTCATCACGAAGGGCAACAACCTCGTCGATCGCATCAAGACCGGCGCACGTCAGCTGCAGGATCAGATCAATGCACAGTATGATGAGATGCGCATCCAGGTCGGCAAGGCAAACAATATTACGGAAAAAATCGCCGTCCTTAACCAGAATATCATGCTTGCCGAGAATCATGGCGGCAAGGCGAACGACCTGCGCGACCAGCGTGATCTCCTCGTGGACAAACTCTCGGAGATCACGAATGTCAATGTCTATGAGGAGGCAAACGGACAGTACACCGTCGTCTCGAACGGCATGACACTCGTCCAGCGCGACAGCCACCTCACCATCGAGATGAGCCCGCCGATCGACAACGAGCGCTACGGCATCAACGACTATACGCTGCGCATCAAGGAGGCGGGCGGGATCGGCTATGTCCCGCAGGGCGGCATCCTCAAGGCGCTGCAGGATACGATCGTGCAGGACAAGGGATATATCGACAATCTTGCGGATGTCTCGGCAACGCTCATGACGACATTCAATGATGCGCATAAGCTCGGCGCGGGCATCGACAATGCGTTGACGACGTGGACGAATTTCTTTGGACGCAACGCATTTCATAGCGATGCAACGGGCAACAACTACACGGGCGAGCGCTATGCGTGGCATGTCGACCCGACGACGGGCGATCGCTGGATGACGGCAACGGCGCAGAGCGTGACCCGCACGACGAGTGGCGGCACTCCGCCGACATCGGCGACGGTGACGGCCGTGGACACGACCATCGCTGCCGACATCCATGAGATGCGCTCCATGCAGATCATCCATGCGCTCAAGATCAGCGATGAGCTGACGGCGCCGGACGGACAGAATCTCGTCGCTGCTCGTCAGATCGTCGACCCGGTGCCGGCGTCTCCGACCCATGCCAATCCGATCGGCAAGATGCTGCCGACGATTACGGGCGGTACGATTACGTATACCTATTCTTTTGCCGATATGAACGGCACGGGCGACGGCACGATGGCCGTCGAACTGAGCAAGTTCTTCAACAAGGATCAGGCGAATACGATCAATGTGGCAGAGCTGATCGGTCTGCCAACGAACGAGCGCCAGCGTGCGGTTGGATCGGTCTCCATCAATCAGTACTACAACGGTGTGATGAACGAGCTCGGCGCAGATGCCGAGAACCTCGACAAGAAGATGAAGCAGCAAGATGACCTCATGGTGCAGATCAACCAGTGGCGCCAGTCGACGGCAGGCGTGGACTGGAACGAGGAACTGACGAATATGCTCAAGTTCCAGACGGGTTACGGCGCGTGCTCGCGTGTCCTGACGTCGATGGATGAGATCCTGGATCGCCTCATCAACAGCACGGGCGTTGTCGGAAGGTAAGGTGTAGACGATGATTCGTATCAGCAGCAACTACATGGTGCAGCGCTACCAAAAAGATCTGAATGAGCTGGACTACACCAAGTCGAAGCTCATGGAACAAGGTGACGGGAAGAAGCTCCACCGTCCCTCGGACAACTCCGTGGACTACTCGCGCTACCTGCGCTACAACGTCTCTGAAGGTGAGAACAACCGCTATCAGGACAGCGTCAAGGCGGGCATCTCGTGGATGAACTCGACACAGACGGCTCTTTCGGGAATCGAGGACATCCAGAAGACGTTCAAGGCAAAGACCATTCAGGGCGCAAACGACGATAAGGATGAAAACAGCGGCGATTGGCCCGCGATTGCGCGCGAGATGAAGGCGGGGATTCAGCAGATCATTTCGCTCGGCAATACACAGCTCGGCGACCGCTATATCTTCTCGGGACAGGCGGATCTGCGCCAGCCGTTCTCCATCTCGGATGAGAAGGTACCGCGTCACCGTGGCCTCGCCAAGACGCTCGATGACCGTCAGGCAGCGTTCTTTAACGATGCAAGCAACACAGACAGTGCCAATTTCCTGCATCAGATGCTTTCCCTCGACGGCAGTGACGGCAAGAGCTACTACCTCAATACGCTGACGGGTGACATCTATACGAAAGAGTTCGTGCAGGAGGGGTACAAGGACGTTATCGCGAGCGGGCGCTCGACGGTATCGTCGGCGGATCGTGTCGGCAACATCACAACAGGCACGAACTTCATCAAGGATAATTTTAAGAACACGGGCGAAATCATTGATGATCCTGCTGCCTCGCCCGGTCTTGGCGCGAACTGGTCGGATACGGCGGCAGTCGCAGGCGTGACGTTGAAGTTTTCGACCGTGCGTCAGCAGATCGTCTCCTACAACGGTGATTTCCGCTATATCTCGATGGTCAAGCAGAACGGCTCGACCGAGCCGACGGCGGATACGGTGAACAAGACGGGGCTCGACATCTTCGGGCGTGATCTCTTTGACGACAAGAATTCGGGCAATGAGCCTTCAGGCACAGCGATGGTCAACAGCATGCTGACCGTATACGCGAAGACGAACTCTGCC
>CAUTTS010000116.1:0-5884 GCA_963541465.1 uncultured Selenomonas sp.
GGTCGGCGGCCTCAATCGCGATGTATTTCGCCTGCGAACGGGGAGTACGGAGGGGAACACGACGGAGGACTTTCGCGAAAACCTCTGCAGAGACCCATTGTTTATCCATGTGAAGGCCGTGCAGGAAAATCACCTCTCTGTGGTTCCGGATCGGTATCGTTACAATACTTCACAGAATGCGGCAGATGCTGTCTACGCATTGGCGCGCGCTGTCTATCCGGAGCGCTTTGCCGATGAAAAGTAAGGGCATCGGGGCAGCACCACTGCGCATGCTCGTCATGAGCCTTACCGGAAGTTGTAACCTTGCGTGTCGCTACTGCTATGCCGCAGCGCAGGACAGACGCACGATGACATGGGAGACGGCGCGGCGTGCCATCGACCTCGCGGCAGCGGGCAAAATGCCCTTTATCCTGCAGTTTTCGGGCGGAGAACCCCTCCTTGCACTGCCGCTGCTGCGTCAGATTGCAGACTACGTGCGCAGCAAGCGTATCCCGGCACGCATGGATTTGCAGACCAACGGAACATTGCTGACCGAGGAGACGGTGGCTTTTCTGCGTCGTGCGCGCATTGGGATCGGCGTCAGCCTTGACGGTAGACCTGCTGTGCACGATGCACTTCGCTGTTATCCTGACGGCAGAGGTACGGCAGCGGATGTTGTCGCAGGGATTCGTCAGCTTGCGCAGTGCGGCATTGAGATCGGCCTGACCACAGTCGTCACAGCGGACAATGTTACAGAGCTTTCCGGTGTTGTCGAGATGGCATACTATCTCGGCAATGTGCGCCGTGTGGGCTTTGATCTCCTGCGGCCACAGGGGCGTGGCTCTGCCGTTCGCAGAGCACGGGCCGAGGACATGGCGCAGGCGATGGAAGCGGTTTTTGCGCTGAACCGCAAACTCGGGCGAATGATCGGCCACTCTATGGCGATTAGCCAGATGGAGCAGGCGGCGTGTCTTGCCCAGCGCACAGGCAGTGGATTTTCCCACTGTCATGCGATGAACGGGGCGGGGGTACACGTTGACGCGCTTGGAAATATCTACGCCTGTTCCTCCTTTGTCGGCGATGCGCACTTTCTGCTCGGCGATGTGGAACGTGGCATTGATGTGCAGCGCCAGAAAGATGTGGCGCAGGAGATGCAGAATGCTATGGCGTTCTGCAGGACGTGTGTGGATTTTTCCGCCTGCGGCGGCGCGTGCTATGCGCGCAGGGCTGGGCAGGGACATCCCGCCGCCTCCGATGCCGAATGTGCACTGAAGCGTGCGGCGATGAAGGAGTCGCTGAACGTAGCTGTACAATGCAATAAGAGGACAGGTCAATGAAACATAGAACAGTTTACCCGTTTACTGCAATCGTTGGGCAGGAAGAGATGAAGACGGCTCTTCTCCTCAGTATAGTCATGCCCTCTCTCGGCGGTGTGCTCATCAAGGGAGAGAAGGGAACGGCAAAATCCACTGCCGTACGCGCTGCCGCTGCGCTCCTGCCGGATCTGCACGCCGTGCGCGGCTGTGCCTGTCACTGTGATCCCGCACGCCCCGAGCTCTACTGTGATGCCTGTCAAGAGAGAAGCGCAGAGGGGAAACTGCCGCAGGAAGAAGTTCCGATGTGCGTGGTGGAGCTGCCCGTCAGTGCGACGGAGGACCGCGTGGTCGGGACGCTCGACATGGAGATCGCGATCCAGCATGGACGCAAGGCGTTCGAGCCCGGCATTCTGGCGGCCGCGAACCGCAATATCCTCTATGTGGATGAGATCAACCTGCTTGAGGATCATATCGTCGATATCCTGCTCGACTCGGCTGCAATGGGCGTCAACACCGTTGAGCGCGAGGGGATTTCCTATGCGCATCCGGCACGCTTCGTTCTCATCGGTACGATGAATCCGGAGGAGGGGGATATCCGTCCGCAGCTTCTCGACCGTTTTGCGCTCTCAGTGACCGTTGCGGGGGAGCAGGATGCCGAAAGCCGCGTTGAGGTGATCCGTCGTCGGATTGCCTACGAGCGCGACCCCGATGCCTTTGCGGCGGAATACGCGGCGGAGCAGGAGCAGCTGCGCGCACAGATTCTCGCGGCGCGTCAGCGCGTGGACGATGTGGCGGTGTCCGACGACATCCTTGGGCTGGCGGCGCAGGTCTCGTTGACGCTCGGCGTTGACGGGCATCGTGCCGACATTACCCTCATCAAGGCGGGAATTGCACACGCGGCACTTGCAGGACGAACTGCTGTCAACGCAGAGGACTTGCTGCGCGTCAGCCGACTTGTCCTCGCACACCGTATGCGCCGCCGTCCCTTCGAGGAAGGGGCGGTCGACTGGAGTGCGGTGGATGCGATCTTAGGAGAATCTGTGTAAACTGCATTTCGGAGGAAAAAACTTGGATACTCCTCGTTATCCGCTGACTGCCGTTGTCGGGCAGGAGCACGCACGGCGCGCGCTTGCGATTGCGCTCATCAACCCGCGAGCGGGAGGCCTCCTGATCTCCGGCACGCGGGGCACGGCAAAATCCGTTCTCGTTCGTGCGGCAGCCCCCTTTACGGTGACAGGACGCATGGCGGAATTGCCGCTCGGTGCGTCGGAGGATATGATCTTCGGAACGATCGACATGGAGGCTGCCCTGCAGCAGGGAGAACGGCGTCTGCGGCATGGGCTTCTTCATCGTGCACGCCATACCTTTCTCTATATGGACGAGGTGAATCTCCTGCGCGAGGACATTCTGTCCACGGTTCTGAAATGTGCGGAGGATCGATTCTTTCGCCTTGAGCGGGATGGGCTTTCATTTAGCGAAGAAATTTCCTATACCCCTGTCGGCACGATGGATCCCGCAGAAGGGACGCTCCGCCCCACCCTGCTGGATGCCTTCGGACTTTTTGTGTCGATGGAGGATGTGATTGACCCCGTGCAGCGCAGGGAGATCGCCGCACGGGTACTCGCCTTTGAGCGCGATCCTGTGGCGTTTCGTGCGTCCTATGCCGCACAGGAGGAGGCGTTCGGGGTGATGATCGGCCGTTCGCGTGACCTCCTGCCACGCGTGGCGGTGCCGTCTGCCATCCTCCACTTTGCGGCTGCTTGTGTCCTGCGTGCGCACTGTGTTGGAAACCATGTGGAGATCTATCTCGTCGAGGCGGCGCGTGCGCTTGCGGCACTCGCGGGCAGGGCATTCGTTATGCCTGTGGATGTGGAGGAGGCGGCGGAGTTCGTACTCGTGCATCGGATGAGCCGTCTGCAGGAGGAACAGCAGCCGCCGCCCGATGCTGGAAATACACCGGAGCAGGGCGGGAATGACATGCCGGATGAGCCGCAGGAAGCATCTCCTCCGCAGGATGATGGAGGAGCGGAGAGTCCTCATGAATCCCTGTCGGAGAACGAATCCCAGAATGCGCCTCAGGATGGGGAGGACGATCCGTCCCCGCCGGAGGAGGCGCATGCGGATGAAGACGATCGTGTCGCAGCCCCACTTGAGAACGTCATGGCGCGACTCTCACTCCTCTCCATGACGATGCGTGCCCAGGGCAGAAAGAGCGGAAAGCGCGACATCGTTCAGACGCATACAGCGGACGGCCGCTGCCTGCGCACGGAACTGCCGCATTCAGGTGCCCGTCTCGATCTCGCACTCTCTGCTACGCTGCGTGCGGCAGCCCCGTATCAGCGCGCGCGTCAGGGGACGCAGACGGTTGTGATCCGTCCTGAGGATGTGCGTGTTTGGGTGCGCGCGAAACGCTCGGCGGCAAATATCCTTTTTCTCGTCGATGCGAGCGGTTCGATGGGTGCACGCGAGCGCATGAGGATGGTGAAGGGAGCAATCCTTGCCCTCCTGCAGGAGGCATATCAAAAGCGCGACCGTGTGGGGCTGATTGCCTTTCGGCGGGATCGTGCGGAGACGCTCCTGCCGATGACGCGCAGTGTGGAGCTGGCGGAAAAGCAGCTGCGCGACCTGCCGACGGGCGGACGGACGCCGCTTGCCGAGGGCCTCTCCTGCGCTCTGCAAACGCTGCGTGAACTGGAACGCAGAGGCAGTGAGAAAACGGTGCTTGTCCTGATTACGGACGGGCGAACGAATACGGCGCGGGACGGAGATGACGGCGTACAGCGTGCCCTGCGTGCAGCAGAAGAGATCGCAGGCACGCAGACGCTCACGCTTGTTCTTGATACGGAGCGCGGCGTGCCGCGGGTTGGGGCTGCACCGGAGATCGCCCGCCGTATGGAGGCGCGTTATTATACGTTGGAACAGCTCTCAGCCGAGGGGGTGCTCGAGATTGTCCGCGCATCCCGCAGCATGCAGAGGTAGTATCTGCAAAGAAAAGGAGTCAGAATAGATGAAGGTTGCACTCTATACAAATATCCTGCGCGTCCGTGTACTGGCACGGCGCTGCGTAAGTGCCCTTGAAGACCCTGCAGTATGTATCTGCCCTGCAGATGCTATGGCAGACTGGGCTGAGGTGCGCGCAGATGCGGATCTTCATCTTTTCCTCTGGATGGGCACAGGACTCGACAATGACTTCTTGAAAAAAGCGTCACGCAATTTGCAGAGAACTCGGACGCCGTATCTGATCGTCGTGGACAATGCCGATCATGATAAGGTGACATATGGGTTCTCGGAGGAGCAGATTCAGACGGCATGGACATATTTTCGCTATGACGGCGAGGAGAATATGCGCAATCTTTTTTACTGGCTCGGCAGAGAGTTCGGAGGGCTTGCCTGCACAGCAGAGCCGCCGCGCCCGCTCGCGTGGAACGGCGTCTATCATCCGGACTGGACGGGAGATCCCGAGGACATCGCGGGCTATCTTGGCGCGTATTACGTGGAGGGACGCCCGACGGTCGGCGTGATCTTCTATCGCTCGGAGTGGATTACGGGGGACTTTACTTATCATACGGCGCTTATCCGTGCGATCGAGGCGGAGGGGATGAACGCGGTCGCCGTGTTCTCAAACGCCTATCGCGACGCACGCGTGGAGTCTCCGACGCTGATGGCGGCGATCGAGAAATACTTTTGCAGGGACGGACAGCCCCTTGTCGATGTCATCATCAGCACGATGAAGTTCTCTCTCAAGGCGGGCGGTACACGAATCGAGGATCTCTATGCGCTCGGCGTACCCGTTCTGGAGGCATATACGGTGCTCGCGCCCAAAGAGGAGTGGGAGCAGTCACCGGCGGGGCTCGATCCGATGGAGGTCTCGATGAGCGTCGCCATGCCGGAGTTTGACGGCGTGATCCATGCCGTACCGATTGCAGCGAAGGTGCGCGACGAGTACGGTGAGGTCAGCTATGCAGCCCTCGATGAGCGCATGGAGCGGATTGCCCGAAAGGCGCGAAAGTGGGCGGCTCTGCGTCATAAGCCGAATGCGGAGAAGAAAATTGCGATTGTTTTCCATAACTATCCGCCGACGAATGCGAACATAGGAAGCGCTGCGGGGCTGGACTCGCCCGAGAGCGTTCTCTCTTTGCTGAGGGAAATGCGGACGGCAGGCTATGTCATGGAGGAGATACCGGAGAGCAGCAAGGCGTTCATGAAGCTGCTGACGGATCATGCGACCAATGACCGCCGCTTTATGACGACGGAGCAGGCAAAGTCTGCCGATGGACAGCTGACAGCAGCACAGTACGGCGCCTTTTTCACGGAGCTGCCGGAACAGGTGCGCACACAGCTCGAGCGAGACTGGGGCGATGCGCCCGGTGATGTGTTCAATTACGATGGAACACTGCTCATCCCGGGCACGCTGAACGGGAATATCTTCATCACGGTGCAGCCCCCGCGCGGCTTTGGCGAGGATCCCGGCAAGCTGCTCCACTCGCCGGACGCCGCTCCCACACACCACTACATCGGCTACTATCACTGGCTCCGCGACATCTGGCAGGCGGATGCGGTCATTCGCGTCGGGACGCACGGCTCCCTCG
>CAUTTS010000117.1:0-5841 GCA_963541465.1 uncultured Selenomonas sp.
TGTAATCTTTCGAGGCAGAGTTGCGCAACATAAGAATTTATCAGTGTTTCCTTAAAGGTGGTGTTGCAATAACCTATCGTGATGCGAAAAAACAATTTGGAGAAATCAATGTGTTTTCGTCATACGACGTTATGAATGCGGTCATCAAAAAGATTTCAGTGATTGAAACAGAAGATAATTTTTTGGATAAATTGATAGCATCGCAAGGACTGTTTAGATTTTCGGAGCAGTTCTTTTTGACATATCCGACAGCATCCAATGAGATGGGAGCAGGAACGGGGAATAAAATTGTTTCCAGTACGATGGAAAAATTATCCTATGCGTTTTTGGATGAGCCGAGTGGAAACGAAAACTACATCAAGATGATTGGACGAATACGCAGTAAACGAGCATACAAATTCATTCAGAGTAAATTTGTTGAATCAAATGCGTTTGTGGATAAATTCAAGTTGTTTATTCCAGAAGCTAACAATAGTGGGAAATATGGAGAAACACTAACAGAGCCAACACTAGGACAGCCAAACGAGGGGACATCTGACACGTTCCTTTGTGCCGGTCCTTTTGATACGATTGAACAGCCTAAAAACTTAGCGATATACATGAAAACAAAGTTTTTCCGTGCGCTTTTGGGTATCAAGAAAGTGACGCAGCACTGTCCGCCTAAAGTTTGGTCTTTGATTCCTCTCCAAGATTTTTCCCTCTCCTCGGATATTGACTGGTCACAGTCCATTGCGGAGATCGACCAACAGCTCTATGCAAAGTACGGACTCTCGGCGGAGGAGATTGCCTTTATCGAGTCTCATGTAAAGGAGATGACGTGATGGCGGTAGAGATTCAGTCCTTTGCGCGGATTGTCCCGATGATCTATGCCTATAATACACCGGACATCTCCTATCATGAGGGGTGGACGAAGGTCGACTATACGGAGCGGCAGACGGTCGAGCAGCGTATTGCACAGCAGACGCATACGGCGGGTATCAAGTGGGAGTTGGCGTGGGCTGACAATGCGATGTATAAGGACAGCTCGGGCGAATACTTCACCGACCACGATTTTCATGCCTATCTGGAATCTTTGCAGGTGGCGCGTAAGCCGCGCACGGAGTGGTTTCATGCGGACGGTATGACGCTGCTCGGACATTTTCATCGTTTTGCGAGCCGCAAAACACCGCAAACGGCGGAGAAGCACACTTATGAGCTGCGTCGCGAGCAGGAGGACGCCGTGCAGATGACGGCGGACTACTTCAAGAATGGCGGGACGGAGTTTCTCTGGAATGCGAAGCCCCGTTTTGGAAAGACGCTAACCTCGTACGATCTCATTCGCAGGATGGGCTTTACGAAGGTGCTGATCGTGACGAACCGTCCGAGCATTGCGAACTCGTGGGCGGAGGATTTTCACCGCTTCATTGCGTGGCGCGGTGAGCTCACCTTTGTCTCGGATACCGAGGCTCTGCGCTCCCGTGCAGGAGTTCTCAGCCGCGAGGCATATACGTCGCTGCCGAATGTAGAGGAGATCGGCATGGTGGCGTTCGAGTCTCTGCAGGGGCTCAAGGGATCGGTGTATTTTGGCGGGGAGTTTGACAAGCTGCGCTGGATGAGTGAGCTCTCCTTTGATCTTCTTATCGTGGATGAGGCGCAGGAGGGCGTGGATACGATGCGCACGGAGCGTGCGTTTCGGAATATCCATCGTGCGCATACGCTCTATCTCTCCGGAACTCCGTTCAAGGCTCTTGCGAGTGCGCAGTTCGCGGCGGATCAGATTTACAACTGGTCGTATGCGGATGAGCAGGAGGCAAAGGCGCACTGGTCGGGGGACGGGTACAATCCATACGAGCCGCTGCCGCAGCTCTCGATGTTCACGTATCAGCTCTCGCCAATGATTGCGGAGGAGCTGCGGCAGGGGGTGGAGCTCGATGATGAGAGCGTGGACTACGCATTTGATCTGAACGAGTTCTTTGCCACAAATGAGGGCGGGCGATTCGTCCACGAGGCGGAGATTCGGAAGTTCCTTCATGCACTTAGTACCAATGAAAAATATCCGTTCTCGACGGAGGAGCTGCGGATGGAGCTGCCGCATACGCTCTGGCTGCTGAACCGCGTTGCGAGTGCAAAGGCTCTGGCGCGGCTGCTGCGGGAAGATCCCGTCTTTCGGGACTATGAGATCGTGCTCGCGGCGGGGGATGGTGCGCTCAATGATGTGCGTGCGAATGATGTGGCGTATGACCGTGTGCGCGAGACAATCCGTAAACACGCACGGACGATTACGCTGAGTGTGGGGCAGCTGACGGTGGGTGTGACGATCCCCGAGTGGTGCGGCGTGCTGATGCTGTGTAATCTGCAGAGTCCGTCCTCCTATATGCAGGCGGCATTTCGTGCGCAGAATCCGTGTACGCTGACGGTCAACGGACAGCGGATGCGTAAGGAGCGGGCGTATGTCTTTGACTTCGACCCCGCACGAACGCTCATCATTTTTGACGAGTTCGCAAACAATCTCTCGCCCGAGACTGCCGACGGGCGCGGAACGGGGGCGGCGCGTGAGACGAATATCCGCCGTCTGCTGAACTTCTTCCCCGTGCTTGGTGAGGATGATGCGGGGCGCATGGTGCAGCTGGATGCGGCGCAGGTGCTCTCGATCCCGCGCAGGATCAAGAGTATGGAGGTGGTACGGCGCGGTTTCCTGTCGAACTTCATGTTTCAGAACATCGGGAATGTCTTTGGTGCGCCCGCGATTGTGCAGGATATTATCGACAAGCTGACACCGGCGCAGGAGGAGTCGCGCAAAAACAATGCGCCGCCGCTCGATGACCTCTCGTCCGTTGCGGTGGATGAGAACGGTGATGCGGCGATCTCCAATGAGATTGTGATCGGCAGGACGCAGGATATTTTTGGTGCGAAGCACTATGCCGAGATCGAGGAGCATATCGCGCCGCACATCGACGGTATCGCTGTGAGCGACGGGGCTGCGGCGGTTCAGGCGTCGATGGAGCAGCTTGCGGCAACGGTGAAGGAGAAGGTGCGCACGGAGATTGTCGCGCCTGTGGCGGATGCCTATGATGTAAAGGCAGGTGTGCGGAAGCGTCTCTTGGAGCAGACGGAGCGTGAGATTGATCGGCGGCTTGAGGAGCTGCACGGGGACTATGTGCAGGAGGAGAACATCGCACGGGCAGAGCTCACGCGTCAGCGTGCCGCTGCCGAGACACCAGCGGCGGTGCAGGCGGCGGAGGAGAGTTTTGATGCACGGATTGCCGAGGCTCTGGATGCGCTCAAGGCATCGGCGGCGGTCGTGGTCAAGGAGACGATCGAGAACAAGCCCGCCGAACTCGTGGAGCGCATGGAGCGTGTGAAGGCAGAGGAGAAGAAGCGCACGGTGGAGGATGAGGTGCGTGCGCGGCTGCGCGGATTCTCGCGGACGATTCCGAGCTTTATCATGGCGTATGGCGATGAGAATATGACACTTGCGAATTTCGACGACTATACGGATGATGATGTGTTCGAGGAGGTCACGGGCATCAGCGAGGAAGATTTTCGCTTTCTGCGTGATGGCGGGACGTATCGCAATCCCGAGACGGGCGTGGAGGAGCAGTTTGCGGGTCACATCTTCGATGAGGTGGTCTTTAACGACTCGATCGCCGAGTTCTGGCGGAAGAAAGAGGAGTTGGCGAACTACTTTGACGAGGGGCATACCGAGGATATCTTCGACTATATCCCGCCGCAGAAGACGAACCAGATCTTTACACCGCGCCGCGTCGTGCGGCAGATGGTGGACGCGCTCGAACGGGAGAATCCCGGCTGCTACGACGATCCGACGCACACGTTTGCCGATCTCTATATGAAGTCGGGGCTTTACATCACGGAGATTGTGAAGCGGCTCTATCACTCGGACAAAATAAAAGCAGAATACCCGAACGACGCGGAGCGTATTCGGCATATTCTGCAGCATCAGGTCTATGGGATGGCACCGACGCGCATCATCTACCTCATCGCGACGAACTATATTCTGGGCTTTGATGAGAAGATGCGCTTGGAGACGAAGAATTTCGTTCAGGCAGATGCGGCACAGGCGGCGAAGGAGGGACGGCTCGCGGAGCTGGTACGGAAACATTTTGGCTGAGCGCTATTTTCTCGCCATAAAGGCTCGGTAGGTGTGCTCCATCTCCTTGCGGGTTTTGCTTGCAGGCCAGAGCTCACCGAGGGCGCCTTCGCGCATTCCGGCTGCAAGGTGTTTGTAGAGGCTTGGATTCTCCGCACTGAGGCGTGCGATGAGCTCCTTGATGGTCTGCCGTGTGGTGTTTCCGTTGTGCGGACAGGGCGACGGGATGGGGGTGAAGCCGTGCAGGGGGATGGCGTCGATGAGCTCCTGCTCCCGGAAGTAGACGAGCGGGCGGATGACGGTGATGCCTGTCTTGTCGAGGTAGGTCTTGGGACGGAAGGTATTGAGCTGCCCTGAGTAGAACAGGCTCATGAGAAAGGTCTCCACCGCGTCGTCATGATGGTGGGCGTAGGCGACCTTGTTCATGTGATGTTCCTTTGCGTAGCGGTTGACCGCACCGCGGCGGAAGAAAGCACAGGTAAAGCAGGGGCTTTTTTCCTCCTGCTCCGCGATTGCTCCGGCAATGTCAACGTCAACGACCTCGTACGGAACGCCGAGGCTTTTGCAGAACGCCGCAATCGCATCGGTGTCAATGGGATCGTCGAACTGTGGGTTGACGGTGAATGCGGCGATGGTGAAGTCTTTCTTCAGCCGTTCGCGTAGGATGGCGAGTGCATAGGTGAGAAAGATGCTGTCCTTGCCGCCGGAGACACCGATGAGGATGCGGTCACCGTTGTCGATGAGTTCAAACTCGACGACAGCACGCATGAGCTTGCTGAAATAGGTCTGCGGGATGTTGATATTCATATATGTAGTTTCCTTATTCTATGTGACAGAGATAGACGCCGAGGATACCGGTTTTGATGGAGACCGTAAATGCTTTTGTGCTGTTGTCGTGGGCGAGGACGTTGCTGATGGCGCGTGAGGAGCGGCTCGTAATGCGTGTGTCCGTCAGCTCCCAGTACAGACCCTCGGTGCATACGCCTGTACATTCCTCTGTGAATGGGAGAAGGGAAATGGCACGCGGGGGCTTTTCGCAGGTGATGGACAAAGACGCGCGGTCATGCAGATAAAAGAGAGACTCGCGCTCATCTGCGAGTACGCATGGCACAGAGCTGTGTGCGGCGACGGCGGCGGTACTCATGAGGTGATCGAGTCGACCGCCGAATGCGGCCGTCAGGATGAGGAGCGGTGGCAAAGGTTTTTCGGCGGCAATATGAAGAGCGAGCTCTGTGTCTGTGGCGTCCTTTTCGGGCGGGAAGGAATGTACCTGCGCGGCTCTTGCGCCCCACGCCCACGCTGCCGCGTCTGCACTGTCGCCGTCACCGATGAGAAGCGCGGGCGGCAAATTGGCAGCATAGCAGATATTGACGCCGCGATCAATGGCCCAGATAGGGCGGTCGGTACCGCCTTTTTCGGATTTTTGCACGAGCTGCGCCATCCAATCTTTTGCCGGTGTCCGCCCTCCGCCAATACAGACGACCTCCTGTGACGGCGGGAAGGGCAGTGCTGCGTGAAGCGCAGGGAGGATGAGATTGTGCTTGTATTCATGCATGACAATAGTTCCTTCATCAAGACTTCCTTCTATAATAGAATATGATTATATCATACGGTTTTTTTGACGAAAAGCGAAAAAAACGAAAAAGAGGGGTTGACGAGAGATGTGACGTGTGTTATATTATGACAGTCGCGCCGATGCGAGCGGCGGGCGAGCGAAAGCAAGCCCGAGCACTAGAGCGGCGCAGGATGTACCC
>CAUTTS010000118.1:0-5691 GCA_963541465.1 uncultured Selenomonas sp.
AGGACATTGAGAAATGGTTCCTGCACCATGGCTTTACAGATTATACAATTATTTCTTATCCGGAGAACAAGGGGACTGTGCACAATACGATGAATATCCTACGTGCTGCGTGCGGTTGTTATGTCAAGATGATCTCGCCCGGGGATTTCTTATATGATAACAATGTCCTGAGTAAAATGATTTCCTTTATGAAAGGGAATGGTTATCGTGTGGCCTTTGGACGACAGTGTTGCTATCGTGTTGAAAAAGGAGAGTTTCACCTCGTAAATACAATGAATCCAATCTGCTTAAAACCGTATCTGGATAGGGATGCTGCTGCGATAAAGGAAGCATATTTGATTTATAGTGATTTCGCCTGTGGTGCTGCGTTTATGGGGGAGCGACATCTGATTCATTCGTATACGGAAGAAATTTTAGATCGCATTGTGTATGGTGAAGATGATGTGTATGCGATGATGGTTGCCGATGATATTCCCATGGGATTCTGGGATGAAAATTTTATATGGTATGAATATGGGAATGGTGTCTCCATGGGGGCATCAGAAGAACTGCGCAATCGGCTGGCCATGGACAGCGTCATGTGTTCAGCACTGATTGAGCAAAGGCACCCGGAGATGCGAGCCGCTCAGGAACAGCTCCGTCGGAACAGTGGCGTACAGGACTTTCGAGAAGTAAGAAATCGGTGGGGCCGGAAACAAGCCTCCGCACAGATGCTGGAAGGGGGGTATATCAAAAATGTAGATGTGCGATTGTTGGAAGAATTAGTTCATGCGCCTGTCGTATGCTCGTGATGAATCATAAAGGCATGAATGAGGCATAATCTTATTTTATCCGTTGCCGCGCGCATCAGTGTTTCCCTAAGGCGCAGGAAAGAGGAATGGATTCGATGAATGAGGCACAGGAGCAGTTGATCCGGCGGACGATTCGCCTGCATTTTGGGCAGAGTGCCGCCAAAGGGATTCTTCTGCCGCTGAAGGAAGGTATGACGAACGATTCGTTCCTCTTTACCGCGGATGGGAAAAAGTATATTTTTCGCTGCAATGGAGAGGGGACGGAGCGTCTGATCGACCGCGAAAATGAGAAGGCGGTCTATGAGCTCCTGTCTGCCACGGGCATCACGGAGCGCATCGTGGCACTGAGCACACAGCCGGGGTATAAGATCTCGCGCTACTATGAGCACTCCCATGTCTGTGACCCACACAATGCGGAGGAGGTTGCCTCCTGCATGGCTGCGCTGCGTTCCTTTCATGAGCGCAGGCTGCGCGGCGTGAAAGTATTTGACCCGTTTACCGAGCTTCTCTTTTATGAGACGCTGATGCCGGCGGAGGCTCGCCGAAACAGTACCTACATTGCTGTGCAGGAACAGGTCTTTTCGCTTCGCCCCTTTGTCGCTCCATTTCTGGCGGAGGCGGCGACACTCTGCCATATTGATGCCGTCTCGGATAATTTCCTCTTTGTGGAGGGGCGTGAGCGCCCCTATTTGATTGATTGGGAGTATGCAGGTCTGTCAGATCCGCTGATTGACATCGCTATGTTTGCCATCTATGCCGACTATCGTGAGGAGGAGACGGAGCAGCTCATCGCGGCATACTTCCCTGAGGGCTTTGATGCTCTGCTGCGTGCACGCATCCATACCTATATGGCGGTGGGCGGACTCCTCTGGTACGATTGGAGTGTCTATAAAAGCTCGCTCGGCGTGACATTCGGTCCGTACGAGGAGAGTCAGTTCCGCTTCGCGAAGGAGTACGCCGTCAAAGCGCGGAAAGAATGGGAGATGCTGTGATGGTACGCTATCCGGTGTGGGTGATGCTCGGCATCGTGAGCGGGCTCCTCTGGGGCTGCAACAACTATCTCTACGGTGTGGGTGCATCGGCGGCAGGGGCAGGGCTTGTTGTCGGCATTGGCTTTCCGCTCGCCTGTACGGCGGTCAATGATATGAGTGCCGCGATTTTTTTGCTTGCAGTGAATGGCCTTCGCGGGACATTTCGTGCCATACGTACGGTCGTTAGCCGATCCGGCCTCTTGCTCTGTGCCGCCGCCCTACTTGGCGGACCGATTGGACAGCTCTCGTACTGCCTTGGCATCCTGTGGGCGGGACCGACCTATGCGCTGGCGCTCTCAGCCCTCTACCCTGTCGTTGGCTGTCTTTTGGCGCGTCTGCTCCTGCATCAGCAGGTTACACTGCGTATGGGCATCGGTATCGTTCTTGCTGTTGCCGGCGGGGTGATCACGGGGGTTGTACCGCCGGAGGGTGCGCCGCTGCTCCTCCTTCCGGGCATGGCGTGTGCGCTCCTTGCCGCTCTCTGCTGGGGCGGTGAGATTGTGCTGGCCGTACGTGGTATGGCAGACATCGAGCCGGATCTTGCCATTACGCTGCGTGAGTGCATCTCGGGAGCGGTTTTGCTGGGGATCACACTGGTCTTTTTCTCGGACGATGCTCCTCTGCGTGCACTTTCCGCAGCTCCTTTGCCCTTTATGACCCTCGCCGCCGCAGGTGCTGTTGCGGGCGCGTCCTATTTTCTCTGGTATGCGGTCAATCGTGCCATCGGCTGTGCACGTGGTATGGCGACGAATGCGACCTATATTATATGGGGCGTATTGCTGCAGTGGGGCATTGCCGGAGCAGAGATCTCGGGACAGATGGTGCTGGGCTGCGGCCTCGTCTTTCTCGGCGTCCTTCTTGTATCGCTGTATCCGCATTCTGAATGAGCAGCTGATTGAGGCATGGGAGACGATATGACCAAAGATGCATTTGATGCGGCAATCGCATTGCTTGATGCGGAGGATGCCGTACCGCGGGCACAGGCAGCGGCGCGCCTTGCTCCCTATCGCGTGACGAATGCGGTGCTGATGGCGGCGGGCTATGGCAGCCGTCTTGCGCCCATCACAGACCACACGCCGAAGGGGCTCCTGCGCGTCCGCGGTGAGGTGCTGGTCGAGCGGCAGATCGCACAGCTTCGCGCGGCGGGAATCGCAGACATATACCTTGTCGTTGGATATCTGAAGGAACAATTTTCCTATCTTGCATCGGATCCGCACATTCATCTGGTCGACAATGAGGACTATCATTGCTGCAACAATACGTCGTCCCTTTTTCGCGTGCTCGACGTACTCGATAATACCTATATCTGCTCAGCAGACAACTACTTTACGGAGAATGTTTTTACACCGTATGTCTACCGCTCCTACTATGCATCGGTGTATGGCGATGCACCCAGCGAGGAGTACTATCTCACCGTGGATGGCGATGGACGCATCACTGATGTGCAGATCGGCGGCGTGCATGGATGGTATATGCTCGGGCAGGTATATTTCTCACGGGCGTTCAGCGCGCACTTCGCTGCGCTCCTGCGCGAGGCGTATGAGCAGGATGCATCCGTGCGCGGCCTGCTCTGGGAGCAGTTCTATATGCGCCATATTGACGAACTCGCGCTCGAGCGGCGGGAGTACGCAGACGGCATCATTTATGAGTTTGATACACTGGCGGATATACAGGCGTTTGATGCAGACTTCCCCGTGCAGTATTACATAAGGAATCGCTGATAAATTCAGCCGCGCCATCTTGACGCATCTTTTTTGCCCGCACTTCGGCGGAAAATCCTCCACAGAGCACCACTCTGCGTCCGGTTTTCCGCCTCGTTCGGACGAAAAATCTACGCCAATCTGGCAGACTTCATTTTATCAGCGATTCCATAAGATGAGAACTACTATTGATTATTCTCTAGTAACATATGTTACGTCGATGGAGTATTCCCTTTGCTATAATCGGACACAAGAAATGTGGATTTTCGCAAAGGAGAGTTATCTATGGATGCTAAGATGTTTTGTTTTCAGTGTCAGGAGACGGCAGGCGGCAAGGGCTGCACGGTGCAGGGCGTCTGCGGGAAGAAGCCGGATGTCGCAGCGATGCAGGACCTCCTCGTCGATGTGACGAAGGGTCTCGGCGCGGTGACGACGGCACTGCGTGCAGCGGGCAAGAAGGTCTCGGTGGAGACAAATCATCGCATTACGATGAATCTGTTCGTGACGATCACGAATGCCAATTTTGACCGCGAGGCGATCATGGATGTGATCGAGGAGAGCCTCGCGCTGAAGGAGCAGCTTCTGCACGAGCTCGGTGATGCGTCGGGACTCCCCGCGGCGGCACAGTGGTCGGGCGCACGTGCGGACTTTGCGGCGAAGGCCAAGACGGTCGGCGTGCTCGCAACGGAGAATGAGGATGTGCGCAGTCTGCGTGAGCTGACGATGTACGGGCTGAAGGGTCTTTCGGCGTACATGGAGCACGCGAATGCGCTCGGTTATGAGGATGAGGAAGTGGATGCGTTCCTGCAGAGTGCTCTTGCCAAACTCCTCGATGACGCGCTGGACGGCGATGCGCTGACGGCACTCGTCCTTGAGACGGGCAAGTGGGGCGTTGCGGGCATGGCACTCCTCGACAAGGCGAATACGGAGAGCTACGGAAACCCCGAGATTTCAAAGGTGAAGCTCGGCGTCGGCAGCCGTCCCGGCATTCTCATCTCGGGGCATGATCTCAAGGATCTCGAACGTCTCCTCGAGCAGACGAAGGGCACGGGCGTTGATGTCTACACGCACGGCGAGATGATCCCCGCGCACTACTATCCGAAGTTCAAGAAGTACGACAATCTCGTCGGCAACTACGGTAATGCGTGGTGGCAGCAGAAGGAGGAGTTCGAAAAGTTCAACGGACCGATCCTCATGACGACGAACTGTGTTGTGCCGCCGAAGGACAGCTACAAGGACCGCCTCTTTACGACGGCGGCGGTCGGTGTTGAGGGCTGCACGCATATTCCTCTCGTGAACGGCGAGAAGGATTTCACGCCTGTGATCGAGTGCGCGAAGAAGTGCGCACCCCCGACGGAGCTCGAGACAGGTGAGATCGTTGGCGGGTTTGCCCATGAGCAGGTCTTTGCCGTGGCGGACAAGGTCGTCGAGGCGGTGAAGAGCGGCGCGATCAAGAAGTTCGTCGTGATGGCAGGCTGCGATGGACGTATGAAGTCGCGTGAGTACTATGCTGACTTCGCTGAGGCACTGCCGAAGGATACGGTAATCCTGACGGCGGGCTGCGCAAAGTACAAGTACATCAAGAAGAATCTCGGCGATATCGGCGGCATTCCGCGCGTGCTCGATGCGGGACAGTGCAACGATTCCTACTCGCTCGCCCTCATCGCACTGAAGCTGAAGGAAGTGTTCGGTCTCGACGATGTGAACAAGCTGCCTGTGGTATACAATATCGCGTGGTATGAGCAGAAGGCGGTCATCGTTCTGCTTGCCCTGCTCCACCTTGGCGTGAAGAACATCCACCTCGGTCCGACGCTGCCCGCGTTCCTCTCGCCGAATGTGGCGAAGGTGCTCGTGGAGACGTTTGGCATCGGCGGCATCACGAACGTGGCGGACGACATGAGAGCGTTTGGCATTGAGGGTGCAGCGGTGTAAGTTAGGGAACACTGATTTTTAAGGAAACACTGATAAATTCGGCACAACCATCTTGACGCATCTTTTTCGCCCGCTTTTCGTTAGCAAATCCTCCACATAGCCCTCGCTATGCGTCCGGTTTGCTGCCTCAATCGGACAAAAAATCTACGCCAATCTGGCAGACCTCATTTTATCAGTGCTTCCTAAGGAAACACTGATAAATTCTTATGTTGCGCAACTCTGCCTCGAAAGATTACA
>CAUTTS010000119.1:0-5643 GCA_963541465.1 uncultured Selenomonas sp.
GAGGTTGGGGTCAAAGGCGTTTTTCAGACCGCTGCGAAAAAGAATCTCGTATGCGTAGACATTCTTTTGCAGATCGAGGATCGCCTGCCGCCCGATGAATGCATCTTCCATAAGGGAACCTTTCTTATCTTTCACATCATATACAGGCATAGTAAATCATTATTCTAGTATACATACTATATCGAGATTTTATGAAATTATATCATAGCTTTCTCGAAAAATAAATGAAAAACAGTAGATCAGATGGTATAATAGGAAAAATGAAAAAATGGATGTGGTAATTTGCTGAATGACATACAAATCGGACGCTATCTGCCCGGAGATTCCTTCCTGCACCGCATGGATCCACGCGTCAAGATTGTTCTCCTGTTCTTCTACCTGCTGCTCGTTTTCTTTGTCGAGAATGCGGCAGGCTTTCTTGCGCTCGGCGTCAGTATTGCGCTGCTTATGATCGTTTCACAGGTTCCGCTCGGGATGCAGCTGCGCTCGATTCGTCCGATTCTCTGGATCGTGCTCTTTACGTTCGGCGTGCATCTCTTTATGACGCCGGGGACGGAACTGTTTGCCGTCGGCCCCCTGTCGGCGACGTGGGAGGGGCTGATGCACGGTGTGTATATCGGGCTGCGCCTTATCTTGCTCATTCTGCTAAGTACGTTGCTGACACTGACGACGAGCCCGCTGCGCCTGACCGACGGGTTGGAGGCACTCCTCTCTCCGCTACGCCATGTGGGCGTTCCCGTGCATGAGCTGTCGATGATGATGACCATTGCCCTGCGCTTTATCCCGACGCTGCTGGAGGAACTGGATCGCATCATGAAGGCGCAGAAGGCACGCGGGGCGGATTTTGAGCACGGCAGTATCGTGCGGCGGATGCGAGCCATTGTACCCGTGCTCGTGCCGCTTTTTCTCTCTGCGTTTCGCCGTGCGGATGAGCTCGCGATGGCGATGGAGGCACGCTGCTACCGTGGCGGAGAGGGACGTACGCAGATGAAGGCACTGCACATCGGGCGTGTCGACTATGCGGCTGTCGCCGTCTTTGTCCTCGGTGCGGCGGGCATCTGTGTTGTGAGTGTGGGAGGGCTGAGTCTTGCGCCCTGAGCATGTGGCAACGATGAAGGCGCGTGCGCGGAATATCGCACTGAAGGTTGCCTACGATGGGACGAACTATCACGGTTTTCAGCGGCAGACGATGCCCATCCGTGCCGTACAGAATGTCCTTGAGGCGGCTCTCGCCAAGGTCTGCGGTGAGACGGTGGAGCTCGCGGCGGCGGGGCGCACGGATACGGGGGTTCATGCCTATGGTCAGGTGGTGAATTTCTTCACGGACGGCCGCATCCCGACGGAGCGCCTGCCGCGTGCAGTGAATGGCCTCCTGCCGCCGGATATTGTCGTATCGGAGGCGTGGGAGGCGGCGCGGGACTTTAGTGCGCGTCACAGTGCGACGGGCAAGGCGTACGTCTATCGTATGGAGGAGTGCCGTGTGCCGAATCCCTTCACGCGCAGCTATGCGTGGCAGATTTTTCAGCCGCTCGATCACGATACGATGCGGGCGGCGCTGCATCTCCTTGAGGGGACGCATGACTACTCCTCGTTTCGTGCGGCGGGTGGTGCGCCGATGTCGCCCGTCCGTACGCTCGATACGATACGTCTGACGGCAGAGGGGGCGGGGCGTCTCTCGCTTTATATCCACGGCACGGGCTTTCTCTATCACATGGTGCGCAATATCGTCAGTACGGCTGTGGCGGTCGGTACGGGGCGTATCTCCCAGGATCGCTTTGCAGAGATCTTTGCGGCACGGGATCGTCGGCTCGCGCCACCCACGGCTCCGGCAGGCGGGCTGTATCTCCTTGCGGTGGATTATGACGGCACATCGGAAAGGAGCTATACCGATGGATCAGGAAATGCTGCAGCGTCTTGTGACAAATGCCATACGTGAAATGCGCCTGCCGTCCCGTTCGGAGGGACGCGGCAGTCATGTACTGACGCTTGTGGACGCTGTTCTCGATGCAGCACTGGACGAAGAGGCGACGGATATCCATCTTGAGCCGATGGAGGATGGACTGCGCATCCGCGTCCGCGTTGACGGGCTGCTGCGCCCTTATCCGAGCTTGCTGCCGGCGGCGATCGCTCCGGTCGTTATCGCACGGCTAAAGGTGATGGCGGGTATCGACACGGCAAAGCGAAACCGTCCGCAGGATGGGCAGATTCGTTATCCACACGGGGAGCGCAGTGTCGATATGCGCGTGGCGGTTCTTCCCGTTGTGGGCGGCGAGCGCATGGTCGTGCGTATTATGGACGGAACGGAGCGATTTCTTCGCTGCAGGGAGCTCGGTTTCACGCCGGAAAACGAAGCGATTTTTGAACGACTCATCCATCGGCCGACAGGGCTTCTCCTCGTCTGTGGTCCGATGAACTCGGGCAAGACGACGACGCTCTATGCAGCACTTGCCGAGCTGAATGACCCAAACTGTCACATCATGACGCTCGAAGATCCCGTGGAGCGACGTATCGACGGGATCAGTCAGTTTGCCGTATGTCCAGAGGCGGGGCTGACCTTTGTCGCAGGACTGCGGGCAGCACTGCGGCAGGATGTCCAGAAGATCCTCTTGGGCGAGATCCGCGACCGTGAGACGGCGGAGATGGCGGTGCGTATTGCCCTCACGGGACATGCGCTGTTCTCGACGCTCCATACGGAGGACTGTGTCGCCGCGATTTTTCGCATGATCGAGATGGGGACGCCGCCCTATCTGCTCGCGGCGACGCTCTCGGGGGTCGTTGCCCAGCGGCTTGTGCGCCGTGTCTGCGTGCATTGTCGTGAGACGTACATCGTCGCTGCAGGCTCAGATGAGGCACTCCTCCTCGGCCCGCTCTATCACGAGGGGGTAACGCTCGTGCGCGGATGCGGCTGCCCGCACTGTCACGGGAGCGGTTATCATGGACGTATGGCGATACATGAGATGCTGCCCATCTCCGAGCGTATCCGCACGGCGATCCTCGCGGCAAAATCACGAGATGAACTGCGGCGCGCGGCAGAGGAGGCAGGGATGCGCTCTCTCTGGCTGGACGGCGCGACAAAGGCGATCGCAGGGGAGACGACGATCGAGGAGGTGGAGCGTGTACTCTATGGATGAAATGGACGCATGGCAGAATCTGCTGCGCCGCATGATGGAAGTGAGGGCCTCGGATCTCCATGCGGCACCGCATCAGCATATACAGCTGCGACGCGACGGTGTACTGATGGCGGAGGATCTCGTCCCGACAGCGTCAATGATGGAGGCGTGTGCCTGTCAAATGCTCTCGGATGCGCAGCGCGCACTTCTTTCTGTGCAGGATGTTGACGCCGCGTGGAACTGGGAGGGACGGCGGTTTCGAGGAAACTTTTATCGGACGCAGGAAGGGATGGCTCTTTCCCTGCGGCTCCTGCCAGAGCGCATCATGACGCCCGATGAGATCGGTATGCCGTCTGCCGTGCGCACGGCTCTTGAGATGCGGGATGGACTCGTGCTGCTCTGCGGAGCGACGGGGGCAGGAAAGACGACGACGCTTGCCGCGCTCATTGATGCGGTCAACCATACGCGCTCCCTCCATATCATCACACTTGAGGATCCCGTCGAATACGTTTTTGCCGCAGATCGTGCCTTTTTCAGCCAGCGGGAAGAGGGGCGGGATTTTGTTTCCTTTCCCGACGCAGTGCGCAGTGCGCTGCGTGAGGATCCCGACCTCCTGCTCGTGGGTGAGATCCGTGACCGCGCGACACTTGAGGCGACACTCCTCGCGGCGGCGACGGGCGTGCTCGTCGTGGGGACAATCCACGCGGGGGCGGCAGCACAGGCAGCGCGCCGCGTGGAGAGCTTCTTCCCGGCGGATGCGCGGGATGCGGTGCGCGCACAGTTTGCTGATGTCGTACGCGGCATCTTTGCCCAGCGGCTTCTGCCACGGCGGGGCGGTGGACGTATTGCCGTATTTGAGACGCTGGTTGGCACCCCCGCCGTGCGCAATGTCCTGCGGCAGGGACGCTATGATCAGCTTGAGACGCTCATGATGAGCGGCGCCGCGCAGGGGATGCAGACGGCGGAGACGGCAGAGGACGTACTCCGTGCACGAGGCATCCTCGCATGACGGTGTTTTCTTATACGGCGTGTACGGCAGAGGGGCGAAAGATACACGGCATCATTGAAGCCGAAAGCGCACCGGCAGCGGCACGGATGCTCATGGAGCGCGGTGAGACGACCGTGCGCATCGAGGAGCGGCGGCCGCTGCGCTTACCGCAGCAGACACGGCAGTGGCTCTCGCGCCGCGGCGGTGTGACGGACGAGGAGCGGATCGCCTTCTTTCAGGAGCTATCTGTCCTCCTCGCCGTAGGACTTCCCATGCACCGCGCACTGGAACGCCTGCACGACGGTGCGGGAGAAGTATCGCCGTCGTGCAGACTGCGTCAGTCCCTGCATCATGCGGTCGTGCAGGGGATGCCGCTTTCACAGGCGATGGAGACGAAGCAACAGATCTTTTCCCCTGTTCTTGTCGGCATGGTACGCGCGGGGGAAGAGAGCGGATCGCTCGATGTCGTGCTCGGAGCGGCGGCGACGTTTCTCACAGAGGAGCACCGTATGCGCGAGGCACTGTGGAGCGCGCTCCTCTATCCGCTTTTTTTGCTGGTGGCCGTCGTGCTCTCCATCGCCCTCATGACCGTCTTTATTCTGCCCATCTTCGCGGCACTCCTAGCGGATCTGCGTGCCGATCTTCCGCTGCCGACACAGCTGCTCCTCACAGCGTCGGCACAGATCGCCGATGCGCCTGCGGCGACGGTATTTGTCCTTCTCGCCGTGCCCCTCAGTATTGGGCTGCTCCTGCGCATCCCATCGGTGCGCTTTCTCTGTGACCGCTGTATCCTGCGCCTGCCTGTTGTGGGCGTATTCATCCGCTGTCGCGCGTGGCAGATGATCCTATGCGTTCTCGCCGTTCTTCTGCGCAGTGGGATTCGCCTCGACCGCGCCGTCGCACTGGCGTGCACGGCAACGGGCAATCGTGCGATCCACCGCCAGCTGAACCGTATGGAGCAGCAGCTCATTGAGGGGCGCAGCCTCACACAGATCATGGTCAATGACCCCTATCTGCCGTCTCTCGTACGCGACATGCTGGCCGCAGGCGAGGAGGCGGGGGAATTGGAACGCATTCTTCCGCAGGCGGAAGAGTATTGTGCACGCCGGGCGGAGACCATTGGACAGCGCGTGACGGCACTCGCTGAGCCAATCATGATCGTCGTTGTCGCGGGGCTCATCTTCTTTGCCGTGCTATCCTTTCTCCTGCCGATCTTTGACGCGATGGATGCGATGATGTAAGGGCGGCTAAAAAAAGACGCTTCTCACGTATTGGTGAAAAGCGTCTTTTTATTTTTATTTCCGCATGCGCCATGACTGATAGAAGATGGCGAGACATGCACAGGCGAGGAACATGAGGAGCAGGTCGCATTGGTATGCCCATGTTCCCACGAGTCCGCCAAATGAGAGGTGTTCAAAGAGGATCTTGTCGTAGATGCGCGTCGTGATAAAGCTGTGGACGCCTGCCGCAGTCAAAAGGATGCCGACGAGGTATAGGATTCGCGGCATCGTCTGTGGGATATGCAGCGGAATACGGCGCAGCAGT
>CAUTTS010000120.1:0-5588 GCA_963541465.1 uncultured Selenomonas sp.
ACCCCCGATCAGATCGAGGGCGAGATCCAGCACACGATTGACCTCTTCGACGAGGTCTACCGCACGTTCGGTCTGACGTACAAGGCGGAGCTCTCGACGCGTCCCGAGGACTCGATGGGCACGGACGAGATGTGGGAGATGGCGACGAATGGCCTGCAGAAGGCACTGGAAAACCGCGGTCTGGACTATGTCGTCAACGAGGGAGACGGCGCGTTTTACGGACCAAAGATCGACTTCCACCTGCGTGACTCCATCGGACGTACGTGGCAGTGCGGCACGATCCAGCTTGATATGAGTCTGCCCGAGAAGTTCGATCTCACCTATGTCGGTGAGGACGGCGAAAAACATCGTCCCGTCATGCTGCATCGCGTGGTCTATGGCTCGATTGAGCGCTTTATCGGTATCCTGATCGAGAACTATGCAGGTGCATTCCCCGTGTGGATGGCTCCCGTGCAGGTACGTATCCTGCCGATCACGGAGCGTCATGCCGCATACGCAGAGGAACTGTATAAGAAGATGTTCGACCTTGGCCTCCGCGTCGAGGTGGACGCGCGCAACGAAAAGACGGGCTACAAGATTCGTGAGAGCCAGGTCAAGAAGACGCCGTACACGCTGGTGGTCGGCGATCAGGAGATGGAGAGCGGCACCGTCGCCTTCCGCAAGTATGGAGAGAAGGACAGCACAGTCCTGCCTGTTGCGGACTTTATCGCGCTCGTACAGGAAAAAATTACGACGCGTGCGCTGGAGTATTGACAGGATACTCCGATCTGTGGTAGTATATCTCTCGTTGAAAGCAGAAGCCACCGCTTCTCACCTGCGGGCACAGATGACCGACGGGTTGCATGAGAGAGTGTATCAGGGTGGCTTTATGCCGCCCTTTTCTATTGCCGGATGGCGTAATCTTGCGCATCCGTACCAGGAGGTGTTCTTGCCATAAGCAGGGAATCTTTGCGAATCAATGAGGAAATCCATATCCGTGAGGTGCGTGTCACCAGTGCGGAGGGGGAACAGCTTGGCATTATGCTGACGCGCGATGCCCTTCGCATGGCGGAGGAGCAGCATCTCGACCTGGTCGAGGTGGCGCCGAAGGCGAAGCCGCCCGTCTGCCGTATCATGGACTTTGGAAAGTTTCGCTATGAGCAGCAGAAACGTGAGAAAGAAGCGAAGAAGAAGCAAAAGACCATCAGCATCAAGGAGGTCAAGCTGCGTCCGAACATCGACGAGCATGACTTCAATGTCAAGCTGAAGAATGCGCTTCGCTTCGTCGAAGAGGGCAACAAGGTCAAGGTGACGATCATGTTCCGTGGGCGTGAGCTCTCCCATCCGGAACTCGGGCGCGTGGTTCTCGACCGCGTCTCCGAGCGGCTGGGCGATCTCGTGTCGATCGAACGCGGTGCGAAGCTCGAGGGAAAGAATATGACAATGATTCTTTCGCCGAAGGTGCAGAAGCCCGCCAAGGCGGCAAAACCCGCGAAGCAGGAAGATAAAGGAGGAAATGGCGATGCCGAAGATTAAAACGCGCCGCGCTGCAGCAAAGCGCTTTACTGTAACAGGGAGTGGGGAGTTCCGCCGCAACAAGGCGTACAAGAGACATATTCTGGAGAAGAAGACGCCGAAGCGCAAGCGTAACCTGCGCAAGGCAGCACTTGCCGATAACTCGGACTACAAGCGCATCCGCAAGATGCTCCCCTACGCATAAACGGGGCAACGGAGAGAACCCTACGTGGGTAGGAAACAGGAGGAATTGCTATGCCAAGAGTAAAGAGCGGTGTTACGGCACACCGTCGTCATAAGAAGATTTTGAAGCTTGCCAAGGGCTATCGCGGCTCGCGCAGCAAGCAGTTCAAGAAGGCAAACGAGACCGTCATGAAGGCGCTCTACTATGCGCGCCGTGACCGTCGTGCAAAGAAGGGTACGTTCCGTCGTCTCTGGATCGCTCGCATCAATGCGGCAGCGCGTGCGAACGGCATCTCGTACAGCCGCTTTATTGCGGGTCTGACGAATGCAGGGGTCGAGGTTAACCGCAAGATGCTTGCCGATCTCGCCATTGCCGATGCAGCGGCATTCACGCAGCTTGTGAACGTCGCAAAGGAAAATCAGTAAGATGGGAGCAGCCTGATGAGTCATCGGATTCATCAGGCTCTTTTTATACAATGAAAAAGATCGAGACAATCACGAGTGCGGAGAACCCCCTCATCCGTCGCCTCTCCGTGCTGGCGCGCAGCCCGCGTCGCGCCGCCAAGGAAAATGTGTTTTTGGTGGAGGGACTGCGTCTTGCCGAGATGGCAGCGCGGTCAGACGAACAGATCTTGCACGCCATATTGACAGAGCGTGCCTTGGCGGCGGAGCGGGCTGCCGTGCTGGCAGAGCAGCTGCGGCTGCGCGGCGTGCCGGTTAGCTGCGTCTCCGCGCGGCTCTTTGACGCCTGCGCGGAGACGGACGCACCACAGGGAATCCTGCTGCTGCTGCAGCGTCCTCCCCGCAGGGCATTGACCGATCTCGTACACGCGGTGGAGAAAGCACCGTTTTATCTGGCTCTTGATCGTGTGCAGGATCCCGGCAACGTCGGCATGATTCTGCGCACGGCGGATGCAGCGGGCGCAGCGGGCGTGATACTTCTGCGCGGCTGTGCAGATGTATACAGCAGCAAGGTTGTCCGTGCGACGATGGGCTCTCTGTTTTACGTTCCCTTTATCAGCGGCGTCGATGATGAGGAACTCCTGCGTTTCGCACAGGAGCAAAGCCTATATCTCTATGCCGCCGCGTGCGACGCCGATGCTGTGACGCATTTTGCAGCGGATCTGTGCCGCCCCACGATTGTCGTCCTCGGCAACGAGGCAAACGGTGTATCGGAGCGCCTCTTAGGTGCGTGTCAGCACCTCTACGTCCCAATGTGCGGGCAGGCGGAGTCGCTCAACGTCGCCTCGGCCGCCACGGCGATCCTCTATGAGTCCATGCGTCAGCGCAACGACGAAAAAAACTGCTGCACACAGTAAAACACTGTCATGCAGCAGCGCAGCCGTACTATTTGTTTTTTTCGAGGATGGCGAGCAGTTCATCCTTCGTGATGAGCCCGATGGACTCATCGACGGGCTCTCCATTCTTAAAGAAGATGAGGATCGGCATGCTCATCACGCCGTATCGCTCGGCGATGTCCTGTGCATCATCCACGTTGATCTTATAGAACTTGACATCGCTGCGTGCGGCGGAGGCCTCCTCCAGCACGGGGATGAGCATACGGCACGGCATACAGTATGACGCCCAAAAATCGACGACGACCATACGCGTTTCCGCTAGGACTTCGGAGGCAAATGTTTCTCTCGTTAATTCGATGACAGCCACAGCCTGAATCTCCTTTGCAGTAGTATGAAATGCACGGATGCCCCACATGAACTTTCGTTGGTCCGTGCTTCTGTGAACGTTTTCTATTATCATAATAAAAAATAAGAAATTTTTCAATAGATATAGGAAAAAAGTCATTGAAACTTTTTTCCTAATAAAGTGAGTTCTTCCTAGCGTCCGTCGGTTGCATGTCCCGGAGAAAAAGTATATAATGATAAAAATGGAAGTTTAATTTATTTGCCATAGAGCGATGGAGAAGAGAGGGAACGGAAGATGGCAGGGAAGAAGAGAGCGCCGCTGAGCCCGATACTCAGGCAGAACAAGCGGATCTTTGATCTGATGAAAAACACAACCTCCGACTATGCCTTCATGATGGATCCGACTGCCGATGTGTTTCTTGCTCCGCCTGCACTTGTCCGAGATTATGCGCTGCCGTCGGAGACGCTGACCCATGTTGCCGACGTGCTGCGCCCCTTGGTCTGCATACAGGATCGCCACGCCTTTGATGCGATATTTTCCTCGTTGATGGACGTGACGGAAGGGCGGGAACGGCAGCTGGACTTCCGCATTACGAATGCGAAGGGCAATCTCACATGGCTGCGCCTGAAGGGGAAGATCGGACTGTCCGAGGATGGACAGCCGAATCTCTTCGTTGGGACGATCAGCCAGCTTGCACGCCGTAATGCAGCAGACTCGGTGACGGGGCTGCTGAATCGCTATCAGTTCACCGAGGATCTTGGCGAGGCGCTGCGCATGGCGCGTGAGACGGGGAAGGGCGGCGGTCTCCTCGTCATGGGCATCGATAATTTCCGCATGGTGAACGAGGCATTCAACCATGAGGTCGGTGATGCAATTCTGCGGGAGATCTCGGAGTGTATCCTGCAGAATGTGCCGCGCCGTCTCTCCCTCTATCGTCTGGATGGGGATGAGTTCGGGCTCATCTATCCGGAGGCGGATGAGGATATGCTGCAGGAGTTTTTCATCCGCGTCCAGCGCGAGTTCGCGCACCCGCAGGTCTATGATGGACGGCAGTACCTCGTCACCATGTCGGCGGGCATGGTGTTCTATCCGCAGGCGGCGCGCGATCCGCTTGTCCTGCATAAATACGCGCAGGCGGCACTGGATACGGCAAAAGCAGGCGGAAAGAATCGACTGAATGCGTTCTCGAAGGAGGTCTACAACCGCTGGCTGCGGTCGCTGACGATTCAGGAGCAGATCCTCGAGGATGTTAAGGCAGGCTGCCGCAATTTCGAGCTATACTTCCAGCCGCAGGTCGCAGGTGACGACCAGCATATCGTCGGTGCGGAGACGCTGCTCCGCTGGAAGAATGAAAAGGGGCACATGGTCGCGCCCATGGAGTTCATCCGTATCCTTGAGGAGACCAAGACCATTGTGCCCGTCGGGCGCTGGATCTTTGAGCAGGCGCTGCGCGTCTGCAAGGAGTGGCGGAAGAAGATTCCGAACTTCCGCATGAGCGTCAACATGAGCTATGAGCAGATCAAGGATCTTTCGTTCCTAGAGTTCATCGAGGACTGCCTGCATCGGCATGATATGCCGCCGGATGCCGTCGTCCTCGAACTGACGGAGAGCAAGATCGTCAGCGACATGAAATTCGTCAATGCGCAGTTCGACGCATTTCGGATGCATGGCATCAAGATCGCGATGGACGATTTCGGCACGGGATACTCTTCGCTGTCCTCGCTCAAGAATCTGAACTGCGACATCATCAAGATCGACCGTGCGTTTGTCATGCGGATTCTGGACAATCATTTCGATCAGAAGCTCGTCGAGTATACGGTGGAGCTATGCCACAGCATCGGCAAGACCACCTGCATCGAGGGCGTGGAGCGTCAGGACGAGTACGACTGCCTCGTCAAGATATGCAAGACCGATACGATTCAGGGCTATCTCTTTGGACGCCCTGAACCGCAGGATGTATTTGAACAAAAGTTTTTGGGGATGTAATGGCAAGAGAAAAAGCAGAGGAGGGGCTGACCTCGCTCGGCGCTCAGCGGACGGACTACGGATATGACTATGCGCCTGAGGCATTGGAGACCTTCCAAAATCAGCATACGGATCACGACTACTGGGTACGCTTTAACTGTCCTGAGTTTACGACCCTGTGCCCGATTACGGGACAGCCGGACTACGGAACGATCTATATTTCCTATATGCCGGCGGAGCGCATGGTCGAGAGCAAATCTCTGAAGCTCTATCTGGTGAGCTTTCGCAATCATGGCGACTTC
>CAUTTS010000121.1:0-5492 GCA_963541465.1 uncultured Selenomonas sp.
CCATCTTAGCGCATCTTTTTTGCCCGCTTTTCGTTAGCAAATCCTCCACATAGCTCTCGCTATGCGTCCGGTTTGCTGCCTCAATCGGACAAAAAATCTACGCCAATCTGGCAGACCTCATTTTATCAGTGCTTCCCTAAATTGATAATCACTATAAAGAGAGGGGATTCAGACTTCTCCTCTTTTTTTTCATGCCTGTATGCGGTATAATATCGAATATGAATAGGATTCATGTTTCGCTGGGCAAAAACTCGTACGATGAATAGGAGTGAGATGCGTGTTGTATCCGCTGAATGTCGATCTGAGCGGACGCTCTCTTATCCTCGTCGGCGGAGGCAGGGTGGCGGAGCGTAAAGTACGCAGCATTCTCTCTGCGGGTACGGAGATATCCATCTGTGTCATCGCACCAAAAATCACAGCGGTGCTGCAGGAGCATGCTGCGGCAGGCAGGTTGTGTTGGAAACAGACCTGCTATGCGGACGGGATGCTCGAAGGTGCGTTTCTCGTCTATGCGGCGACGGATCTGCGTGAGGTCAATGCGGCCGTGGCCGCAGAGGCAAAACGCAGGGGGATTCCCGTCAATGTTATTGATGATCCTGCGGCATCAACTTTTCAGGTACCTGCCTCGATACGCCGTGGAGAGCTGATGCTGTCCGTCTCGACCGCAGGCGGCAGTCCGGCGCTCTCGCGTGCGATACGGATGGAACTGGAGGAGATGTATCCGCCCGCCTTTGGAATGTGGCTGGAGCGTGTCTCCTCTCTGCGCGTGGAACTTCAGGAGAGTATTTCGTCGAGCAGTGCACGCACACGCTTTTGGCATACGGCACTGCGCCCCGATATTTTGACCATGGTTCGTCATGGTGCGATGGAGAAAGCAGAGGTTGAACTACGTAATGCGGCTCTTGACTTTGGGGCTCAATCATCGGACTGCACCGATTGATGTACGTGAGCGCGTTTCGTTCTCGCGCGAGGAGCTGCGCACGGGGCTCCAGAACCTAGGCGACTACGACGGGGTGAGCGGGCTTGTGGTTCTGTCTACCTGTAACCGAACGGAGCTCTACGCTGCTGTGGAGGATCTCGCGGAGGGGGAGCACTCCGTGCGGCAGTTCCTGCATGATCTGGCGCAGGGCGGCGATGATCTGGATGCGTATCTCTATACGTACACTGACGATGCGGCGATTGAGCATCTCTTTCGCGTGGCGTCAAGTCTCGACTCGCTGGTACTCGGTGAGGGACAGATTCTCTCACAGGTGAAGGAGGCGTATGCGCTGGCACGAGAGGCAGGGGTGACCGGAACGGTACTCAATCTGCTCTTCCACCGTGCGATCGCCACGGGAAAACGTGTACGGACGGAAACGCGCATCGCTTACCGTTCTGTGTCGGTGAGTTATGCTGCTGTCGAGCTTGCTGCGGCGTCGCTGGGCGGGCTTGGGGGCTGCGGCGCGCTGATCTTCGGTGCGGGAAAGATGGCGGAGCTGACAGCGGAGCATCTGCGTGCGCACGGAATCGAGACGATCTATGTTGCCAACCGTCACATTGAACGCGCACAGGTTCTTGCTGAGCGTATCGGCGGAGAAGCCATCCCCTTTGATCGTGCAATGGACTATGCGACCCATGTTGATGTCGTCGTTACATCGACTGGGGCACCGCACTATGTAATCAAGGCATGGGAGGCGCGCCGCCTCATGACGCGCCGTCAGGGACGCAAGATTTTCTTTATCGATATTGCCGTTCCGCGTGATGTTGACCCCGATGTTGCAGGGATCAAGGGAATTGAGCTCTATAATATTGACGCGCTTGAGGCAGTGGTGGATGAGCACATGGGAGAGCGGCAAGCAGAGGCAGTCAAGGCGCAGAAGATTGTTGCAGAGGAGGTCACAGCTCTGCAGGAACGGTTTAAATATCTTTCCTTCCAGCCGCTTATGGCACTGCTCTCAGGACGATGCGAGCGCATTCGCGCACGAGAGATCAAGCGCGTGAGTGCAAAGCTGCCCGATCTCTCGGAGGAGGAAGGCCGTCAGGTTGAGCACATGAGCCGTATGATTGTGCGAAAGATATTGCGCATCCCGATGATGAAGCTGCGATCATCTGCGGGTACCAAGGATGAGGCTTTTTACATCGAAGCAATGCGTTCTCTTTTTAAGTTAGATGCGATGGGAGAGACAGGAACCAGTGAACAGCGGCACAATCACTATCGGTACACGAGCGAGCAAGTTGGCTCTGTGGCAGGCGAACTATGTGGCGGAGGCCATTAAAAAGGAGCATCCGTCCTACTGCGTGGAGTTGCGTGAGCTGACGACGAAGGGAGATCGTATCCTAGATGCACCGCTCGCCAAAATCGGCGGCAAGGGGCTCTTTACGAAGGAACTTGAGCAGGCGATGCTGGATGATGTGATCGATCTTGCTGTGCATAGCCTGAAGGATATGCCAACGGAGGTTCCCGACGGACTGGTCATCGGTGCGATTACAACACGGCTCGATCCCGGTGATGCTTTTGTCAGTGCACACTACGCTGCGGTGGAGGATCTGCCTGTCGGGGCACGCGTGGGAACGTCGAGTTTGCGCCGCCGTGCGCAGCTTCTTGCCATGCGCCCCGATCTAACGATCTGTGATCTGCGCGGAAATGTCAATACACGTCTTGCCAAGCTCGACGCGGGGGAGTTCGATGCGATTGTGCTTGCGGCGGCAGGACTAAAGCGACTCGGCTTTGAACGTCGTATCCGCAGCATTTTGCCGCGCTCTGCGATGCTTCCTGCGGTTGGGCAGGGAGCTCTTTCCATTGAATGCCGCGCTGGGGATACTGCGATTCTTTCTGCCATTGCGTTTCTGCGTGACGAGAGGATGACGACGGCGGCACAGGCAGAACGCGCTTTCCTGCGTCGCGTTGAGGGCGGCTGTCAGATCCCTGTCGGCGTCTATGCTGAGGTCGATGCCAATGGTCAGATTTCCATTGATGCGATGATTGCTTCGGTCGATGGACAGCGTATCTGCCGCTCTGATGCACACGGCGCAGGCGAGCAGGCTGAGGCTCTGGGAACTGCTCTTGCCGAGGAACTCCTCGATGCCGGCGGACGTGAGATTTTGAAAGAGATTGGAATTACAGCATGAAGAACGGAATGGTGTTTCTTGTTGGCGCGGGTCCCGGAGATCCGCGCCTTTTGACCGTGGGGGCAATGCAGTGCCTGAAACGGGCGGATGTTGTTGTCTATGACCATCTTGCCGATGAGAGCATTCTCTCCTATGTGCCTGTGGCAGCAGAGCGGATCTATGTCGGCAAGCAGTCCTGCCATCATACAATGCGGCAGGAGGAGATCAATGTCCTGCTCGCAGACAAGGCAGAGGAGGGAAAGACGGTCGTTCGTCTGAAGGGCGGAGATCCGTTCGTCTTTGGCCGCGGCGGGGAAGAGGCTCTCGTTTTGCTGGAACGTGGAGTACCCTTTGAGATCTTGCCCGGTGTCACCTCTGCGATCAGTGTGCCTGCCTATGCCGGTATTCCTGTGACACATCGAGGCGTGGCGGTTTCCTTTGCCGTGGTCACGGGGCATGAGGATCCGACAAAACCTGAGTCTCACGTCCGCTGGCAGCATCTCGCAACAGGTGTGGATACACTGATCTTTCTGATGGGCGTGGCAAATCTTCCTGAGATTACGAAAAATTTGATCGAGAATGGGCGTCCCGCAGATACCCCGGCAGCACTTATCCGATGGGGGACGCGTGCCGACCAGGAGACGTACGTGACGACGGTCGGTGAGGCGGCTGAGATGGTACGTCGTGATGGGATACGCCCGCCTGCGATCTTCATTGTGGGGGATGTGGTGCGTCTGCGAGATCGTCTGCGCTGGTTCGACCGCAGAGAGTTCCGTCCTCTTTTTGGAAAACGCATTCTTGTCACACGCGCGCGTGCTCAGGCATCGGCATTGACGGAGAAACTGACGGCACTTGGTGCATCCTGCGTCGAGGCACCGGTGATTCGCATTGTTCCGCCGTCCGATTCGTACGCGGGACTGGATTCTGCCATCGGAAAACTGCAGGACTATCACTGGGTGATCTTTACCAGTGTCAACGGTGTGGAGCATTTCTTTGCACGGCTTCATCATGCAGGAAAGGATACACGCGCACTCGGCTATGCTAAAATTGCCGCCATCGGTACGGCGACACGGGATCGTCTGCGCACCTACGGAATCGAGGCAGATCTTGTGCCGCAAGAGTTCCGCGCGGAAGCAGTCGTGGATGCGCTCCGTCCGATTCTGCCGCCGCATGCCCATATCCTTCTGCCGCGCGCACAGGAGGCTCGCGACGTTCTTCCTGCGTCCTTGGGTGCCCATGGGGCGATCGTCGATGTTGTCGCAGCCTATGAGACGGTACCCGAGACAGAACATGGGGAGGAGATCGCCGCCCAGATGATGGACGGTGCGTTTGACTACGTTACATTTACCAGTTCCTCAACCGTCAAGAATCTTGTGCGCATGCTCGGCAATATTACGCCGCTGCAGCATACGAAGATTGTTTGCATTGGACCGGTAACGGCGGAGACAGCAAAACAATTTGGCCTCGATCCGTATGTCGTTGCTGGGACGTACACGATCGACGGGCTTATCACGGCAATAAAAAATTGCTGTGATGATTGTGTGTAATGGCTGTATTTTGGTACGATAGTCTTGGCGAGTTTCTCAAGAGAAAGAAGTGTTTTTATGTCTTATGTTTGTCCGGTATGTGGAAGTGACAATATTTCACGTGTGCCTTTGTTATATAAAAAAGGACATAGTACGGGAACGATTGTCCGCACAGAAGTCGTTGGCCATGAAACACAGTACGAGGAAACAGAACATCGTGATCAATGGGGGAATGTTGTTAAAACGGAAAAAAAGGCCGTCGGCAGTACTCCCATTTACGGAGAAGTAGAACGACCAAGTGAGCATTTGACCGATCTGGCTAAAGAAGTTGCACCGCCTGTTCCACCGACACCTTTAAAGAAAGACCCTGGATCGATAGAGACTTTTTTTAGTCTTGTTCTATTATGCGCAGTAGGAATTGTGTTGTATTCGTTATATACAGCATCATTTTCTTTATCTGAGGATTGGAAATATCTTGTTGTCGTAGTTGCCAGTGCATATTGTGCTAGGATTGGCAATCGAGAAAAAAAGAAGAACAATCTTGAGATTGCTGAGCAAAATGCAGCTGCCAAAAAACAGTACGAGTTGGACTATGCAGCGTGGGAAAAGGAATGGCTTTGTATGCGATGTGGCTCACGCTTTTCTTTGGAAGAAGAGCATCCTTGAAATAATTTGGTGTGATTGAGAAGGTCTAGCTTTATGGGCGAATGCCACTTAGTTATCTCGTTCAGTAATAGGAGATACTCACAATGATTTATCAAAAACTTCGTCCGCGCCGTCTGCGCATCTCGTCCGGGATGCGCGATCTTGTGCGTGAGACAGAGCTGTCGGTGTGCGATTTTGTCTATCCGATCTTTGTTGTTCCCGGAGAGAAGAGCA
>CAUTTS010000122.1:0-5355 GCA_963541465.1 uncultured Selenomonas sp.
CTGATGGATACCTACGGGGCGAACAGCCCGTCACACATCATCGCGGCGAATGAGGGGAATGCGGCGGCACTCGCGGCGGGCTATCACCTCGCGACGGGCAAGGTGCCGCTCGTCTACCTGCAGAACAGCGGGCTCGGCAATATCGTCAATCCCCTGCTCTCCCTCCTCCACGAGGAGGTCTACGGCATTCCGTGCATCTTTGTCATTGGCTGGCGCGGCGAGCCAGACCTCCACGACGAGCCGCAGCATCTCGTACAGGGACGGCTCACTCTCCCGCTCCTTGAGACGATGGGCGTCAAGACGATGGTGCTCACGGCAGAGTCGCGCGCGGCAGATGTCGCTGCATGGATGGAGCGTATCCGCCCGCATCTCGCTGCCGGCGGACAGTGCGCGCTCCTCGTCCGCAAGGGAGCGCTCACGCATCCGAAACACAACTACGCAAATGAAAATCCCCTGCGGCGCGAGGATGCCATCGCCGCGATCCTCGATGCGGCACAGGGTGCCGTCGTCGTCGCAACCACGGGCAAGACGGGACGCGAGCTCTTTGAGCTGCGCGAGGCGCGCGGCGAGGATCACGCCCATGACTTTCTCACCGTCGGCTCGATGGGGCACGCGGGCGCGATTGCTCTCGGTATTGCCCTCCACCGCCCGTCGCAGCGCGTCTTTCTCCTCGACGGGGACGGCGCAGCCCTCATGCACATGGGAGCGATGGCGACCATCGGCGCCGCCGCACCGCCGAATCTCGTACACGTCCTCCTCAACAACGAGGCACATGAGAGCGTCGGCGGTGCACCGACAGCGGCACATACGGTGGACTTTTCCGCCGTCGCGCGTGCCGTCGGCTACCGTCTGGTGCAGACGGCGGCGGATGCGGCAGAGCTCGCACAGGTACTCCTTGCGGTAGAACGGAGTGATGCGCTCACCTTCCTTGAGGTGCGCACCGCCATCGGCTCGCGCGCGGATCTCGGCCGTCCGACAACAACGTCGACGGAGAATAAGGACGCTCTGATGCGGATCATGGAGAGATAAAAAAGAGCATTGCATTGGCGCATCACCAGTGCAGTGCTCTTTTTGTTGATCATCAAGTGGAACGCCCCGGCAAAGAGACGGTATCCCGTTACTTTTTCCGGTGAATGAGTCCCAGGGCAAGCTCAGCGTTGCGTGCGGCGAGGCTGCGCATCTGTGCGAGGAGGTCGGCGTTTGCCGCTGTAAATTCGCTGCGTGCCGCCCATTTGCGGCGGACTTCCTTGAGGACGCTCGCGGTGGTGATGTCCTGCAGGTCGTTGACGGGTTTTTCCCCGATGGAGCGCAGGAAGCGGTCGACCTTGGGATCATAGGAGATGCCGATCATGGGGACACCCATGACGCCCGCAAAGATGAGGGCGTGCAGGCGCACGCCGATCATGAGATCCATGTTCGCGACGAGAGAGAGGAGCTCTGCGGTCGTGTACTCGCCCGTGAGGACGGTGCAGTCCTCCTTCGTCCATGCGGCGACGGTCTCCGCCGTCCGCACATCCTCGGGGTACTGCATGGGGAGGAAGATGACGCGTGCATCGAGCTCGCGGACGATGGCGTCGCTGATCTCGGCGAGGATTTCCTTGTAGTGCTGCCAGCCCTGCCAGTCGCGCACGGAGATGCCGACGACGGGACGCGCTCCGTCCGCCCCACAGGCGGCGAGGATGGTGCGCCCCGCCTCGCGTCCAACGGGGTGGATGCCGAGCACGGGGTCGGCGGTGCACTCCATCGGCGGGCGGCGGATGCCGAGGCGGCGCAGCTCTGCCATGGAGCCCTCGTCGCGCACGGTGATGAGGGAGACGCGGTTGCCGAGCCAGCGCATGCAGCGACAGGCAAATTTCCCCGTGACGGGGCCGATGCCCTGCGCGTAGAGCATCGTGCGTTTGCCGAGGAGGAGGGCAAGCAGAATGACCGCCATGTAGTAGTAGAGACTGCGGCGGCTCGTGACATTCTGGAGGAGGCTGCCGCCGCCGCTGATGAGGAGGTCGGCCTGATGCATGGCGCGGAAGATTCCGCGCGCGTCAAGCGAGCCGACCGCATGGACGCCGTGACGCCGCTCAGTGTCGGCAGGGTTGGCTGAGATGACCGTGATATGAAGTTCCGGGTCCAAATCTCCGAGCACCTCGAGCATCGCCGCGAGCATGGCCTCATCGCCCGCGTTCTTCGCGCCGTAGTACCCAGATACAACGATCCGCTTCATCAGGTAAAGCGCCCTCCGTTCCATTTTCCCATTCCTGTATAAATGTAAAAGTTTTATGTAAGGGCGAACCCAACGCGAACGCTTAGTTGCGCAAGTGATCGTATGCTTATCTGCCTAAATATCGGCGCACTTCTTAAACGCGCTGCGCTTGGACGAAAGAAGTACGCCGGGGGCAGAACGCATACTTTACTCACTTGCTCCACTAGGGTTCGCTTTTGGGCTTCGCCCTTCCTCATTCACGGCAACACCTTGACAAAGCATCGTCAGTTTTCACACAGAACGACGTTCTCAAAGAATACGGATATCAGACCGCTTTCCGCACGCGCTCCAAGAGATGATTCCATGCCGCAACAAGTGCCACGAGCACCGCGCCGATCGCGCCGCCGAGGAAGATGCCGCCGATGCCGCGCACGAGCGACATCTCCATCGGCGTGCGCATGTGCGCGAACGTCTCGACCATGGAGCCCTGTCCGATGGTTGCGACGAGGACGAGAGCAAAGATGATCCACGTCCGCCACCGCCGTACCGCAGCATAGAGCGCGAGCAGGAAGGCAGGATGTCCGATCATGAACTCCTTCGTGCGCGGGCGTGCATAGAAGAGCTGCTCCAGCGCGGCGCGCATCTTGAGTTCGATCCCGGGCACGGGCATCCCCGAGGTGTGCCCACTGCGCAGGACGAGGACGATGAGCGCGCCGATGAGGACGAGTCCGCCGAGGAGCGAGCCGACGCGCACGGGGGTCGCGAGGATCTCGCGCACCTGTCCGAGGACGCCCGCCGACGCGTCGAACTGCCCATCAAAGATATCAAAGCGCTGCATGAACGCAATCGCCACGAGCACCATCGGCAGGACAAAGGTCAGCTTGATCCCGCGGAAGATGTCGAACTCGAGGAGATAGCGCGTATCGACGAGTGAGCCCGAGAGATAGCCCGCGCCGACGAGGGAGAGTGTACTCGTGATGCCGAGGAGCACCCAGCCTGCGACGATGATGCGCCATGTTGGCGTATCCTTAGCGAAACGCCGTCCGCCGAGGAGATCGAGCAGCCCCGTGATGGCGAGCGCCGGAAAGAGATTCGCGCTCGCGAGTGCCGCGAGTACGCGAATCTTGCTCCCCGCACCGAGGAGGACAGGCATCATGCCGATGAGTGCGAGAACGACAAAGGCGAGGAGCACCGCGCGACGGCGGCGGTTCAGCGCCGGAATGACGAGCGAGAGATAGAGCACGCCCGCTGCGGCGACGCCCATGATGACGAGGGCACGCAGGAGGCGGGACGGCGCATAGTCCGCGAACATCCCCGCATGGCCAATGGCAAAGCCGTGCGCCTCAAGTGCCTTGCGCGTATCGGTGAAGTACTTCATATTCGTCTCAAGGAGAGACATATTGGGTGCAGGCGTATCATAGATGCGCAGGAGATCGATGCGGATATTGCGCTCCTCATCCGTCGTCACCCAGCGCTCGACCGCCTCGGCGATCTTGAGTTTTTTCTGCTCATCCGGCGGGATGGCGTAGAGACGCGCGACGTGCTCCTCGCCGAGCCCCTTGGCGATCTCGTCCATGCCCTGCTGACGGTAGAACTGCAGCTGCGTGATGCCCTCGATCAGGCCGAGCGTCAGACGACGTTCCTTCATCTCGTCGATGGTCGTCTGCAGTGCCTTCGGTGCGCCGAGCGTCTCCTGTCCCGAGAAGACAATGGCAGAGACGCGGATGCCCTCCATGCGGTCAAAGACGGCGCGCACATCGTCCGGCGTGCAGGCGTGGTAGTTCGACGGGCGCGCGAGTACGTCAAAGCCCGCCGCGTTGACGGCGCGCATCTCGTCCGCCGGCATCCCGATGTTCTGTTTCAGGAACGCCTCGTAGAACGCCTTGACTGCAATGACCTCCTCGTCGCCGACCGCATAGACGGTGACGCGGTCCGTGCCGAAGCGGCGCAGGAGGTCATCCTTGAGCTGTGCGTAGGTTTCGGGGTCGTTCCCCACGACGTAGACCTCTGTGCCGACGATCTTCCCCTCGTCCACCAGCGTGCGCCAGCGCGGATCCATGAGCATCCCGCTGTGATAGCGCGCGAGGATGTCCGCGCCCGAGAGCACGGCCGCCTTGCCGTTCACGTTGAACTTTTTGAACGTCGTCTCATAAACGGCGAGCGAGGTGATGCCCGCCTCCTTTGCCTGAGCGAGCACCTCCTCGGCGGGGAGTCCCTCGCGCTGCGCGAGCTCCAACAGTCCCTCGTAGTCGATGGCGAGCTCCACCGTGCGCGAGTTCACCTCGACGGCGTGCCGCTGGAAGCCCATCACAACACTCGCGACAAAGCCGATGAGGATCGCCGCCAGCAGAATCGGATGATAGTAAAATTTCTTCATCTAAAATAAGTCCTTCGATATCACGCAGCGTCCATGCCGCGCATTCTGTATCAAATGAGGATAAAAAATAATGGTATCTATTTTCCAGCCGTCAGCACCACCACGCCGTCCCGCGCCTCGACACTCTCAAAAACGAGCCCGAGGGGCAGGCTGTCAGCACGTGCGACGAGAATGTCGGGGAGGATGCTGTCGAGGCTCAGTGCGTTCAGTCCGAGCCCGCGCGCGGAGATGCGGCGTGCCTTGTAGTAGAGATCGCCGTCCACGACGCTGAACGCGCCGTCGATGGTCACGTCAAACATCTGCCCGAACGCCTTCGTCTCTGCCGTTGCGAGCACCTTGCCGGGCTCCACCTTCACCTCGACGCCCTCGAACTTGCCCGAGGAGCTGCCGATCAGCTCGCGGACGGCATCGGCATCGACGACACCGCGCATCTGTATGCTGTCGGCGGAGGTGAGCGCCACCTTGTGCTCGCGCAGGAGGGTCATCATGTCCACCTTGAGCCCCGTGCCGCTGACGGTCAGCTCACGCACGAAGAGCTTGCCGACGCGCCCCTGCCGCATGACGCCGTCGACGGCACCGATCTCGCCGAAGACGAGACGCGGGCTGTCCGTGATGGAGATCTGCACGTCCTCCGCCGCCGTCTGCTGCTTCAGCGCATCGACGATGTGCTCCTCGACGACGGTCGGCAGGACGAATACCGCTCCCGCCGCAATCAGTGCGAGAATGAGAATGGCCGTGACTGCCTTCCACATGGTGATCCCTCCTTGGGTGAACTTCATACGAC
>CAUTTS010000123.1:0-5214 GCA_963541465.1 uncultured Selenomonas sp.
AGGCCGAGGGTACTTCGTTGGAGACGACGTGGGAGAGTAGGTAGTTGCCGCAAAAACATGAAGCTGTTGTACGATGACAATATGGTCTGCGTACAGCAGCTTTTTCTTGTTTTATCAATGAAAGGCAATCTCAATTATATGTTTTGTTTATGGTTTCCTCCGTAAGTTATTGACTTTTTATATGAAAGCCCCTACAATGTGAAATGTTAATCCCGAGTATTTTTGTAAGGATTCAATACAGACGTAAATCTAAAACCTAGGGGAGTTTTTATTATGACAGATACATTGCTGCAGATCACCGATCTCCATGCCGGTGTCGAGGGAAAGGAAATTCTAAAGGGTGTCAACCTCACGGTACGTAAAGGGGAGGTTCATGTTATCCTTGGCCCGAATGGATCGGGCAAGTCTACGTTGATGAACGTGATGATGGGACATCCGAAGTATGAGCTGACCCACGGGCGCATTGTCTTTGATGGGAAGGATATTTCGGAGCTGCCGTCCTATGAGCGTGCGCGTGACGGGCTTTTTCTCGCCTTCCAGACCCCGGAGGAGATTCCGGGGATTACAGTCGAGAATATGATCCGCACGGCGCGTCAGATGATTACAGGTAAGAAGGAGAAGCTGCTCGCCTTCCGCAAGGAACTGAGTGCGATGATGGCCGAGCTGAAAATCGATCCGAGCTATGCGCAGCGTTATCTGAACGTCGGCTTCTCCGGCGGCGAGAAAAAACGAAGCGAAGTTCTGCAGCTGCTCATGCTCCAGCCGAAGCTGGCGCTTCTCGATGAGACGGACTCTGGGCTCGATGTCGATGCGGTGCAGATTGTCTCTGAGGGCGTTGCAAAGTTCCATACGGCTGAGAATGCCTGTCTCATCATCACGCATAACGCACGCATCCTCGATAAACTGAAGGTGGATTTTGTCCATGTGCTCGCCAAAGGCGAGATCATTCGTGAGGGCGGCGCGGAACTCGTGGAACAGATCAATGCGGAAGGCTTTGCCCATATCCTTGCAGAGCACGATAGAGTGGGGTGAGCAGGAATGGGGGATTTTGTACCAAAGAAGAAAACCCAGATCGACGATATTGAGCGCACAATCTATGATATTACGAACGAGGATCGCTCTGCGTATAAGTCTGCGTCGGGACTGACGGAGGAGATCATCCGCGATATTTCTGCACGCAAGCACGATCCTGCATGGATGCTTGATTTTCGCCTGAAGTCGCTCAAGGTCTACCATGAAACACCGATGCCAGCGTGGGGGCCGGATCTGTCGGCGCTGAACATGGATGAGATCGTGACCTATGTCCGTCCTGATGCGAAGATGGTCGGCGACTGGAATGAGGTTCCCGAGGACATCAAGGATACGTTTGACCGTCTGGGGATTCCCGAGGCGGAGAAGTCCTCGCTCGCAGGTGTCGGAGCACAGTACGACTCCGAGGTGGTCTATCACTCGATTCAGGAGTCGCTCGTGAAGCAGGGGGTCGTCTACACGGATATGGAGACGGCACTGCAGGAGTACGGCGATATTGTTCAGCGCTATTTCATGACGCTTGTGCCGCCGAAGGCACATAAATTTGCTGCACTGCACGGTGCGGTCTGGTCGGGCGGCTCATTCGTCTACGTGCCCGAGGGGATTCAGGTGGACATCCCGCTGCAGTCCTATTTCCGTCTCAATGCAGCAGGGGCAGGACAGTTTGAACATACGCTCATCATCGTGGAGAAGGGCGCCAGCCTGCATTTCATCGAGGGCTGTTCTGCGCCAAAGTACAATGTGACGAATCTCCATGCGGGCTGTGTCGAGCTGTTCGTCAAGGAGGGAGCGCGTCTGCGCTACTCGACGATCGAGAACTGGTCGCGCAACATGATGAATCTCAATACGAAGCGCGTGAAGGTGGAGAAGAACGGTGCGGTGGAGTGGGTCTCCGGCTCGTTCGGTTCACACGTCTCGATGCTCTATCCGACGAGTATCCTGCAGGGGGAGAATGCGACCTGTGAGTTCACGGGGATCACCTTTGCCTCGAAGGGGCAGGAACTCGACACGGGAGCGACGGTCATCCTCGATGCGCCCCATACGTCAGCGAATATCAGCACGCGCTCGATCTCAAAGTCGGGCGGTGCCGCGATCTATCGCAGCGGGGTCAAGGTGACACCGCGTGCTGTCGGGGCAAAGTGCTCCGTCAACTGTGAGTCACTGATGCTCGACTCCGCGTCGCGGAGCGACACGCTTCCCGTGATGGATGTCGCCTGCGATACGGTGGACATCGGACATGAGGCAAAGATCGGACGCATCAGCGATGAGGCGATTTTCTACCTGATGAGCCGCGGCATCGACGAGGAGGAGGCGCGCGCGATGATCGTGCGCGGCTTCGTTGAGCCGATTGCGAAGGAACTCCCGCTTGAGTATGCGGTCGAGATGAATAATCTGGTCAATATTGAATTGGAAGGGGCGATGGGATGATGGCCGCAGCCAATGTATTCAGCCGCATCCCTATGCCGACATGGCGTTGGCTGGGGGTCAACGACCTGCCTGTGCCCGATGGGCTCACACTGCCTGCTGCACCAATACAGCTTTCTGTAGCGACAGGGGAGCGCGTGCATCATGTGGTGGAACTGCGTGAGAGCGGTGCACAGGAGCTTGAGGTGACGGTTGCCGATGGTGCAGAGCTGTCGCTGACCTATATCCAGCTGGCTCCGACAGATGCTCCTGCCGCTAGCCGGATCCATGCGGTGGTGGGAAAGGGCGGCCGCTTTTCCTGCACCATCGTCGAGGCGGGCGCACAGCATACCGCCTCGGAACTGCAGGTAACACTCGCAGGCGATCAGGCGTGTGCGGATGTATGGGGACTCTATTTCGGTGATGATGAGCGCAAGATCGATCTCAACTATATCATCCGTCAGGAGGGGCAGCACACGGATGCCAATATGCAGGTGCGCGGTGCGCTTCTCGGGCACTGTGTCAAGAACTTCCGCGGGACGCTGGACTTTATCCAAGGCGCACGCGGTTCAGTCGGTAAGGAAGATGAGGAAGTTACCATTCTTTCCCCGCATGCACGCAATCGCAGTGTCCCTCTGATGCTCTCCCATGAGGGGGATGTGGACGGTCACCATGCCGTCAGCATCGGGCGGATGGATGCGGACAAGCTGTTTTATCTGATGAGCAGGGGGCTCGACGAGCGTGCGGCACAGCAGCTCGTCGTCGAGGCATCTTTTGCCCCCGTGCTGGCGCGCATCACGGATGAGGCACTGCGCACGGAGATTGGAGACTATTTGGAGAGGAGACTGTTGGGTGGAACGCAAGGTGAATGAGTATCTGCGGGATTTTCCCATCCTGCAGACGAAAATGAACGGCCGTCCCATTGTTTATCTAGACAATGGTGCAACGACACAGAAGCCGGAGACGGTCATCCGCGCGGTCGCTGACTACTGTACGTACTGTAACGCGAACCCGCATCGCGGCGCGTATGAGCTCTCGGTCAAGGCGACAGATATCTATGAACGGGCACGCGTGCGCACGCAGCAGTTCATCGGTGCAGCGCGTCCGGAGGAGGTCGTATTCACAAAGAATGCGACGGAGGCACTGAACCTCGTAGCGTACAGCTATGGTCTTGCGAACGTCCGTGAGGGGGATGAGATCGTCATTACGATCTCGGAGCATCACAGCAATATCGTACCGTGGCAGTTCGTGGCAAAGTCGCGCGGTGCTGTGCTGAAGTATATCTATCTGGGCGAGGATGGCAATCTCTCCGAGGCGGATGCTGCGCAGCAGATTACGGAGCGAACGAAGATTGTCGCAGTGACGCAGGTATCCAACGTGCTCGGTCTCGTCAACGATGTGCGCGCCGTTGCCGACCGTGCGCATGCGGTCGGTGCGGTTGTCGTTGTCGACGGCTCGCAGAGCGTGCCGCACATCAAGGTGGATGTGCAGGCGATGGATGCGGATTTCTTTGCGTTCTCGGGGCATAAGATGCTTTCCCCGATGGGCATCGGCGTCCTCTATGGCAAGTATAATATACTCGATGCGATGCCGCCGTTCCTCTTTGGCGGGGACATGATCGACTATGTCGGCGAGCAGGAGACGACGTTTGCCGAACTGCCGGCGAAATTCGAGGCGGGGACGCAGAACGTCAGCGGTGCATCGGGACTGATTGCGGCGATTGACTATCTGGATAAGATTGGCTTCGACCGCATCGAGGCGATTGAGCGCGATCTGCTCAGCTATGCACTGCCGCAGCTGCGTGAACTGCCCTTTGTGGAGCTCTATGGATGCGATTCAACCCGTGGAAATAAGACGGGCATCATCACATTCAACGTCAAGGATGTCCATCCGCATGATGTATCGACGATTCTTGACAGCTACGGCGTTGCGATTCGCGCGGGACACCACTGTGCGCAGCCGCTTATGCGCTACCTCGGACAAAACGCTACCTGCCGCGCGAGTTTTTACCTCTACAATACGCATGAGGACATTGACCAGTTTATTGTTGCGCTGAAGAAGGTACGGGGGGTGCTCGGCTATGCCGACTGAAAATACGGCGCTCGGCGATCTCTATACAGAGGTCATCGGCGAGCACAGCCGCTCGCCCGAGAACAAGGGCGAGCTCGCAGCGGCGACCGTGCGTGAGCGCGGACACAATCCGAGCTGCGGCGATGAGATCACACTCGAACTCCAGATTGAGAACGGCATCATCAAGGATGCCGCATTTACGGGGGTCGGCTGCGCCATCTCACAGGCGAGCACGGACATCATGATCGATCTCATGCGAGGTAAGACCGTAGAGGAGGCACAGCGTCTCGCACAGCTCTTCACGTCGATGATCAAACGCGAGGTGACAGACGATGCCGCACTGGCGGAGCTCGATGAGGCAATCGCGCTCAAGAACATCTCCAACATGCCCGCGCGCGTCAAGTGCGCTGTGCTGGCATGGCATACGCTGGAAGACGTAATAAAGAAGGATCAGTGAGCTTGAAAGAGGACTGTTTTGAACGAATGCGTTCGAAGCGGTCTTCTTTCTGCCAATTGGATTCCTTTGCAATAATGCGCATCGAGTACTTGCGGACTGCATAAAAACATGGTATACTGTCCCTTGTCGCGTGAGTGCGTATTTCGTGCGCGCTCGCAGAAGAATAACTCTGCCGCTGCAAAACGGCGGCCATAGACCAAAGAGGAGGTGATTTCGTGAGATTGTACGAAGTCATATTTATTGTGAAGCCGATG
>CAUTTS010000124.1:0-5127 GCA_963541465.1 uncultured Selenomonas sp.
TTACAGGAGGAAAAGTTGTACGAGCGGACGATTGAGCAGAAACTTGCAGCAAGAGCCAGAGCGATGGGAGGCATCGCACCGAAGTTCACCTCGCCGGGCTTTGCCGGGATGCCCGACCGACTGGTGCTTCTGCCACATGGCAGGATGGGCTTTGTGGAACTCAAAGCACCGGGGAAGAAGCCGAGAGCCTTGCAGCTCGCCCGTCACAGGCTACTCCGACGGCTTGGATTCAAGGTCTATGTGATTGACGGCATCGAGCAGATTGCCGGCGTATTGGAGGAAATCGAACATGAATGAACTTACGGTATTGGAACACAACAGCATCCGTGTCATGACCACGGAGCAGCTTGCCGAGGCGTATGGATGCGCCCCGAAGCAGATTCAGCAGAACTTCAACAACAACCGTGTGCGATTTATTGCGAGGAAACACTTCTTTGTTCTGGAAGGGAAGGATTTACAGACCTTCCGTTTGCAGGTCGAAAATATCGAACTGCAAATTTCCCCGAAAACCCGCTGCCTTTATCTCTGGACGAAACGAGGGGCGGCGCGGCACAGCAAGATGCTGGGAACCGAGCGGGCATGGGATGTTTTCGATGAACTGGAAGAAAGCTATTTCAATCCCATGAGGAACATGACCCCCGAGGAATTTCTGCTATACAGTGCACAGCGAATGGTGGAACAGGCAAAGGCGATCAAGGCGGCAAATGCGCGTATCGACAAGGTGGACGAGCGGCTTCTTGAGGTCGAGTCCAAGCAGATGACGATCGATGAACATCACTACACCATCATCGGCTATGCCAACCTCACAGGAATCCGTGGCGTGAGCCGAGATGCCGCCGCAAGACTCGGACGCAGAGCGTCGGCGATGTCCAAAAAGCAGGGCTACCACATCGGTAAGGAGTACGATGCCAAATATGGCATGGTGAACACCTATCATGTGGACGTGCTGCAGGAAGTTTTCAGGAGGTGATGCCCCGTGAAGTTCATCCCGCATGATTATCAGCAGTACGCCATCGACTTTATCGAAAGCCATCCGACTGCCGCCGTATTTCTCGATATGGGGCTCGGGAAGACCGTGATAACCCTTACGGCACTGAATGACCTGCTCTTCGACTGCTTTGAGATTTCCCGTGTTCTCGTCATCGCGCCGCTCCGTGTGGCGCGGAACACATGGCCGCAAGAGATTGGCAAGTGGGAGCATCTGAAACATATCCGTTATTCCGTTGCAGTAGGTACGGAGAAAGAGCGTCGGGATGCGCTTCGCAAGCAAGCCTCCCTCTACATCATCAACCGCGAGAACGTGCCGTGGCTCGTGGAGAAAACGAACTTCTCCTACGATGCCATTGTGATTGACGAACTCTCGTCCTTCAAGAATTGGAGCAGTAAACGCTTCAAGGCACTCATGAAGGTTCGTCCCTTGGCAAAGAGAATCATCGGACTGACAGGAACGCCATCCGGCAATGGCTTGATGGATCTCTTTGCAGAGTTCAAGGTTCTGGACATGGGACAGCGTCTGGGGCGGTTCATCACGAAGTATCGCCAGGACTATTTCAAGCCGGACAAGCGCAACGGGCAGGTGGTATTCTCCTATGCGCCCTTGCCCGGAGCCGAGGATCGGATCTACGAGAAGATTGCCGACATCACCATCTCCATGAAAGCCGCCGACCATCTGAGGATGCCCGATCTGATTGAGAGTGAATACAGTGTTCGCATGAATGAGGAAGAGAAGAAAATGTATGCCGCAATGTGTGAGCAGTTGGTTTTGCAGATGAAGGGCGATGAGGTGACGGCGGCAAATGCCGGAGTCTTGTCCGGCAAGCTCGCGCAGATGGCAAACGGCGCGGTTTACACTGACGATGGGACTACACTGCATATCCATGACCGCAAGCTCGATGCCTTGGAGGACATCGTAGAGAGCATGAACGGCAAGCCGCTCCTCGTGGCATATTGGTTCAGGCATGATGCAGAGCGCATTGAAAAGCGCGTGCCATGTGTCCGACTAGATACGGACGAGGCAATCACTCGTTGGAATCGTGGAGAAATCCCCGTTGCGCTCATCCATCCTGCAAGTGCAGGTCACGGGCTGAACCTTCAAAGCGGCGGTTCGACCCTCGTTTGGTTCGGCATTACATGGAGCTTGGAGCTGTACCAACAGACCGTGGCGCGGCTCTATCGGCAGGGGCAGCGTGCAAACACCGTGGTGGTGCAGCACATCATCGCCGAGGGAACGATTGACGAGAGAATCCTCCGTGCCCTAAAGCTGAAGGACAAGACTCAGGAGGCTCTGATTGCTGCCGTCAAAGCGGAGGTGTCATGATGAACTATGAGATTCTGGCAAACGCCATCGTCGAACAGGCGGCGAAAGACTATCGGTGGGCGCGGACGGCTCTCGGAAAAGACTCTGAGAATGTTGGAGCGGCGGCGATGCGCTCTGAGACAGAGCAGTTCTTCCATTCCGCATGGTTCGCGCTGCTGACCTGTCTGGATGGGGAATGGCTGCTTCAGAAATTAGAGGGGGAATTTGCATGACAGCGAAAGAGTATCTGAGTCAGGCATGGAACATTGATCGACGCATCAATGATAAGGTCGCCCATGTATCGCGGCTGCGTGACATGGCAACAAATGTGAGCGCCGTCATCAGCGATATGCCGAGGAGTCCGAGTCCGAACAATCAGCGAATGGAAAACATCATTGCGCGACTGACCGACACAGAAGAGGAGATCAATGCAGACATTGACCATCTGATCAGTCTGAAACTCGAGATCATGAATACGATCTGGCAGGTCGCGGACGAAAACGCTCAGATGGTGCTAGAGCGTCGCTACCACAGCTTCAAATCGTGGGAAGATATTGCAGCGGATATGAGCGTCAGCATTCGATGGGTGCATAAGATTCATGCCAAGGCTCTGGATGAAGTTGAAAAAATTTTAGAAAAAAGACAGCAGAGTTCATCCGAGTTCACATAAGTTCACAAAGGTTCACGTTGCGTTCATAGGGTTGACAGTGATATGATACACTCAGCAAGAATAGGATATGGAATCAGCCTTCTCGGAGAAGCAATTCTCCGTGAGGGCTTTTTTGATGGAGAAACGCAATGCCCAGTAAACCGAAGCGACCCTGCCGTATGACAGGCTGTCCGAACCTCACGGAAAGAAAGAGCTACTACTGTGATACGCACGAGAAAGTCATGCAACGACACTATGACCGCTTCGCTCGTGGCTACGATCAGCATAAGAGATACGGAAGTTCGTGGAAGAAAATTCGTGACCGACATTTGGCGGGGTATCCGCTCTGCGAGCAATGTAAAGAGCACGGCAGATACGTTCTCGCGACACTCGTGCATCACATACGTCCACTCTCGGACGGCGGCACACATGAGGAGAGCAATCTGATGTCGCTCTGCGCATCGTGCCATGAGCGGATTCATCAGCGTGGCAGAGTGGATGGATAGACCCCCTAGGGGGTGGTCAAATCTCTAAAATCGTGTCGTTACTGGACCGGGGAGGGGGCGTACGCACAAAAACGTCGGTTCAAACGGGGTATTAAGGGAAGGGGGCGAGATGATGGCGCGTGACGGTACAAATCGTGGTGGTAGGCGAGTCCGGGCGGGAGACAAACCCGAAGCACTGGCAGACAAAATTGCAGGCGGGCGCACGGCGCACATTATGGAGTTCCCCATGACGGAACTGGACGGAACAGACCTTGTGGATGCCGCCGATCTCTACGGGGAAGAGATGCCGACCCCGAGTGAGTACCTGTCGGCACGGCAGCGTAACGGAAAGCCGCTCGGTGCGGATGAGATCTTCCGCGAAACATGGCTGTGGCTGAAGGAGCGCGGCTGTGAGCGACTCGTGAATCCGCGTCTCATCGAAAGCTACGCGCAGGCATTTGCCCGCTTTATTCAGTGTGAGGAAGCAATGAGTCAATACGGGCTCATTGGCAAGCATCCGACCACAGGCGGCGCGATTGCAAGTCCCTTCGTCCAGATGGGACAGGCGTTTCAAAAACAGTCCAATCTGCTCTGGTATGAGATATTCGACATCGTAAAGCAGAACTGTACCACAACATTCAGCGCCTCTCCGCAGGAGGATCGGATGGAGCGGCTTCTGCGTTCGAGAAAGTAAGGAGGGAAGTCATTTGAACAAAACAACATCGGAGATGAAGCTCGTTCCGATCAGTAAACTCGTTCCGTATGCCAACAACGCACGGACGCACTCGCCCGAGCAAATCAACAAGCTGCGCGGCAGTCTGCGGGAGTTCGGATTTGTCAGTCCCGTCATCATCGACAAGGACTACGGCATCCTCGCAGGACACGGGCGCGTTATGGCTGCACGGGCAGAGGGGATGGAGAATGTGCCGTGCGTATTCGTCGATCATCTGACGGAAGCGCAGAAGAAAGCCTACATCCTTGCGGACAACCGTTTCGCACTTGATGCGGGCTGGGACGAGGAAATGCTGCGCGTCGAGATGGAAGCCTTGCAGGGCATGGACTTCGATGTATCTCTCACAGGCTTCGATGAAGCGGAGATTGTCGACCTGCTCTCACTAGACGATGGTGAAGCACAGGAAGACGACTTCGACGTGGATGCAGGACTCGCAAAGCCGTGTGTAGCTCGGTCGGGCGATGTCTGGCATCTCGGCAAGCACCGTGTCATCTGCGGAGATTCCACTCTGCCAGAGACATACGAGCGGCTGCTCGGCAGTGAGAAAGTCAATCTTGTCTGCACGGACCCGCCGTATATGATCCGCCTTGAAAGCACATCGGGGAAAATCAAGAATGACGATCTGAATGACAAGGACGCTTACGACTTCCTGAAATCCGCTTTTACCGCCTTCCACTCAGCGATGGCGACGGACGCATCCATCTACGTTTTCTACGCAACAGCAAAAGCCCGCATCTTTCATGACGCTTATGAAGATGCGGGCTTTAAAGTTGGCGCGGGACTCGTGTGGAAGAAAGACCGCCTCGTGCTCACGCGCACGGACTGGAAGTATATCCACGAGCCGATCATCTGGGGATGGCGTAAGGATGGCAAGCATAGGTGGTACGGCGATCAGAAGCAGACGACGGTCTTTTCCTTCGACCGCATCAAAGACTCGAAGAAGGATGGCTGTGGTCATCCGTCC
>CAUTTS010000125.1:0-4927 GCA_963541465.1 uncultured Selenomonas sp.
TTTTTTGTCCGATTGAGGCAGCAAACCGGACGCATAGCGAGGGCTATGTGGAGGAAAAAGGAAGGGGAACAAGAATCATTTTGGCAGAACGCAGTATCTTTTTGAAAAAGTTTATTACTCATCCAATGCAGATCGGCAGTGTCACACCGAGTACGAAGCACCTTGCACGAAGAATGATGAAGAGGCTGGATTGGAAAAATGTGAAGCAGGTCGTAGAGCTGGGTGCCGGGACAGGCGTTTTTACATCATATATCGAGGCGCATAAGCGTCCGGACTGCCGCGCACTTATTATCGAGCAGGACAAGCTGCTGCGCGAGGCACTGATGGAGCGCTTCCCTCGTATGGAATTTGGCGCACAGGCGGAAAATCTTCCTTTCCTCATGCAGAAGTTCGGCATGGGGAAGGCAGATTGCATTATCTCTGGACTTCCCTTCGCTGTGCTCGGCAAAGAGCTCAGTAAAAAGATTCTCTATGGCGTGTGCGAGTCGCTGAAAGAGCGTGGTGAGTTCGTCACGTTTCAGTATTCGCCGCAAATCTATCCGCTGCTTCATCAGATTTTTCGTGAGGTGCGACTCGGATTCGAGGTGCGCAATTTTCCGCCCGCATTCGTCTATCATTGCAGACTGTGAGAATGGAGTGGTGGATGGAACAGCAAAAAGCCGCCGGAAAAATTCGGCGGCTTTTTTGTGTGTGGAAAGGCTTCATGCGTAATACATGATGCACTCCACGAAGAAGGGGAAGCAGTGATACATTCAGCCGCGCTATCTTGACGCATCTTTTTTGCCCGCACTTCGGCGGAACATCGAGTGCAGAGCACTACTCTGCGTCCGGTTTGCTGCCTCGTTCGGACGAAACATCTACGCCAATCTGAAGGTCTATTTGATCAGCGCTTCCTTTATCGTTCCCGTACTTGCCGTCCCGCCCCTGCTCCGTCGATGGCGACAGCCACCTCTGCCTCGGTAAAGGTCTTCATATCGTTCATGATATGGAGGGCGGCGCGGACGATCTCAAGACCGAGGATGCCGACGATGGCGTCGATCTCCGTTGTTATCATCTCGGGCAGGAGATGGAGGACATAGTGGGTAAGGACGGGGCTTGTCACACAGTACTCCCGCACAACGTGATCGGTCGCCGCATCCCCCGGGAGGACGAGCGCACCGCTCTCTGCCGCTGCGCAAAGTGCCGTACGGACGGCTGTCGCGTCACTCCCCATGCTGCCGAGGATGAGGAGTGGATGGTCGGCGGCGATGGCGTGCACGGCAGCGTGCCGTTCTGCTCGGTCTATCGCTGCGGGGAGCAGGTATACGTCAATATCACGCGCTGCTGTCATGGCGGAGATGATGGCGTGGCGTTCGACGGGCAGTTCCTCTCCGTCAGAGAGAAGGCAGAGTGCCGCCCTGCTGTTTGACGGCAGACGGATTTTCCCCGTGATTCCTGCAAGCTGTACCGCGATGTGCTCAAGGAACCCGAGACTGTGAATCGGCTTTGCGAGATTGTCGAGACGGTACTGTGCTGCATCCATCACCGTGCGGTTTGGCGCAGGGATATCGTATGTATTTTCCCCAGTTGCTGAGGAGGCAGGGAGTGTTCTGTGCGGCGGCAGGAGAAAGGGCTCGCAGCAACGCGGTGAAGCGTCCGTCGCCGCCCATGCCCTGAGCATCAGCACCAGCATCCGCAGGGCAATCGACGATCCCGCCGCCTCGCTCAGGCGGATGTCGAGCCGCAGCATGGGCGTGAGTCCCAGATGTCGCAGTGCGTGGGGCTGAGAGTGCTCCGTCAGTGATGCGTGGGACGCGAGCAGCGCGTGCACGCAGTGCGGTGCAATGGCGTGTGCGATGAGAGCCGCCGATGTCGTATTTGCGCCGTCCAGAACAACCAGAAGGCGATGCACGGCAGCGCCTAGGATGATGCCCGCGATGCAGCCAAGCTCAAAGCCGCCGACCTTGGCGAGTACGTCGATACCGTCCTGTGGGTTGGGCTGATTGACGGCGAGCGCACGCCGCACAATCTCCACTTTGTGGCGCAGACGCTCATCCGAGATGTTTGCCCCGCGCCCTGTGACCTCCTCAGGAGTGAGACGGAGGATGGCGGCGGTGATGGCGGCACTCGATGTCGTGTTCGAGATTCCCATCTCGCCGGGCAGAATACAGCGGTCGCCGCGTGCAGCACAGTCCGCCGCGAGACCGATCCCCGTCTCGATTGCCTGTATGGCCTGTGCGTGCGTCATGGCGGCACCCTTGGTCATGTTTGCCGTCCCGCGTGCAATGCTGCGGTGAAGCAGGTCGGGGATTCCCGCCGTGTCGGCATTGACGCCGAGATCGGCAACGCAGAGACGGGCGGGGACGTAGTTGGCGACGGCGTTTGCCGCGCCGCCGCGTGCCATCAGATAGTTGCACATCATGTTCAGCGTCGTCTCAGGTGGGTACGCACTGACGCTCTCGGCAGCAACACCATGATCGGCACAGGAGATGACGACACTCGTCTGCGGCGGGGCGGGATGGAGTTCACCCGTCAGTGCAATATAGCGTGCGAGGGCATCGCCGAGCTGCCCGAAATGAATCCCGCTGCGCGTGCAGAGGGCAGCGGTCACGCGGCGGGCGAGCGTATCATCGGGCACTGTGATGGCGGCGATGGTCTTTTGCAGGAGCTTCATGCGTTCTTTTTCTCCCTTTCCATGCGCTTCAGGGAGAGCCCGATGCGACCGCGCTCCTCATCAAGGCTGATGACCATGACGTCGAGCGTGTCCCCGACGGACAGCACATCGAGCGGATGCTTAACACGGCGGCGGCTCATCTCCGAAATGTGGAGCAGTCCCGCCTGTTTTAGTCCGATGTCGATGAATGCGCCGAAGTCTGTGATGTTGCGCACCGTTCCGCGCATGATCGTGCCGACGGCGAGGTCGGAGAGCTTGACGATATTCTGCCGCGTGAGCGGAGCGGGCAGATCCTCGCGTGGGTCGCGCCCGGGGCGTGCAATCGCCTTCAGAATGTCGGTGACGGTCGGGATGCCTGCGTGCAGTTTTTCCGCCAGTGCCTGTGGACTGATGTGGGCGGTCTTTTGGGCGAGCGCAGGCAACTTTGTGCGATCGCTGAGATCACTCTCTGCTGCGCCGAGTTCGGCGAGGATGCTGCGTGCAAGCGTGTAGGACTCGGGATGTATCGCCGTGCCGTCGAGCGGCGATTCCCCGTCATGGATGCGCAAGAATCCAGCGCATTGGGTAAATGCCGCATCACCGAGACGCGCCACATCGTGCAGCGCACTGCGGTTTTTGAAGCGGCCATGCTTGTTGCGGTAGGCGACGATGTTCTTGGCAACCGTGGTATTGATGCCGGCAATACGGCCGAGGAGTGCGGGGGAGGCGGTGTTGAGATCTACACCGACATGGTTGACGGCGTCCTCGACGGTTGCATCGAGCGTTTCCTTCAGTTCCTTCTGGCTCACGTCATGCTGATACTGTCCGACACCGATCGCCTGTGGGTCGATTTTAACGAGCTCTGCCAGCGGATCCTGCACGCGGCGCGCGATGGAGACTGCGCCGCGAATCGTCACATCGTAGTCCGGCAGCTCTTCCTTGGCGAGTGCGGAGGCGGAGTAGACCGATGCGCCTGCCTCGTTCGTGATGAGATAGTGTACGTTCTTCCACTTATTCGTGCGGATCAGTGCCGCAACGAATTGCTCCGTCTCATAGGATGCCGTGCCGTTGCCGATGGAAATGAGCGTGATGCCGTGTTCTGCCACGAGCTTCTCCACTGCCTTTGCGGCTGCTGCGCGCGCGCTGTCGCTCTGTGTCACTTGAATGACGCCGCTCGCGCGGACGTTGCCCGTTGCGTCAACGACCGCCATCTTGCATCCCGTGCGGTAGCCGGGATCGAGCCCGAGCACCGTATGTCCCGCAAGCGGGGGCTGCAGGAGCAGCTGGCGCAGGTTGTGCCCAAAGATGCGGATCGCCTTTTCCTCCGCCTGTGCCGTAAGGTCGGCGCGCAGCTCGCGTTCCAATGCAGGAACGAGGAGACGCTTGTAGCCGTCCTCCACGGCAGCGCGCAGCTCCTCGGTGAAAATCGACGGACGCCGATGGATACGCCGGCTGATCCATGAAATGTTTTCCTCGTGATCCATGCTGATGTGTACGGTGAGACAGCCCTTCTTCTCACCGCGGTTGATGGCGAGGATGCGGTGAGAGGGGAGGGTACGGGCGGGCTCACGGTAGCCGTCATACATCGCAAAGGTATCCGCCCCCTCCGCCGTTCGGTCAAGGGATGTCTCAAGGAGGGCCGTGCGCCGGTATACATCGCGCAGGGTGCGTCGCACCTCTGCTTCGTCCATGATCTGCTCGGCAAGAATGTCGCGTGCCCCTGCCAATGCATCGGCAGGGGAGGGAACGTCCGCCGCCGGGTTGACAAAGGCGGCGGCGTATTCCGCGGCACTGCCCTTCGTCTCGCTCTGCAGAAGGATCGCATCGGCGAGTGGTGCGAGTCCGCGCTCACGTGCCATCGAAGCACGCGTGCGTTTTTTTTGCTTGTAGGGGCGGTAGAGATCCTCTAGGGTCTGCAGCTTTTCGGCCGCCTCGATTGCCGTGCGCAGCTCCTCGTTCAGCTTGCCCTGCTCCTCAATGCGCGTAAGAATCTCCTCCTGCCGCTTGACGAGACTGCGTAGATAGGTCAGGCGCTCCTCCACGCGGCGCAGCACTTCATCCTCGAGCGAGCCCGTCGCCTCCTTGCGGTAACGCGCAATGAACGGGATTGTATTGCCCTCGTCGAGGAGGGCAATGACGGCCTCCACTTGTTTTGGCCGAATGGAGAGCTCCTTGGCAATTGACGCAGGAATATCAGAAATACGCATGACATCCAACCTTTCTCTTGGGAAGCACTGATCAATTCGGTACGACCATCTTGACGCATCTTTTTCGCCCGCTTTTCGTTAGCAAATC
>CAUTTS010000126.1:0-4902 GCA_963541465.1 uncultured Selenomonas sp.
ATGAGGCCGCTGCTGCTGTCGTCTTTCTCGCCTCTCCTGCGGCAGCATGGGTGACGGGCAGCATCTACATGGTGGATGGTGGATTGACGGCCTAGGGAAGCACTGATAAATTCAGCACCGTCGTCTTAGTACATCTTTTTCGCCCTGTCTGTGCCCGAGAATCCTCCACATAGCCTCTGCTATGCGTCCGGTTTGTCTCCTTGACAGGACAAAAAATCTGCACCAATCCGACGGACTTCATTTTATCAGCGATTCCCTAGGAACCCATATCGTCCGTCAAAAAAATTTGCCATTGTCAAAAATTATGTTAAAATAAGATTGTATGAGGAGGTGGCTGATGGGACATGCCCGCATTCTCATTCTGACCGCCTCCATCGGTGCCGGGCATACGCGGGCGGCAGAGGCCATTCGCGCGGCACTGAAGGCGCAGCCGGGAGCGGCGGAGCAGCGGATCGATGTCGTGGACTTCATGTCGCGAGAGGTGTCCACCATCCACTATCTCATGAAGCGCATCTATCTGATGATGCTGCGCTTTGTGCCAAATCTCTACGATGTCTTCTTCCACATTGCGGGGAAGAAGATGGGCGGGGGGGCGGTACGTGCCGCCTTTGCTTGGGTGATGGTGCGTACGATGGGACGGATCATTCGGACGTATCAGCCCGACCTTGTCGTCGCCACCCACCCCTTTCCCGAAGGGGCGGCGGCACTCTGGCGCGAGCAGCATGACGGCTCCTTTGTACTGGCAGCACTTCTTACGGACTATGCCCTCCACGCGATCTGGTTTGTACGCAGCGTGGACGCCTATTTCGTTGCAACAGAGACAATGGCGGATGAGATGGCCGCGTGTGGCTTTGATCGGAAGTGCATCCATGCGACGGGCATACCGATTACACTCATGGCGAGCCGCTTGGCACGCCGTGAGGCACAGGTACAGGCAGGACTCTCGGGAAATCGGCCGACCGTTCTTCTCATGGGCGGCGGTCTGGGGCTCGGCGATATGGAGGCGACCCTTGCGGCATTGGAGCAGGTGAAGCTGCGTCTTTCCGTTCTCGTCGTGGCGGGACATAATGCTGCACTTGAGGAGCGTGCGCGTGCACGCGCGGCACATTCACATCATGCGATCTCCGTGCGTGGCTATACCCATGATGTGCCGGTACTGATGCGTGCGGCGGATCTGCTCATCACGAAGCCCGGCGCACTTACGATCAGTGAGGCGTTCGCTGCAGGGCTGCCGCTCCTCCTGCATGACCCGATTCCGGGGCCGGAGACGGAGAACGCCGTCTATGCGACGCGATGTGGAGCGGCCGTGTGGCTGCACCCGGGCGAGCGCATGGCACCGGCGGTGGAGGACATACTTACGCATCGCCTGCCTGCCATGCGCAGGGCGGCACGCGACTGTGCCCGCGAGGAGGCGGCACAGCGTGTGGCGGAGATTCTGACAGAGATGCTTCAGCGAAAGTGAGGGAGACGGATGGCACGGAGAAAGAATGCACGACGGCCGCGCTGGTTTGTTGTGACAGTCCTTCTGATCCTTGGTTACTTTGGTACGATGATCGTATCACAGGGAATCTATCTCTTTCACGTGCGCGCGGAGCAGCGCGCGGCATCCGAGCGGCTCACGGCAGCACAGGAGGAGAATGACCGTCTGCAGGCGGAGAAAACGCATCTTGGGGAACTGCCGTACATTGAGAAATTGGCGCGTGAGGAGCTCGGCATGACGGGGGAAGGGGAACTTCCCTATGCGCCGGGAAAGCGTGGAAACGGCAACTGATGAGCTGTGTATTTTCTTGACAGAACGGGCGTCCGCCCTGTATAATAATTGTGTCTGACAGTGGGGGAGACCCCGATGGTTTATCGTTGAAGGGAAGAATTGTTTTGGCCATTGAAGTCGGCAGCGTAGTAGAGGGTGTTGTCACGGGCATCACGAATTTTGGTGCTTTTGTCGAACTCCCGGAAGGGAAGACGGGGCTGATCCACATCTCGGAGGTTGCCGACGTCTACGTGAGCGATGTGCATGATTTTCTAAAAGAGCATGACAAGGTCAAGGTCAAGGTGCTGACCGTGGATGATCGTGGGAAGATTGGGCTGTCGATCAAGGCTCTGCAGGATAAATCGTCCGCTGCGCAGTCTACTGCTGCGCCGGCACGTCCGCCGCGTCCGCCGCGCGATCTGCGCCGTACGGTGGCATCGCGTCAGATCGGCTCGCCGTCCTTTGAGGACAAGCTGTCGCGCTTCCTCAAGGACAGCGATGAACGGCTGACCGATCTACGCCGCAAGACGGATTCCAAGCGCGGCGGACGTGGTTCACGCCGTGGCTGAGCACGTATGCTGCGATAGGATATGAGGAGAAAGAGGACACTCCATGCGGAGTGCCTTTTTTGTGGAAAGCACTGATCACGTGATTTTCATCGAACCGGTGTATGATGGTCTGCGCGGAGATAATTTCTGAGCGGGCAGTACGACGTGTGCACCACGCGATGGACGCATGGGTCAGTGCTTCCTTTATCGGGAGATCATGTTGAAACGACAGGTGGCAGACATTCTTCGCGCGCATGGATTTTTTGCGCCGGATCGCCGCGTGCTCGCCGCCTGCTCGGGCGGGACGGATTCTCTGGTTCTGCTGGATATTCTCAGAGATTTATATGCGGAGGGCGGCCCACAGATCATCTGCGCACACTACGAGCACGGCATTCGTGGAGCAGCGTCACGCGCGGACGCAGATGCCGTGGCGGCATACTGTGCGGTGCGCGATATTCCCTGCGTCATTGAGGCAGGTGACGTACCGCGCTATGCGCAGATGCATCATCTTTCGCTTGAGACGGCAGCGCGTATCTGTCGCTATGATTTTCTCCATCGGCTGCAGGAGCAGGAACACTGCGATGCGATAGCGCTCGCCCATCATGCGGATGATTTGGCGGAGACGGTGCTCATGCGTATTCTGCGCGGTACGGGACCTGCAGGGCTTGCCGCCATGCGTGAGTGGAACGGCGTCCACCTGCGCCCGCTGCTCCATACGGCACGTGCGGAGATCGAGGCATACATTCGGGCGCATGAGCTTCACCCGTGCCATGACCTGACAAACGATCAGCAGGATGCGCAGCGCAATCGGATTCGCCACACGCTTTTGCCGACCCTCTGCACCTACGGCAATCGAAATATCCGCGATGCACTCGTGCGTCTCAGTGCGCTCGCAGGTGAGGAGGATGATTTTCTCACGCAGTATGCTGCGGCAGAACTGGAGCGCGCATCCTCCGGTGGTGGCCTCTCCGTCAGTGTGCTGAATACGCTGCACAGAGCCGTGGTACGGCGCGTTCTGCGTATCTTCTGGGCACGCGTGACGGACGGGCAGCAGGATCTTTCCTACGAGCATGAAGAACGGATGCGCCGTCTCCTCACACGAGGGGGCACGACGCAGTGCGATCTGCCGCACGGATGGTGTGCGCGTCTGCGCTATGGTGTACTCAGTCTTCAGCGCGAAGAAACACGGACAACACAGCAGGGAAAGGAAGAAGAAATTTTCCTTTCTTTGCCCCACGAATATGATATAATAAATTTCCAAGGAAGATTATTTTCCATGCGTCGGATGGATGACGTGACGGATGCGGATTGGCAGAAAGCAGTGGACGGGAAGGCTGCCTTTGCCGATGCGGCAAAGCTGCCGCCGCTTGTCCTGCGTACACGGCGTCCCGGAGACTATATACGGCTCTCCATCGGACGCAAAAAACTCAAGGATATTATGATCGACGATAAGATTCCGCGTGAAGTGCGGGACAGCATTCCGCTGCTTGCCGTTGCCGGCAGCAGCGAGATTTTTTGGATGGTTGGGGGAAGGCGCAGCATCTTGGCACCGGTGACGGAACATTGTGTTGTTTTTGCCATTGCCTTGGAAAGGGAGAGTACAGCATCATGATGAGCGATGATATTGAGCGTATATCGTTCTCGGCAGAGGAGATACGCGCGCGTGTGCAGGAGCTCGGCGCACAGATTACACGGGACTACCGCGATGCACAGGAGAAGGTATACTGCGTTGGCATTTTGAAGGGGGCTGCCGTCTTCTTCACCGACCTTGTGCGTGCCATTGATCGCCCGGTCAACTTCGATTTTATGATTGTCTCCAGTTACGGCGATGCGGCCGCCTCCAGCGGACAGGTTAAGATTTTGAAAGATCTTGATTTTTCCATCGAAAATCAACACGTCATCATTGTGGAGGACATCATCGACTCGGGGACGACCATGCACTATCTGAAAACGTTGCTGCAGGGGCGGCATCCGAAGAGTATCCGCCTCTGTGCGTTCCTCTCCAAGCCTTCGCGCCGTGTGACGCCGGTCGAGATCGACTATCTCGGCCATGAGGTTCCCGATGAGTTCCTCGTGGGCTATGGGTTGGACTATGCGGAGAAGTATCGGAATCTGCCCTACATCGGGGTGCTGCGGCGTTCCGTTTATGAGTGAGGAGGCGCATTTTGAATCATTCCATTCTGCGAAATCTCGCGTTCTATGCGCTGATGTTCTTCGTCGTCTGGACCGTTGCCGACTACATGTCGGGCAGCCATCAGACGGCGCAGGCAACTGCACTGGGATACAGTGATTTTACCGAAAAAGTAACGGCTGGAGACGTGGACAAGGTCGTCATTGTCCAGAACAACATCCGCGGTACGCTGAAGGATGGGACGGAGTTCACGACGATTGCGCCGGATGCCCCGAGCAACGACCGTGACCTCTATACGCGCCTCTCGGAAAAGGGCGTGACGATCTCGGCGGAAAACCCGCCCGAGCCGCCGTGGTGGCAGACGCTCCTCACCTCACTGATCCCGATTGCACTCCTGATCGGCTTCTGGTTCTTTATTATGCAGCAGTCCCAGATGGGCGGCGGGCGCATGATGAACTTCGGCAAGTCGCGCG
>CAUTTS010000127.1:0-4871 GCA_963541465.1 uncultured Selenomonas sp.
CGCGCAGCCCGAGCACTGTGCCCGCAATTACGTGACCGTTGTAGACCTCCGTGCCGTGCCCATAGACCGCACCGACATCAAGCCCGAGATAGAGTTCTGCTTTTTGTTTCGGAAAACGTGACGCGAACTCGTTCCGTAGATACCATCCGTTTGTCCCCATCAGCGTGACTTCGCCGTCAAAGCCGCGCACCGTATAGCGATTGCCCATGCTGATCATATCTACACCATAGAGCCGCATATCATCCATCGTATACTGTCCGTGAAAGGATGTCGTAAATGTTGCGGGACGATGACTGAACTCGAACGGATGCACAAAGTCCACATCGAGCAGCCACATTCGATAGAGTGTCTTTGGCGCATCGGCATAGGGCTTCTCTTTCTGTGCTCCAAGCCATCCGAGACCGAACCTGTGTGCCAGACGGAAATAGAGCGTATCGCGCTGGATATAGAGCCGCTCCGCAAAGCCGACCTCCATTGACGTTTGGTGCATCGCCTGAAAGGGCAGCTCGACATCGTTGAGGAAACTGTGTGAATTCCGTTTTCGCAGACGGATATCCAAGCTCGTCTTCATCGCAGCCGAGCGATGAAGTACATAGTCCCATGACAGTGTAGAAATATTGGAATCTCCCGCACTGATAAAGTTATAGGGGATACTCTCTACCGTCTGATGATATTTGGAGCGTTGATAGGAAAACGAGAATGTATGCCGCCCATAGGGATAGGTATAGCTGATATTATGCCCGCGCGTTCCTTTCTCATACCCGTCGCGCGCACCGTCGAGGTTCATACCGATGCGGAGGATATCGTTCTTGTGAAAGGGCTGATCGATACCGATGGAGGTATACCATTGGAGCTTTCCCGTATCCTCAAGCCCTGAATCATCCACCGAGATCGTACCGTAGAAATTCTTTCCACGTTTTACCGTGAGCACGACATCCGTCCGCTGCGGTTGATCCGAGGGAAGGAGCTGAACAGAGATATCCTGTGAGGGAAGACGCTTCGCTTGTTCGATGCCCTGCTCGATGTCGCGTACATTCAGAATATCTCCTTCGTGGAAGGGAAAGAGATTCTTCCAGTAGAGCGTATCACTGCCCTCTGCGAAGCGGACGGTATTGATATAGCCGACGAGGAGGACGAGACGCAGTTCTCCCGATGAGAGATTCTGCTCCGGCACGACAATACGGCTCGTGGAGAACCCACGAGCCATGAGGGACTGATTCATCGCATGGATGAGCTTGTTGATGTCGCTGAGAGACAGCTCCTTATCCTTATAGGGGCGAGCGATACGTTCGAGGAAGCGGAATCGCTCCACTTGGTTTTCAATCGTGATATGAGAGATGTGGAAACGAACGCTTTCATCTACGGGAAGATCAGCAGACGAAGGAGGGGCGACAATCGTCTCCACACGCTCCTCACCGAGTCGCTCCTGCCGCTCTGCCTCCTGCGCCCGTGACTGATCGAGCTGTTCCTGCTGTGCAGGAGCAGCGATAGCAGGGACGGCAGAGAAGGAGAGGAGGGGGATGAGGAGTAGTAAAGAGGGGCGTTTGAGTTGTATCAAGTGATATCACCGTATACTTTCTAAAAATATTGCTGTTTATTGATCTTTTATTTCGTTAAACACTTGTATATGATATTAATAGGAGTATTTTGTCTATAATATTGATTACGGGATACCTAACGTAAAGAACACACCTCCGCCCAGAAAGCTGGCACCCAATAACCCCAATATACCTCTCAGCCGTATCCAGTATCTATCGCTATAATAAGGCAGTGCTTCCAAGGGTTGCTCTCCACAACGAAACTTTTCTTCTTCTGAGGCAATTTTTTCCTCAAAGAAGAAAAACGCTGCCCATGCAAAGGTAAATATCCCAGGACCCATCCAAAAGAATTTTGTACGCTCTATCCCTTCGTTCCAAGCGGCAAAGGACAGTGCCATACAGAAGCATGAAACGGAAAGCATGAAGCAGGAAAACCAATGGCTGAATACATACCATTTCCGATAACGGTATTTTCTTTCAAATTTCTTGTAGTAATAGAAATATGCCATTTTTCCGGCTGCCCAAAGGAAATAAAGATAAATAGCATATTTCATGGGAGTTCTCGCCTTTTTTCTTCATCACTTCTTGCCCAAATCTTTTTCAATTTATCTGCTGTTTCAACAATAATGGTGTTAGTCACAATTGTTGCTTCAACGGACATTCCTGCTGATCCTATCAACCAGGCATCTGCAACGCTACTAAAGGCAAATGCTCCACTATTGATTAATGTTACCTTCGCAAGGTCAGTGCCACTATATTTACCGTAATCTTGGTACATATCGTAGCCAAATCCCAAAGGAGCAAAAATCCCTATCTTTAACGCTTTGACCGGATTGTCATGGTATTTATTGTATAAAATTCGTATCCCGGAGTTGGTGTTTTTCCAATACGGCTAAGTGCCCGCTGTAAATAGCCCCCTTGCTCAAAGACTTGTGCTACCTCATATTCATCTCCTCCACATGCTTCTACAGCTTTTAGAAAAGCTTCTCTTTCTTGCTCGTCAAGAAAATCTTCAAGATGCTCAAATATATTATGTTTCGTTCCGCTCTGTGCAATGACAGCGCCTTCTGTTCCGTCGATTGCCATTCCTGCACCATAAGAAATCCCCTGCAGGAGTTCCGTGGGGATGATGGGGTGTCCATAGGCATCCTGCCATAATACGGATGGCCGCAGCTTTGGCGAGCTCTTCTACCTTAGTCTTGACGAGTTGCCAGATTTGAAGTACATAGAAGCACTTCGCCTTGTGTTGCAGGAATTTGCGGAACAGCTCTGTGCGGAATATCTGTTCGAGAGTCAGCTGGTTGAATCTCTGCTCTGCCATTTTGTTGATGCCTTACCTGCTCTTTGGATGAGTCGCCTGAAGGAACAGAAATGCGCATGATTCGGATATTCCAGTCGCTTCATGCTGATTCTTCAAGGCTCGTGGGCGTTTTCCGTGTGCGAAGTTTGAGTGTAGAATTTGTGAAGAATGCCTTTGCCAAGGTCGTAGAGTTCTTTATCAGCATTCTTCTTCTTTATATCACTTCTGACATTTCCCTAACGTATACTTAGAATCTTCAAGCATAATAATATAAATAAGACATTACAGCAATAAATATCATACAATTTACTATAGATACCCCCTGATATCTCCTTATACTCGTTTTTGTCGAGAGGGAGAAACATAACACCGGGGAGCATACATTTGTTTCTCCATTTTCTAATGTTGTAATTTTCAAATTAAAAAAAGTAATTATATGAACTATAAAACAACAAAACATTATAATCCCCCATGGTAATGCAATTATTTTATTATCTAACAACGTATAATACAAAGTTCGATTAATAACACAAACCATAATAGGTAGATTAATCAGCATCATATAAGAATTCACAGCATACCATGTATCTACTTTATATGCGCGATTGATATGATGAGTATAAAGATTTCTAAAGGTTAAAATACCACCTATTAGAAAAATGCAATCTAACACAATATCCATTAGTGTTTCTCCTCTACTTTTGGTTCATCTAAGACTTTTTCTTTTAGCCACGTCGTCCCTTCGGCAACAAATACATTGGTCGGAATAACACCTATTGCCCCCACCCCAGTCGATGTTAAAGCAGAATCTAAAAGGATTGTGCCAACAAATGCCCCTGTATTAATCGCCACAGCGCCGACAAACTTCCCTCCATTATACTTTTGGGCATCTTGATAAGTATCATAAATAAGCCCCAGTGGACTTAACACACCTACTTTTGTCAGACGCCCCTGTTTCACTACATACGCAGGGATTTCTTTTTGTAGGCTTCTATACTCCTTTGCAAGACTATCTGCCTGTTTATTTAGTAGTGTAACAGGTAAATCTCCCCCAAATTTAAAAGTCTCTATTCCTATTGTTTTCCCTAATTCAACACGTTTCTCTCTATTTGGATCTGTGTTTTCTTTTTTAGAATTGTCCTTCGGATTTCCTGTGGTTTCTGTGCTATTCCCACGAGTCTTCTCACCCTGTTTATCATTTGATCGGTTACCCTTACTATCCTTGTTGTTTACATCATTCTTTTGGATTGTCGTTGCGGTATTGTCTTCATCCGAATGTTCTTGTTCTGTGTCTTCCTTTGGGTTCTCTGCGATCCGTGGATTATGTTGCCACCTTCCCCAGTGTATTCGCTCTTCCGTGTTTGCAACAGTTTTCCCTAAAGCTGCTTTGCTCTGGTCGTTAGCTTCACCTCCATTGTTTTCTTGACTCGGGGTGGTGATAGCACCTGGAGAGGTTTTTTTCTCATGTGTCGTTAAAGGTGTATTTGGTAAAACAAGATTTTCTCCATTAAACACAGCAGGAGGATAAGATTGTATTGGTGCCGTATATTGACGCAGAGGTGGCTGACTTTGTGTATCTATGGTTTTTCCAGTGTTTTTATCTACTATGATAATGGTAGTGCTTGGAGGCATTTCCCAAATATTCCAATCCTGCTTGCGCAACAAATTGTTATATTCCTTGAAGAATTGAATTGCACTATTTTGGGTAATGCCTAAATGGGTGAGATAGCTGATGGCTTTTGGATAGTTTTTAACATTTTCAGATTGCATATTCTGAGCATTTGCACGCTCGGGTTCTTCCTCAGAGAAGATACTGTTCATACCTTGAATGAGCTGTAATATTTCTTCAGAAGAAAGTTCTTTTCCATCCTCCCTTATGAGTATATGCTGGGCGAGTGCTCCCACTCCATGCAAATCTGGATACTCCATTAAAAAGTAGTTCCACTTCGTCCCGTTTGCTGCAGCACTTGCTCCAGCGTGTGCATTTCCTCCGATTGCCTTCGCCGCAGCTGCGCCGATGATGCCGCTGACGA
>CAUTTS010000128.1:0-4827 GCA_963541465.1 uncultured Selenomonas sp.
GGGGATGAGGAGGAGAATTGAGGGACGGTTGAGTGTTATCAAGTGAAGTCACCATGCACTTTCAAAAGTAAACTATACTACAGAATAGAAACGAATACTCTTTTATTTGTCGATAATACGGATAGTAGACCGATGCCTCTCTGCTGATTCCATCAGCCTTTTAAAGAAATCCTCATCATAGTCCACCTTGGCCCAGCCCCTAGGATGAATCCCGCTTTTCCACCCCCAATGCAGGGGGATCATGTTCCATGTACGTGTATCATAGATTCCGGCATCAAAAAGATCAACCCTTTCCTTACGCAGGAGATCCATTGCATAAATGCCGGGAAAAATTGCATACCCCAGCAAAGAACTTTCACTAAACAATATCCCGTTGTCTGCATTCCCGTGAACATCCCAGCAGATTGTACTTAGGAAGGGGGAGAAATATACCCAATTTACTACTTCACCCTGCAAATTGACCACAAGCCCCTGATTTGGATTCTCTCCCCAGATCAAAATACTTTTCCCCTCCTCATACCATCCTTTTAGGAGATTTGCTCCCAAAACCGGCAGACGAAATAGAAACTGTTCTTCTTCATCATTTACAAATACAACGGCAAAATCATCCCATCGAATACAGATAAGACCATCCTTGTACTGCATGGGATCTCCATTCCATTGCCTGTCTGTGTCTCCCAATGGCCACCATCTTAAATTATCATAGACTTTCTTTGCCGCTCCTCCCTTCTTTGGGATAGAGTACACATCGTCCGGGCGTTCATATTTATCAGAGGAAAAGGTAAGATAGAATTTATCGGGATAGACAAACAGCCCGCCGGGGCGATGATCGGATATGGTCTCCGGCCATACAACGGGGATTTCCTGCAAATCATCTTCGGTCAAACACATGATGCGCGGAACCTGTGGAGAACCATCTGTATTCTTTGGCTCCAGATAAAAATACAGTCCTTCCTCTGTGAGTGTGGAGGAGTACATAGCATAACCTTCGGGAATGAGGGCAGAAACGTCAAAGATCATTTCGTTTTCCAGATGGTTTGGATCCTTGATGATAAAATGGGGAGGCAATTCTGAATTCCAAGGACTTCCAATAATACTGCCGGAAAATTTGGTTTGTTGTGCATAGTATTGGAATCCCATTCTTCCTATCTCAATAACTAGGCACATGGAGATAAAAGCGATAAGTCTTTTGTATAAATTTTTGTACTTTATCCAATGTATATTCATTAGATTGTTTCCTTATATCATGCGTGAAATAAGACCTTTTCCCAAAAAATAAACTATATCGTCAGATAGAATGGTTAAGATTGTTGCAGGATCAAACGGATTCTTCATGAGTCTTTTCACAGTAACTTTTGCCTCTGGGCTTAACTTGTCAAAAGAGATTCCCTGCAGGATAGGAATTATTGTCGTAGTTGCACAGTTATGCGCAGTGAGATGATAATCAGACGTGTAATTTCTGTAATACTGAGTGTTTTCGTTAATTTTTTTTGCATGTTCATTTTGCTCCTTAACTTCCTCACTATTACCATCTTTGAGGCGTACCTCCCGAAAGAAATTGGCAGTTTCTTCCATAGGAATTTGTGTATAGCCATTATTTTTTATCTGATCGTTATATGCAGCGACAGCTTTTACGGGATCTATATATTCGGGATTAATCATAAAAGTATATTTTTCATCTGGATTATAAAACCAGCGGGTAATGAATGTCCCGTGGCCAGTAGGCGCCTCAAAACCGCTACTGCTTTTTTCAACGTCCTCTCCATATCGCCCGTAGTCTGCAGAATCATACTCTCCCGTATCCGTTTCTACTACAATTCCTACATGCCCCACGATACTGTCTTTAACACTAATACCAATCTGAACAGGAGTATGATCTTCAGCTAGATAGTTCCACTTCGTCCCGCTTGCTGCAGCAGATGCTCCTGCTTGGGCATTTCCTCCGATTGCCTTCGCCGCAGCTGCGCCGAGGACTCCACTGATTATCTGTGCGAGGGCAGGATCAAGCCCTTTCAGATTGTTGATCAGTGCTTCATTAAGACCTGCACCTGCTGCACCCGAAGCAAAGCCCGCCCCTGCAAACTGGCTGATAATTCCGCCGACAATGGAATGAATCAATACTTTACGTCCGCTACCATCATCGGGGAGGTTGTGCGCGAGACGGAACGCCTCTTCACGGAAGACGTTTACGAGTTCCTTTTGTTCCTCGACACTCTTCTTGTCAAAGATTCGGCCGAGCTCGTTCAGTGAGTTAGCAGTGTCACGGCTCAGCGCCGAGATATATCCTGCGTTGGATTCTCGCGGATGTGGATATGGTTCGGGGTACTGCCACAGAGTTTATAGAGAACTCAACTATTATTTTTGTTCGCTTTTACCTCCTGGAACCATTTATCAAAGATGTGTTCTGAGATAAATTCTGTTCCCGTTATTACGTTCTCATAGTTGTAATTGGCTTCTAATGCGTTCGATTTTACATCATATATCAATTTCATTTCTGTCGGTACAGATCGTTCATATTCCGTACATAATTTAGCGATTTTTTCCATATCTTCTGTTAGAATCCTTAGTACTGCAAGCTGACGATCATCTGATGTGTCATATAATAGATCAGTGCATCCAAGATTGCTATTTAGCTGATCCCTCTCAACAATTTTTCCGGAAATCATATAAAAGAAGTCACCATAGATCGAATTTGCCTCATATGCACAATAAATATAGATCTTATCTGCTCTGTCTTCAACGTATTCTAAACAAATCGAGACCATATCTGCTTGGAATTCTGTAAAATAATCTTCAAATATCTTTTTCATAATAATTCTCCTATTGCGTTATCGTTTTATGGTTTAATTTACCGTCTATCCAATATGCAACATCAAATGACGATGGTCTTGCATTAGATCCTTCATACAATACATTTACTTCAACTTGTACATTCTTTCCCTCCTTAATGGCCTTCGCCCACTCGTTCTCTAGTTTCTTGTACTCACTCAGATTTACATGTGAACTCTGAGATACCAGATTCGCGAGCTCTGGTGAACCTCCGAAACGATCTGCCGCAAGATGAGCTGCTTGGTCTCCTTCTTGTTTGCCAGGAGTATTCGGGTTGTGCCTGAGCCTCTTATCACGTTCAGTAAGCTGAAGATTGTCTGTCTTGAATTGGCTGAGACGCCCTGCCTCATCGGTCTTATACAAATACTCGAATTCTCCCGCCTTATATTGAATATTGGGGCGTAGAGACTTGCCATCCGGCATGTATATGTCTTTTGAGCCAGGCTTTATCCTTCCAAGATCTTCCAGCGGTATAGAAGAAGAGGCCGGTTTTCCTGCCGGCAAACGCACTGGAACATTCTTTTCGGTCCTTATGAGGCGGGAAACTCCTGGCACATCAGCAAGCTTCTTTGCAGCTTTAATATATTTTGCTCCGGGAATGATTGTTGCGGTAGATAGTATCGCAGTGCTATAATTTCCCTCTGCAAGATATAGGACCGTTTCTGCTGCTCCCGCTGCAGAACCAAAACTGGGAACATATCCTGCCAAATCCAGTCCTTCATGTGCAACAGCAGCAAACTCCTTGAAAGAGTTTGTTTGATCCTTTTGTTCCTTTAATGGGACAGATTCTCCTGTTGCTGGTATAAGTTTACCGATATATTTTCTGTCTCGAAACATATCATCTTGTTGTGCACCAGTTACATTTCCATCATAAACAGTATAAGGTACATAACCTGATTCAGGTATTTTGACTTTATAACCATGATCTCCAAGAGGGATATCCCAAGCCTCGCCCTTATTATTCACCGCAATGCAGACGCTGTATCTGTTTTCTTCAAAATCGTAAAGAAGAATATAGTCTCCATCTCTTAAAGACTGATAAATCTCCTGTTCAGGAAGATGTTCAAGTTGCTCTTTGATTCTCGGCAACTTTTCATATTTGTTCCACTTCGTTCCTGCCGCCGCCGCACTCGCACCTGCAGCGGCACTTCCTCCGGCGACTTTCGCCGCGGCGGCTCCGAGGATGGCACTGACGATTTGCGTTGTGCCGGGATCTAGACCCTTTAGGTTCTTAATGAGTGCTTCGTTGAGTCCTGCACCGATGGCACCCGAAGCAAAGCCGGCACCTGTGATCGCACTCATGATGCCGCCAATAGCGATATGAATGGCGATCTTGCGTCCGCTGCCATCGTCCTTCAAGTTGTGGGCGAGACGGAATGCCTCCTCACCGAAGACTGCGGCAAGCTCCTGCTGTTCCTCGATTTTCGCCTTGTCGAAGATTTTACCGAGTTCGTTGAGTGAGTTTGCAGTGTCACGGCTAAGGGCAGAGATGTCCTGCGCCTTATTATCGCGGATATCGATTGTCCCTGCGGCAACAGCAGATTTTGTCGTACTGCTTGCATCTCCCTTGACGGGCATGGATAGGTTGGGGGCAAGACCGATGGTGTTGTAGACTTTGTTCTTGTCACTCTCCGACATATTCTCGTAGTTGCCGTATTTGTGGTAGGAGGCACCGATACTCTTTGCACTGTAATCTGCCTCGTTTTTGAGATCGCTAAAGGAGAACGTCCCTGTGGAAAGATGGTTCTTGTCGGGAGTTGCGTTGCTCGCGATCACGCCGCCCATGAGGTCGGTATTCTTCTCTACGTAGATATCAAAGCCTTTGCTTCCGGCGAAGAATCCTGCCTGATCGCGTGCACTGCGATAGTGGGAGTCAACATTTCCTTTACTAAAGGAACCTCCGATGTTGGGCATGGAAAATTTGCGATAGGCATTTTTAGAACCTGGCGCAACAAGTTTATCGGTGGTTTTATCAAAGAAGTTGACGTTCCACGAGAC
>CAUTTS010000129.1:0-4778 GCA_963541465.1 uncultured Selenomonas sp.
CGGGCAAAAAAGATGCGTCAAGATGGCGCGGCTGAATTTATCAGTGCTTCCTATATTATCAGTAGTGATCCATGCTTCCTGAACAAAGGGGGGGAGTTCATGGCAGAGACAGAGCTGATGCAGGTGCGCGTCGACGCCGCCGTCCGTGCGGAGGTCGATGAGATCTGCCATGCACTGGGGCTCTCGACGGACGAGGCGATCAATCTGTTCTTTCACCAGATCCTCCTGCACGACGGCATCCCATTCCCCGTGCAGAAGCCGCGCCCCGACGGAGGTGTGTTCGCCGCGCTGGACGACGCCGACGCGATCGCGTGCGGAGTCCTGCATACGAAGTCCTGCGCGAACGCCTCCGACCTCATCCGCACGGCACGCGGACGGAGTTTCATGCTGACGATCAAACAGATGTCACAGGATAAAAAGTCGAAAAAGAAGAAAGCACGTGACGACAGCACCGCCACGGAGGACAAAAAAGGGGACGACGCCCCACTGCTCTCCTGCGTCGTCGACGTGCACGCATAGGACTGCCGCGCGGGCGCACCGCCTGAGTGGCAGTCCTTTTTCTTTCTCCACGCATATTTCCTTCTTTACTCTATGCTCCTACAATGGTAAAATTTGAGCAGAATGGGATTCGAAAGGGAGAACGTTATGCAGAAGCAATATACCGCCCTCGTGCTCGCGGCAGCACTTAGCCTGTTTGCGGGCTGCGGAAATGATACCGCAAAGGAGCCGCCGCCCCCCGTCGTGCGCACGATGTCCGTCGATGCAGCGGGCGCGACGACGGCAGACTACAGCGGCACCGTGCGCGCACGCTACGAGACCAAGCTCGCCTTTCAGGTCGGCGGGCAGGTGCTCTCACGCAACGTGAGCATGGGCGCGCACGTCCATGCGGGCGACGTGCTCATGGTCATCAACGCGCGCGACGTACAGCAGCAGGTGAATGCGACGAGCGCGGGTGTCGCCTCGGCGCGCGCACAGCTCGACCTCGCACGCGCCAACCGCGCGCGCTACGAGGAGCTCTATGCGGCGCAGGCGGTCTCCGCCGCCATGCTCGACCAGTACCGTACGAACGAGAACGCTGCCGAGGCGGCGTACCGTCAGGCACTCGCGCAGAACGCGCAGAGCAGCAACGCGCTCGGCTACACGAACCTCATCGCGGGCGCGGACGGCGTGATCTCGGGCATCCTCGCCGAGGAGGGACAGGTCGTTGCCGCAGGGCAGACCGTCATGACACTCACACAGGACGGCTCGCGTGAGATCGAGATCGCCGTCCCCGAGAGCCGCCTCGCCGAGGTCTCCCTCGGCATGCCCGCCGCCGTCTCCCTCTGGGCGAACCAGGCGGCACTCACGGGCACCGTGCGCGAGATCGCGCCTATCGCCGATGCAGCGGGCGGCACGTACACCGTGCGCATCGCCCTCGCGGACGCACCCGCTGACCTGCCGCTCGGCATGACGGCACGCGTACGCCTCGGCACACCGGAGGAGATCGGCGCGGTTCTCCCGCTCTCCGCCATCCATCAGACGGGCGACGAGGCACAGGTCTACATCGTCGAGGACGGCGTCGTACACCTCTGCCCCGTCACCGTGACCGCGTTCCGCGAGCGGGACGCCGTCGTCACAGGGCTCCCGCAGAACGCCGTCGTCGTGACGGCGGGTGTCCACCGCCTCCATGACGGAGAGAAGGTGCGCACGAAATGAGAAACCTCACCGAGCTCTCTCTGCGCCACCGCTCCATCGTCTGGTACTTCATCATCGTCTTTGCCGTCGGCGGCATCCTTGCCTACGAGTCCCTCGGACGCATGGAGGATCCCACCTTCATCATCCGCCAGATGGTCATCACCGCCGCATGGCCGGGCGCGACAGCAGAGGACATGCAGGAGCAGGTTACGGACAAACTCGAGCGGAAGTTCCAGGACACCCCGGGTCTGAAGGAAATCACGAGCGAGACGCGCGCAGGACAGACCATCATCTACGTCGACCTGCGCGACGACGTCGACGCAAACCTCATCCGCCCGACGTGGCGTGACGTGCGCAACTTCGGCGAGGACGTCAAGCGTGACCTGCCGGACGGCGTCATCGGCCCCTACTACAATGACCGCTTTGACGACGTATACGGCTCCATCTACGCCGTCACGGGCGAGGACTACACGGACGAGGAGCTGCGCGCCGCCGCAGAGAACGTGCGCCGCCGCATCCGCTCCGTCCCGAGCGTAAAGACTGTCGAGCTGGTCGGCGTCCAGCGCGAGCGCATCTACGTCGAGATCGCACGCGACCGTCTCGCCTCCCTCGGCATCCCGCCCACGGCGATCACGGAGGCCCTGCGCACACAGGACACGGTCCTCCCGGGCGGCTCGATTGAGACCGTGGACGGGACCGTGAACCTGCGTGTCTCGGGCGTCTTTGACAGCCTTGACGACATCCGTGCCCTCCCCATCGCGGCAGATGGGCGCGTGTTCCGCCTCGGCGACATCGCGGACATCTCGCGTCGCCCGATTGACCCCGCCGATCCGAAAATGATGTATAACGGCGTCCCCGCCGTCGGCATCGCCGTCTCCATGGAGGACGGCGGCAACATCCTCGCGCTCGGCGAGAACCTCAAGAACCTCACCGCGCAGCTCCGACAGGATCTCCCGCTCGGCATGGAGCTGCACGAGGTATCGAACCAGCCTGCCGTCGTACAGCACTCCATCCACGACTTTGTCGAGACGCTGGTCATCGCCATCGTCATCGTCCTTGCCGTCAGCTTCCTCTCGCTCGGACTGCGCACCGGACTCGTTGTCGCGTGCTGCATCCCGCTCGTCCTCGCGGGCACATTTGTCTGCATGTACGCCCTCGGCATCGACCTGCACAAGGTCTCCCTCGGCGCACTCATCATCGCGCTCGGACTGCTCGTCGACGACGCCATCATCGCCGTTGAGATGATGAGCGTCCAGCTCGAGCGCGGCAAGACCCGCTTTGACGCCGCCTGTCACGCCTTTACCCAGACGGCAAAACCCATGCTCACAGGCACCCTCATCACCTGCGCGGGCTTCATCCCCGTCGCCTTCTCCAAGGGCATGGCGAGCGAGTTCTGCGCCGCACTCTTCCCCGTCATCGGCATCGCGCTCCTCCTCAGCTGGATCGTTTCCGTCATGGTCGCGCCGCTCTTCGGCTACCATCTCATCCGCATCGCGGGGGACGCGGAGCACGACCCGTACGCAACGCCGTTCTATCGCTTCTTTCGGCGCGTGCTCACCTTCTTCCTCGCGCACCGTGCTGTCGTCCTCGTCAGCACGGCTCTCGTCTTCTTCGTGAGCCTTGCCGCCTTCCCGCACATCAAACAGACCTTTTTCCCTCCCTCGCTGCGCCCCGAGCTGCTCGTCAGTCTCACCCTGCAGCAGGGCTCCTCGCTCGCGTCCACACAGGCGGAGGCGGATCGTCTCACCGCCATACTGGATGAAAACAGCGACAAGATCGAGAACTACGTCGCCTACATCGGACAGTCTACGCCGCGCTTCGTCCTCACGGTCAACCCAAAGGCGGACGCGGAGAACCTCGCCCAGTTCGTCATCACGGCCAAGGGCACGAAGGAGCGCGAGGCAATCGCCGCCATCATCCGTGATGCCGCCAACGACGAGCTGACGGGCGCGCGCGTCGCGACACAGTACATCCAGACCGGCCCTCCTGCGGACTACCCCGTCATGCTGCGCGTCTCGGCACCGACCACCGACGAGGTGCGCCGCGTCGCGGAGCAGGTCGCTGCCATCGCAGCCGCCGACCCTGTGACCGACAACGTCCATCTCGACTGGACCGAAAAGGCAAAGGGCATCCGCGTCGACCTCGACAAGGACAAGCTGAAACGCTACGGACTCAGTGCTAGGGATGTCAAGCAGATGCTCTACACCGAGATCTCGGGTGCAAAGGCGGCCGAGTTCTACACGGGCGACCGCACCCTCGGCATCGTCCTGCGGCTCACGGAGGCAGACCGCACAGACCTCGGACAGCTCGGTGCGCTCCCCATCCCCACGCGCAGCGGGAGCATCCCGCTCGCCCAGATCGCGCGCCTCTCCTACGAGGCGGAGGATGGACTCATCAAGCGGCACAATCTCCTACCGTCCATCATGGTCGAGGCGGACGTCACACAGGGCGAGGGCAACGACGCCGCCCTGCGCATCTACGATGCGACAGCGGAACTGCGCGAGAACCTCCCCGCCGGCACCACCATCGTCCCGTCGGGCGCACTTGCAGATGCCGACGACTCCATGAACTACCTCGTAAAACCCGTCCCCGCCATGATCTTCATCATCATGACCCTGCTCATCTTCCAAGTCGGCAGCATGGGCAAGATGGCACTCACCATCCTCACCGCGCCGCTTGGTCTCATCGGCGTCGTCATTGCCATGCTCCTCACGGACTCCGCGATGGGCTTCGTCGCCTACCTCGGCGTACTCGCCCTCTTCGGCATGATCATCCGCAACTCCGTCATCCTCATCGACCAGATCCAAAAACATGAGGCGGCGGGCGAGCGACCCATGGACGCCATCATCGACTCCGCCATCCTGCGCCTGCGCCCCATCATGCTCACGGCGGCCGCTGCCATCCTCGGCATGCTGCCGCTCATGTTCAACATCTTCTGGGGTCCCATGGCAGTCGCCATTGCGGGCGGCCTCATCGTCGCCACCGTCCTGACACTCCTCGTACTCCCCGTCATGTACGCTGCGGCGTATCGGATCAAGTAAAGGAAGCACTGATAAAACAGTCTCTCAGATTGGCGTAGATTTTTTGTCCGATTGAGGCAGCAA
>CAUTTS010000130.1:0-4757 GCA_963541465.1 uncultured Selenomonas sp.
TTCTCTCCCTCATCGCATTGCTTCTTCCTCTTCTTGTAATCTTTCGGAGACAAAACACGCAACAAAAGAATTTATCAGTGTTTCCCTAAATGTCAATCAACATGTGCATATCAAACTGATGATTCGACTCCTCCTACCGCTCTCTTGACAATAGGTAGAAGCGGTGATATTCTTCCACACGGAAGCCATCATCACGACAAACAGCATACGGATGAATCAGGTGTCACAAGACTCAATAGAGAAGCCGGAAGAGCCGGCGCGGTTCCGCCACTGTGTCAGTGAGCGAATCTGCAGAAAATGTCACTGGGGAAACTTGGGAAGGCGCAGAGGAGCGATGAACTGGAGCCAGGAGAACTGCCTGATTGACGGTCACCGTCTGACCTGCGAGCGACGGGAAGGGGATCTGCGTCTTGTGCCGGACGATCCGCATCTTTGCGGCGTCGTTTCGGCGGCGATTTTATGCGCTGTGATGCTGCACGCGGCAAGGCATGGATATTTTGCAGTCTCTTCTCTCATTTACAGAAAGAGGCTGCTTTTATTTGCGAACGTTCAGGACGCAGAACCGCCCTCTTCTCGCCGCTCTCGGACGTATGCTCTGCACATCTACAACTTCCATGAGCGTCGCAGGAAATGCTTTCGGCAAAAGGGGACTGCGGCGGAGAACTCATATTTTTGATGGGGTGAAAACATGAACACGAAGAGAAGAAATGCACTCATCACGATCGGCGTCGGACTCATCCTATGGTTCCTGCCGGTTCCTGACGGAGTCACAGTACTCGCTTGGCATTTGCTCGCGGTCTTTATCGCGACAGTGCTGGGCTTTATTCTGCATCCGCTGCCGATCGGCGCAGTGGCCTTCATCGCGATTTCCTTTTCCGCATGGGCAGGTCTACTGAAGACGTCCGATGCCTTGGCAGGCTACGGCAACAGCACGATCTGGCTGATCGTCTGCGCGTTCCTCTATTCCCGCGGCTTCATCAAGAGCGGACTCGGCAAACGCATCGCTTTCCGCATCATCGAAGCGATCGGCAAAAGTGCGTTGTCGCTCGGCTATGCCATAGCCCTGAGCGAGCTTGTGATTTCGCCCGCGACGCCCTCGGCCACAGCGCGCGGCGGCGGGATTCTCTATCCAATCGTACGTTCTCTCGCAGAGGCACTGGGCTCAAAACCCGGTGAGAGCGCACGCCGCATCGGCACCTACCTCATGCAGGTCGGCTACCATACGGACGCCGTGACCTGCACGATGTTCGTGACCTCGATGGCGGGCAACCCGCTCTGCGTGGCGCTCGCCGAAAAGACACTGGGCGTCCATGTCACATGGATGAGTTGGGCGAGCGCCGCCATCGTGCCGGGACTCATCGCGCTCCTCCTCGTTCCCTATGTCATGATGAAGCTTTCACCGCCTGAGCTCGTGCATATTCCCGACGCCAAGGGTCTGGCACAGCGCGAGCTTACCGAAATGGGTCCGATGAGCCTTGCGGAAAAGGGTCTTTCCGTCATCTTCGTTGTCTCTCTCGCACTCTGGGCAAGCTCCGGTCTCACGCACATCGACGCAACGCCCGTTGCCATGGGCGCGGTCTGCCTCATGCTGATGCTCGACATCATCAACTGGCAGGATGTCATCCAGGAAAAGGGTGCATGGGACGCAATGTTCTGGATGGGCTCTTTGATGACGCTCGCTTCGGCTCTTGCAAAATCGGGCATCATCACATGGATCGCCAATGGTGCGGGCGCGGCGATTTCGTCACTCGGTTTTGATTGGGTCGTTTCCTGCCTCATCATCTTGCTCTTCTACACCTACATCCACTATGCCTTCGCCAGTGTCACAGCACGAATCAGTGCCCTCTATGCGGCATTCATTGCCGTCAGTGTCAGCGTCGGTGCACCTCCCCTCCTGGTCGCCATCATCTTCGGCATCTTCGCCGATGTGCCGATCTCCCTTACGCATTACGGCAACGGCTGTGCCCCGATCTACTTTGGCGGAGGCTATGTCTCGCAAAGCGAATGGTGGAAGAACGGCTTCATCATGACGACCATTACGACGCTGATCTACCTGACAATTGGCGCGGCATGGTGGAAAGTCTTGGGCCTTTGGTAAATAATACACCACTGGCACCCCCCTACACGGGGGACTCTTTATTTGCCGTTTTCCCTCCCGTTTCCCGTAAAAAGGACAACAAACTCTTTTAGATTCCATTGGTCTGTCATAATAGCCTCTTGTAATTGATTCTTGATATAATTACAGAATAAGGGAATTATGACGCAGGATATGGGAAGATATCTAATGATTCTTTGCAAAAGTACAAGAGACCCCAAACGCTAGTACGCGACTTGGATCTCTTGTAAAATAAAAAATTTTCATACTGATGTATGAGCAGAGTTCCTATTTTATTCGAAAGGTTGAACTTCCTTAACTCGCGCATCCATGTTCTTGTAATGAAACGCAGACGCCCAAGCAACAAGTGGAAGTAGTATTGGATTGATTTCCATATTGATGTGATTCAAAAGACAACTTGCTCCAGCTTGTCGTATTGCTTCATCTGTAATTTTCTTGTCAGCCAACTTAAGGGCTGCATATCCTCGGCGCTTCATATAGTGACTGTCGCTTCCATAAGACAACCAAAAGTCATGTCCCTCGTCAATGGTGGTCTGTTCACTAGCTGAAGCACGATTTTCCTGCTCGTTCTCCGTAAGTTTTTTCTCATAAGCATTTAGGATAAGATTAGCAGAGTCAAAGCTCAGACGATGGTCAGCATCCATGACTTTGATGACGGTTTTCTCTTTTTCCGTCAGTTCATTCCATGGCTTCGAATATGCATCTCTTCTATAGGGTGAGCGCTTATGTTCCATGTAAGCTCCATGAAGGAATACCTCCTTCCGCTCATCCGAACTCAACGGCATATAAGGAATATCCCGCAAAATGACATCGCTGATGTTTATCCCCGCATTTTCGACCAGTTTTTTGCGAGTCTTCCAGTCCTCCGTATCCATTAACTTGTCGATGATTGGATCTGTTGGGTACAGCTTTCCGTTAAGAAAAGCATCAACATATTCATCCATTGTTGCCGGAACCAGTTGGAATAAGATTCGTCTTTTGCTGTGTGCATCGTTTGTTAAAACAAACTGCTCTAACAGCTCAATCTGTTCCTCAGCTGCATCCTTGTAGACAAACATATCCGGCGAATAATAAGAGGGCACAGTCGTTTTAGTTAGATCTGTTTTCATCATTTAATCTTACCCCCCTCACATTTCCTCTTCACGTCATCGATACATCTTGGTCGACAGGTATAACGATTCATCCCATTGCTTCCACGATGTCATTAAATATGAGCAACAATATTTTTATTTGCGTTAGTATAGGAATCACTGGTAAAATAGAGTCAATCAGATTGGCACAGCTTTTTGGTCTGAACAAGATGGAAAAACGACCCCAAATTTTGCTCTGTGGTGGATTTTCCGCCGAAGTGCAGACAATAAAGATATGTCAAGAGCCGTACACTGAATTTATCAGTTATTCCATAAAAATGGAGGAATGAAACATGAAAAAGCTAATTTTGTTCATGATGCTGGTCGCAGTTGCTGCGATTTCCATGCCGATGAACAGCTGCGAGGCACAAGATGTATGGGTGGAACATTGGAACTACGAGGATGTCGATATCTATGTGATGGACGACACTCTGAAAACTGGCACATCAGGCACAGGAAAATTCTTCAAAGTTTCCGTCAAAGAAGTACGAGATGGAGAGCTTTTGTCAGTCATCGACTGGACGTTCAGTAAATATAAAACGGATATGTGGCGATACGTCACCAGTGATATGAGAGGCAATAACACCACGGTGGTCATTCCTCGAAACCAACTATTTGAATTCTGCATGAAATCCCTTGGCTGGAGCTATCGCTTACAGGGCAGCTACTACTACTGAACAGATTACGCATCTTCATGATTCCCCCGCTCCATGCGTGTCAGATGCTGCCAGTGCCGATACATCGTTGACATAGCGAGGATGAAGGCGAGAATCTCGGCGATGGGTCCCGCGTACAGTGCGCCGTCCAGCCCAAAGATGTGCGGCAGGAGGATGAGCAACGGCAGGAGGAAGAGACCCTGCCGCGAGAGGGAGAGCATGAGCCCCGTTCGCACGCTGCCGATCGCTGTGAAATAGTTTACGGTGAGCGGTTGGACGCCACTGATACAGACCATCATCAGATAGATGCGCAGATATTTTTCGGCAAAGTCAAAATAGAGCTCCGATCCGCCGCCGAAGATGGCGGTAATTTGGCGTGGAAAGAGCTGAAAGACCAGAAAGATTGTCATGCTTAAAAGCAGCGCAAAAACAAGCCCCTTGCGATAGGTCTCCTTGATGCGCCCGTAGTTCCCCGCCCCCATATTAAAGCTGAAGATCGGCTGACACCCCTGCGCAAGTCCGACAGTAAAGGCGATCAGCACACTGTTGAGCTTCGTGACAATCCCCGCCACAGCAAGCGGAATATCCGCACCGTAGACGCTCGCCGCGCCATAGTGCGTGAGGATATTGTTAAGCGTTATGCCGACGGTCATCATGATGATCTGATTCAAAAAATTCGACAGGCCCAGTTTGGCGATACGGAGCATCTCATGCCCCCGCACCCGCAGCATGGTGCGCACGATCGGAAACGCCTGAAAGTGGGAGAAATAACGAATACATACGAGGAATGAGACGATCTGCGCCATGACGGTGGCGAGTGCGGCCCCCTCCATTCCCCAGCCGAATCCGAGCATG
>CAUTTS010000131.1:0-4754 GCA_963541465.1 uncultured Selenomonas sp.
GAGAGCGCCGCGTCACCGCGCGCCTCCGAGGTGACGATCATATCCGACACCATGCTCGTGATCATCGCCGACGTATCCGTACCGAATGCGTCGCGCACCTCTGCCGGCAGATCATCCGCCGTGAGGAGTCCCGCGCGCAGGCTGTCGTCATAGTCGTGGCAGAGGTAGGCGATGCGGTCGGCGATGCGGACAATGCGTCCCTCAAACGTCGACGGCATCCCCTTTCCCGTATGGTTCAGGATGCCGTCGCGCACCGCGCCCGTGAGATTCAGCCCGTGCCCGCCGCGCTCTAGTATCTCCACCATGCGCAGGCTCTGCTCGTTGTGGGCAAAATGCCCGAGGAGCTCCTCCATCACCGCCTCGCCCGCATGGCCGAACGGTGTATGTCCAACATCGTGCCCGAGGGCGATCGCCTCCGTCAGATCCTCGTTGAGCCGCAGACTCCGCGCGATCGTGCGCGAGATCTGCGCCACCTCAAGGCTGTGCGTCATGCGCGTGCGGTAGTGATCGCCCGCCACGATGTAGACCTGCGTCTTGTGCTTCAGCCGGCGAAAGGACTTGGAATGCAGAATGCGGTCGCGGTCGCGTTGGAACTTTGTGCGAAAGGGGCACTCCGCCATCGGATGACTGCGCGATGCATCCACGCTGCGCGCCGCCAAGGGCGACAGCAGAGTCGCCTCCTGCTCCTCCAAACGCTCACGTACCGTCATGGCTGCACCTCCTATTTAACAACCATGACGGGGATCTTCGACTCCTCCACCACCTTCTGGCTGACGCTGCCGATAAAGACGCCCTTGAGGAGGCCGAGACCGCGGCTGCCCATGACGATGAGATCCGCCTTCTCCTCCTCGGCCAGTTCCAGAATGCACTTGGCGACGTGCCCGCTCTTGACGTGCTTGCGCGCCGTCAGGCTCTCGGGCAGCTTCTCCCAGATGCGGTCAAAGACGATATGGCTCGGGATATCCTTGTTGATGTTGCTCGCGACGTAGACAAAATCCAGCTCCGCACCGCATTTTTCTGCGATGGAGAGTGCCTCGTCCACAGCTTTGCAGCCGTTGACCGAGCCATCGACAGGGACGAGAATTTTCTTGATGTCACTCATCATAATCCCTCCTAAATTGCTGCATATTGTTAGTTATGCTTTATCGGTATATTTCGATGATAAAACGGCAAATCCTTTTTCTGTGAAAAAAAAGTATTACAGGAAGCACTGATACAATGAAGTCCGTCAGATTGGCGTAGATTTTTTGTCCGAACGAGGTGGAAAACCGGACGCAGAGTGGTGCTCTGTGGAGGATTTTCCGCCGAAGTGCGGGCAAAAAAGATGCGTCAAGATGGCGCGGCTGAATGTATCAGTGCTTCCTATAGCAGCCCCTCCTCGGCAAAGCTGAAAAAGCCGTCCCGCGCGACGACGACATGATCCGTCACGGGGATGCCGAGCAGTTTCCCTGCCTCGTGCAGGCTGCGCGTGAGACGGTGATCCTCCGCGCTCGGCGTGGGGTCGCCGCTCGGGTGGTTGTGTGCGACGATCACGTGCGCCGCGCCGCAGCGGATCGCGGGCTCGAACACCTCGCGCGGGTGCACCAACGCGTTCGTGAGCGTCCCCGTCGACACATCGGCGAGCATCAGCAGCTCGTTCTTTGCCGAGAGCGGCAGGACGAAGAAGTGCTCGCGCCGCTCCGCATGACAGCGCGCCGAAAGGAGCGTCATCACGTCCGCCGCCTCGTTCAGGTGCGGCATCCCGCGCGTCCCCGCGTAGGCGCGGCGTCCGAGCTCGAGGGCGGCGAGCACCGTCGCCGCCTTTGCCCCGCCGATGCCCGGAATACGCGCGAACTCGGCGGCGGGCATGCGCAGGATCGCCGCGAGCCCCTCCTCGCGAAACTGCGCGACGATGCCGCGCGCGAGATCGAGGACATTCTCTCCCGTACGCCCCGTCCGCAGGAGAACAGCCAGAAGCTCCGCGTCGCTGAGTACCGCCGCCCCATGCGCCAGAAGCCGCTCACGCGGCAGCTCCCCGTGCGGGAGGTCAGAGAGCGGCATCGTCCGCCGCCTCCATGACGACGCCCGCCGTGCGCGCGAGTGCTGCCACGGCGTAGAGGGGCAACCCGACGACATTCGAGAACGAGCCATGGATCTCCTCGATGTAGACGGCCGCGCGCCCCTGAATCGCATACGCCCCCGCCTTGCCCATCGGCTCGCCCGTCGCGACGTATGCGGCGATCTCCGCCGGCGACATCGGCGCAAAGCGCACCGTCGTCTCCGCCGCGTCCGTGACCACGCGGCCGTCCACGACCCACGCGATTCCCGTCAGCACGGCGTGCTGGCGCCCCTCCAGCAGGGAGAGGATGTGGCGCGCCTCCTCGGCGTCGCGCGGCTTGCCGAACGACTTGCCGCCGAGGACAATCGCCGTATCCGCCCCAAGGACGGCGTGGTCGGGGTACTCCTCCGCCACCTTGCGCGCCTTCGTCAGCGCATTGTAGATCACATCGTCGCGCGGGTGCTCCCCGTCCTTGCGCTCCGCGACGGCAGGTGTGATCGAGACGAACTGCGCCCCGATCTGGCGCAGGAGCGCGCGGCGGCGCGGCGATGCCGATGCAAGAATAAACATAGCTCCCTCCTGCCTGATGATCCTCCCTGCTCCGCTGCGGCTGCGTAAACCACAAAGAGCAGGGCATTCCTCGGTCAAAAAGAGAGACACCGAAACTGTGCCGGTGTCTCCCGCAATTTTCCAGTATTTATTTGATTCGCGCAAATGCTCTATTTTCCTGCAAAGAATCATTTTCTTTTATAGGAATCGCTGATAAAATGAGGTCTGCCAGATTGACGTAGATTTTTTGTCCGATTGAGGCAGCAAACCGGACGCATAGCAAAGGCTATGTGGAGGATTTGCTAACGAAAAGCGGGCGAAAAAGATGCGTTAAGATGGTAGTGCCGAATTTATCAGTGCTTCCTATATTTCAGAGCAAATAACGCACGTAGACGTAGATCGTCGAGAGGACGATCGTGAGCAGCATGAGCGGAAAGCCGATCTTGAAGTAGCGGACGAAGCTGATGTGTACGCCGCGCTCCGCCGCCATCCCCGCCACGATGAGGTTCGCCGATGCACCGACGAGCGTCCCGTTGCCGCCGAGGCAGGCGCCGAGCGCGAGCGACCACCAGAGCGGCTCGAGATTCGTGATGCCCATTGCGCCCATGTTCTGAATGAGCGGAATCATCGTCGCAACGAACGGGATGTTGTCCAGCACGGACGAGACGATCGCACTCATCCAGAGAATGAGGAGCGACGTCGCCGTCAGGTCGCCGCCCGTCGCATTGACCGCCGTCTCCGCGAGCTGGGCGATGATGCCGACCTCGATCAGACCGCCGACCGCGATAAAGAGTCCGATGAAGAAGAAGATCGTCGGCCACTCGACCGCATGCATCGCCTTTTCCACGAGGTGCTCGCTGCCGCCCGCGAGGAGGAGCAGCAGGAAGCCGCCCGAAAGCGCGATGAGTGAGGACTCAATATGCGTAAAGGAGTGCGTGAAAAATCCGAGGATCGTCAGCCCCAGCACGAAGAGCGACCGCTTCAGCAGGGCGTGATCCGTGATCGCCGCCTTTTCGTCCATCTGCATCAGCTCTGCCTGCAGCTCCGGCGTCGTCACAAGGCTCTTGCGGTAGATCGTCGACATGATAAAGAGCACAACCACCATACAGACAATGGCGATCGGTGCGAGATGTTCGATGAACATGACGAAGGTCAGTTCCTTGACCGCACTGCCGATCATGATGTTCGGCGGGTCGCCGATGAGGGTCGCCGTTCCGCCGATGTTCGAGGCGATGATCTGCGTCAGAAGATACGGCATCGGATCGAGTTTCAGAATCTTTGTGATGCTGAACGTCACCGGCACCATGAGCAGCACCGTCGTCACATTGTCGAGGAAGGCGGAGAATACCGCCGTGATCACGCAGAGGTAGACGAGGATGCGGCGCGGCTCCGCCTTTGCAGATTTCGCTGCCTTGATGGCGACGTAGTCAAAGAGCCCCGTCTCCTTCGTCACGCCGACGAGCACCATCATCCCGACGAGCAGTCCGAGCGTCTCAAAGTCCACATGGTGCAGCGCGACCTCCTGCGAGAGGATGCCGAGCAGCATCATGAGCACTGCGCCGATCATCGCGGCGACCGTGCGGTGGATCTTCTCCGACACGATCACCATGTACATCACGACAAAAATGATTGCGGCCAAGGTTTCCATCGATGCGCCTCCTTTGTCTTGGGATGCACTGATACTTAGTTTCTCATTGGATCAGCGATTCCCTGGGGGGGTGTTCTACTGATGTGCGGCTCAGCCGCCGCACGCACGACTGTGTTCATCTTATCACAAGCCTGTGATCAGTGACAAGTTTTTTTCCGTGTACAATTTTTAGGAATCACTGATAAAATGAGGTCTGCCAGATTGGCGTAGATTTTTTCGTCCGAACGAGGTGGAAAACCGGACGCAGAGTGGTGCTCTGTGGAGGATTTTCCGCCGAAGTGCGGGCAAAAAAGATGCGTCAAGATGGTTGTACCGAATTTATCAGTGCTTCCTATTACAATAGATTTATAGATCAAGGAAGCGGTACGCGACCGCCCCTTGTCTACCTCATTACCTAAGCTGTAGAATGAGAGTGCATTGGTCTGACGTGTGCTTCCTGGAACGTTACGTCCGCAATTAAGTCCGTCATCCATCCTCCCATTCCCAGCAGTTCGTTTTATGCAGGTAGAACTGCGCTTC
>CAUTTS010000132.1:0-4589 GCA_963541465.1 uncultured Selenomonas sp.
CGCCACTTCGCGTATGTTACAGGCTATGGAATGCTTGATTCCGAAATGGATGAGCGGGGAAATCTCTATACCCTTGAAGCTGTCAATGCTCTCGTGTTCCCGCTCATCGGGGCAGATCAGCGTGACAGTATTCTCTCTGTCAAACGCAACGGAGAGATCATCGCCGCATACGATCTTGTGCAGATGTTTGGTGCTCCCGCCGTATCCGGTCCCACTGACCTCTATAGCTGTCAAACAGAAGGCGGGCGGGTGGATAAAGCTGGGAACTTCAAAGTGATGATATGGCACTCCATATCAGAGCATGGGGAAAACGGAAGCCATGTCAGCACAGACCGTTATGTGTTCTTCGATGGCAGCAATCTTGAGCCTTGGATGGAGAAAACCAAAACAACGTCAAGAGACTCTGTTACAGGGGAATCCCATACTTCGGAAAGCAGATGGAGCGCACCGGATTACAGCATCCGCTATCCTCTCCATGATGGAATGTATATGCGCTTTCCTGCAAATCTGGATTATCTTATCTCCGGGAAAAGGTATATTTCAAAGATTTACAGTGCAAAGGACGAGCTGCTTATGGAACTGGAAACGAATCCGACTGCCCGTACAAGTCTCTGCCCTCTGGGACAGGGGAAATATCTAGTCAGCACGGGATCGCCCTTATATTTATGGAAAGACGGTCAGTTTACGCAGCTGATGCGCGGATGCTACAACTACCGTCTGCGCAGGATGAATCATCTCGGAAAATGGAAAAAGGCAGGAGGTCTTTGATGATGGATCATATTCTTACCATACGTCTTTATGCGGCGGGCATCGGAATCGTGGTTGGTGAGTTTCTTGGCAGTTTCGACGATCTGCTCTATGCACTTGTCGTATTTGTGGCGACGGACTATGTTACTGGTGTTCTCCGTGCGATTGTGGAGAAGAAGTTGTCCAGTGCGATCGGCTTCAAGGGCATCTGCAAGAAGGTCTGCATCTTCACCCTTGTTGGCGTGGCGAACGTACTGGATACCCACATCATCGGGAGCGGCTGTGTCCTGCGCTCCGCCGTAATCTTCTTCTACATATCGAATGAAGGAATCTCGATCATCGAGAACGCAGCGCGGATGGGGCTTCCTGTTCCACAGAAATTACAGGACATGATGCACAGTCTCAGAGATAAATAGCTACTTTAACCCCAACGCCCGGCGGCTTACCGTCGGGTTATTTTTATACCCGAAAAGGTGACCACAAGAGCCGTTTTTGTCTGCTGCTTCATGAAGGGAGATGGAATGCAATGACGAGAGAAGAAGGAATACGGGAAATGACGTATCAGATGGTGATGCGTGCTTCATGGAAAATGCTGCAGAGCGGGCTTTTGTCAGAGGACGAGTATCTTGCGTTTGAAGCGAAAATGCGCGAGAAATATCGTCCCGTCATCGGACTTCTATTTTCAGATATTGACTTGCTATCGTGCGGATAGTACGGGAATATGGGACTGGAAAGGAGGGAGCACCATGAAGATACGAAGAGTCCAACCAAGCCCTATATTGCAGAAAAAGCTGCGTGTGGCTGCCTACGCCCGCGTCTCTGTGGACACGCTTCACCACTCCCTTGCGGCGCAGGTCAGTTACTACAGTGCTCTCATCCAGAATAATCCCGCATGGGAATATGCAGGCGTGTATGCGGATGAGGGAATCACGGGGACGAGTACCGCTCATCGGACGGAGTTCAAGCGGCTGATCGCCGACTGCAACGCCGGGAAGATTGATTTGGTACTTGTCAAAAGTATCAGCCGCTTTGCCAGAGATACCGTAGATTGCCTTCATACCGTTCGGAAATTGAAAGAGCAAGGGATTGCCGTCCGATTCGAGCGTGAGAACATTGATTCCACATCCGAGGACGGAGAACTTCTCTTGACACTGCTCGCATCCTTTGCGCAGGAGGAGAGCAGAAGCATCGGCGACAACATTCGGTGGGGCGTACGGAGACGATTCGCACAGGGGATTCCGAATGGGCATAAAGCACCTTACGGCTACATATGGGACGGAGAGATGTTCCGCATTGTTCCTGCCGATGCCAAGATTGTCAAGGAGATTTACCGCAGATACCTTGCCGGAGAATCCGCATACGCCATAGCTAAAGCCCTTGCGGGTCGCGGAATCACAGGACGGCAGGGGAGACCCATCGAGCAGACCACGGTAAAGGACATCCTCTCCAACATCTCCTACACGGGCACGATGGCGCTGCAAAAAAACTATATCAGCGAGGGACGTATTCGCAAACGGAATAAGGGAGAATTGCCTCTTTATCTCGTGGATGGAGTGTTCGAGCCGCTCGTGAGCAAGGATGATTTCGATAAGGCGCAGGAGATACGGAAACTGAGAGCAGAACGGGCTGTGAATCGAAATCTCGTGTTGATGCCGTTTTCAGGAATGGTGAAATGCGGATGCTGCGGTGGCGGCTTCAGCAGAAGAACCACAGGGAAGTACAGACGGTGGGGCTGCAACACAAGAGAGCGGAAAGGTAGGGAATCCTGTGACAGCCGTCCAATCAAGGAAGAGGAGCTTGTGACTGCGGTCAGAGCCGTCATGGAGAAGGATGATTTTGATACTGCGGAACTCAGGCGTAAGGTGTCCAAGATTGTCATTCACGGTGATCGAATCGACTTCCATCTTGTCAACGGGCGCATAAAAAAGACTGCCCACATCTACAACGGGCAGCGCGGCAGCAATCCATTCACGAACAAAGTGTACTGCGCTTCCTGCGTCAGCAAGTGTGAGCGGGATACTTGGACGAAGGGAGCAAAAGTGTGGGCTTGCAGTCAGCCGCGCACGAAATGCCAACTGAGGAGATTGTCCGAATCCGAACTCAAGGAAGCGGCAGAATCCTTGTTCGGCGATGGCTACGAGGGCACGATCGTACAGAACGTCGAGCGGATCACCATATCCGACGATGAAGTCATATTTCATCTCAAAGAAGGAGGCGCATACCGATGGCAAAGACAGTGCGAGTGATTCCTGCAACGCCCAGAGTGTTTCGGTCTGAGGCTACGGAAGAATCAAGACGGCGCAGAACGGCAGGATATGCCAGAGTTTCCACCGACCATGAAGAACAGGCTTCCAGCTACGAAATGCAGATGGCGCATTACAAGAACTACATTGAGAGCCGTGCCGACTGGGATTTCGTCGGCATGTATTCGGATGAGGGGATCAGCGGAACCAACACAAAGAAGCGTGACGGCTTCAACCAGATGATCGAGGATGCCCTTGCCGGCAAGATTGACCTCATCATCACGAAATCCGTCAGCCGCTTTGCGCGGAACACTGTGGATTCGCTGCAGAACGTCCGCAGACTAAAGGAAAACGGTGTAGAGATCTATTTCGAGAAAGAGAACATTTGGACGTTCGACACGCGCGGAGAACTCCTTATAACGATTATGTCCAGCTTGGCTCAGGAGGAGAGCCGCAGCATCTCGGAGAACACCACGTGGGGCAAGCGAAAGCAGTTCGCCGAGGGCAAGACCAGTGTCGGCTACAGCGCGTTTCTCGGCTATGACAAGGATTTCAAAATCAACGAAGAACAGGCGAAAGTGGTGAAGCTCATCTACAAACTCTTCCTTGGCGGGCGATCCTTCTATGCCATCACCAAGGAGTTGGAGCAGCGGGGCATCAAATCCCCGTCGGGAAAGGACAAGTGGTATATCTCGACGGTGCGCTCCATCCTTACCAACGAGAAGTACCGTGGTGATGCACTGATCCAAAAAGAGTATACGGCAGACTTCCTCGATAAGACGCGACGGAAGAACACGGGCGAGATTCCGCAGTATTATGTGGAGGAACACCACGAGGCCATTATTCCACCGGACTTGTTCGACTTTGTCCAATCCGAGATAAAACGCAGAGAGCAGAACGGCAAGCACAGCGGCGTGAGTATCTTCTCGAATAAAATCAAATGCGGCCGCTGCGGAGGTTGGTACGGGGCGAAGGTCTGGCATTCGACGGACAAGTACCGCAGAGTCATCTACCGCTGCAACAAGAAATATGCCCACAAGGGCAAACCGTGCAGCACACGGCATCTGACGGAGGAGGAAATCAAACAGATTTTCGTTCAGGCACTGAACTCCTTGGTGGAGGTCAAAGAGAACGTGATTGCGGAACTCAGCTCTCTGATAGAGAGTGTTTGCCGGACGGAAGATATGATCGAGGAACACGATAGAACAGAGCAGGAACTCGCTGTTTTGGCAGAACGCCTTGAAACGCTGATCCGCGAGAATGCACGGGTGGCACAGGATCAGACGGCGTATCTGAAACAGGAAAATGAGATTCGTGCGCTCTACATTGAAAAGCAGGGCAATTTGGAGAAGTTGGGCAAGCAAATTGCCGAGATGGAGCGCAAGAGAAACACCTTGGAGGGCATGATTCAAGTGGTATGTGGGATCAATGGCGAGTTAGTTGAGTTCGACGAGGATTTGTGGAGCGGACTGCTTGATCATATCTGTGTTAAGGGGGACGGGCAGGTGGTTGTTGTTTTTAAGGGTGGGATTGAGATTGGTGTTGGAGGATGAAACGCTAGAACCTTACCCCGAGGGAGAATCCATACGTCACATCCGG
>CAUTTS010000133.1:0-4555 GCA_963541465.1 uncultured Selenomonas sp.
ATGGCCGTGACTGCCTTCCACATGGTGATCCCTCCTTGGGTGAACTTCATACGACGCAAACCATACACATGGCCTCGATGTGAACCTTAGTGGAGCAAGCGGGGAAAGTACACGTTCTTCCCCCGACGAATTTCTTCGTTCAAGCGAAGCGCGTTTAGAAATTCGTCGGTATTTAGGAAGATAAGTGTACGACCGCTTGCGAAACGAGGCGTTCACGAGAGGCATGCGGATGCGATTTCTTAAGGAAGCACTGATAAATTCAGTGCTTCCTTAAAACTCGTGATTTGCCTTGGCGTTGAGATACGCGCGGATGAACGGGTCGAGCTCGCCGTCCATGACCGCCTGCACGTTTCCTGTCTCGGCGTTCGTGCGCACATCCTTCACCATCGTATAGGGCTGGAACACGTAGGAGCGGATCTGGCTGCCCCACTCGATCTTCTGCTGGACGCCCTCGAGCTTCGCGATCTCCTCTTCCTTTTTTTCCTGTTCGAGCTCAAAGAGTTTCGCGCGGAGCATCTTCATGCACTGCTCCTTGTTCTGGAGCTGTGAGCGCTCGTTCTGGCACTGCACAACAATGCCCGTCGGCTCATGCGTCATGCGCACGGCGGACGAGGTCTTGTTGATGTGCTGCCCGCCCGCGCCGCTCGCACGGTAGTAGTCAACGCGCACATCGTCCATGTTGATCGGCACCTCGACGGCATCGTCGATCTCGGGCATGACATCGCACGCGGAGAACGACGTGTGCCGCCGCGCCTGCGCGTCAAACGGCGAGATGCGCACGAGACGGTGGACGCCCTTCTCGGACTTCAAAAAGCCGTAAGCGTTGTGCCCCTTGATAAAGAGCGTCGCGGACTTGACCCCCGCCTCATCGCCCGGCTGCAGGTCGGCCGTCTCCACGGTAAAGCCGTGTCGCTCCGCCCAGCGTCCGTACATGCGGAGGAGCATCTGCGTCCAGTCCTGCGCCTCCGTGCCGCCCGCGCCCGCATGGAGCGTCAGGATGGCATCATTCGCATCGTAGTCGCCCGAGAGCAGCACCTCGAGCTGCAGGGTCTCAAGGCCCTCAGCGATGAGGTCGAGATCGGCACGGATATCGTCCTCCATGGACGCATCCCCCTCCTCGATGCCCATCTCGTAGAGCGTCTCGGCATCCTCATACTTTGCCATGAGCCCTTTGTAGGTATCGACGCCGCCCTTCAGTGCGGCGAGTTCCTGATTCAGCTTCTGCGCCGCCGCCGCGTCGTCCCAGAAAGACGGCTCGCCCATCTTGTACTCGAGCTCGGCGATCTTCTCCTCCTTCGCGGGGATCTCCAGAGAGATGCGCATCTGATCGAGCTTTTCGCCCAGATCATTCAGTATCGGTTTCAGATCTTCCAACATGGTTCTGTTCTTCCTCTGTATAGTAGTAGCATAGGGGATCCCCCGCATCGTCGCAGAGCAGACGGCACCGCTCCCGCAGGGGAAAGTGCCATGTGCCGTCTCCCGCATCAACTGCCTGCATTGGCGGCACATAATACGTACCCCGTTCCCACAGAATACGCGCAAATAGGATGCCCCCGATATAGGCATGATGTTGAAACGGATTCCCGTATTTCGCAGGATACGCCCTCTGAAACGAATTGCGCCGTCCGTCATAATCCCGGAGTGCCTGTGCGCCAATCAATCGCTCCGTATAACAGGTGTTGCCGCTCTGCCCGATCTCGTTTGCGTACTTCTTGTAAAATGCTGCCCGATCCGATGCATAAAGCACACGATCATCCGCCCCCATCCGATAGTAACGCTCGTACCCGGCGACCCATGCGACAGAAACGACCATCAGATGTGTATGCAGGTCGGCAGAATAGCCCAGTTTGAACCAATGTGCATCATCCACGACGGCGCATTCCAGTGTCACCTGTTTGACAATCTTCATCAGCGGGACGTTTCCTTACTTATCCTTCCCGTGGCAGTTCTTGTACTTCTTGCCGCTGCCGCAGGGACACGGATCGTTGCGGCCAATCTTTTTCCCGTCCTCGTTCTTCTCCGCCTTTGCCTCGGCAGGCGCGGACTCATCACCATGCGAGACGCGTGCGTTCATGAGATGGTTCTCGAGCTTCGAGCGCTCGCGTGCGAGCAGCTGCTCGGCGCGCTGCTGTGCCGCCGCATCCACGACGGGCGCGGGCAGGGGCGCTGCCCCCTCCGCCGCCGGCGCACTGCCGTCCACCGTGCCCTCCTGTGCGGGACCCACCGGCGTGACGATGCTCACATGGTACATGAGCGAGGCGATCTGATCCATGATCGCCGCCTCCATCTCCTCGAACATCGTGAGTGCCTCGATCTTGTACTCGACGAGAGGGTTGCGCTGTCCATAGGCGCGCAGGTTGATGCCCTCGCGCAGCATATCCATGTGATCGAGGTGATCCATCCACTTCTGATCGACGACGCGGAGCATGACGACCTTCTCGAGCTCGCGCATATTCTCCTCGCCGAACATCATCTCGCGGTTCTTGTAGCCCTCCTCGGCGACCTTCTCCAGTTCCTCTTGGATCTCGTCACGCGCGAGCACCTCGAGCGCCGCCTTCTTGAGGCGCCCCTTCGGGGCGTAGACCTTCTCCGCATCCTCGATGAGTGCATCGAGCTGCCATTCCTCGGGGTAGAGTTTCTCGTTCGCGTACTGCGCCATCTCGTCCTTGATGATGTGCCTTACCATCGCGAGGATGTTGTCGCGCAGGTTCTCACCGAGCAGTATCTTCTTGCGCTCGCCGTAGATGACCTCGCGCTGCTGATTCATGACATCGTCGTACTCGAGGACGTGTTTGCGGATGTCAAAATTGCGTGCCTCGACCTTTTTCTGCGCGTGCTCCACCGAGCGCGTGATGATCGCGTGCTCGATCGGCTCGTCCTCGTCCATGCCGAGGCGATCCATGATGCCCGCGATGCGGTCAGAGGCAAAGAGGCGCATGAGATCGTCCTCCAGTGAGAGGAAGAACTTCGACGCACCGGGGTCGCCCTGACGGCCCGAGCGGCCGCGCAGCTGGTTGTCGATGCGCCGCGACTCATGCCGCTCCGTGCCGATGATGTAGAGGCCGCCGAGCTCCTCGACGCCCTCGCCGAGCTTGATGTCCGTGCCGCGGCCGGCCATGTTGGTCGCGATCGTGACCGCGCCCTTTTGCCCTGCATTGGCGACGATCTCGGCTTCCTTTTCATGGAACTTCGCATTCAGCACGACGTGCGGGATGCCGTTTTTCTTCAGGACATGCGACATCTCCTCGGACTGGACGATGGAGGTCGTACCGATGAGGACGGGCTGCCCCGTCTCGTGGATCTCCTTGACCGCCTGTCCGACGGCGCGGTACTTGCCCGCCTTGGTCTTGTAGATGACATCCGGCTCGTCGACGCGGCGGATGGGCTTGTTCGTCGGGATGACGATGACGGGCAGCTTGTAGATCTTGAGGAACTCGTTTTCCTCCGTCTTTGCCGTGCCCGTCATGCCCGCGAGTTTGTCATACATGCGGAAATAGTTCTGGAACGTGATGCTCGCGAGCGTCTGCGACTCGCGCTGGATCTTGACGCCCTCCTTCGCCTCGATCGCCTGATGGAGGCCGTCGGAGTAGCGGCGTCCCTCCATGAGGCGGCCCGTGAACTCATCGACGATGATGATCTCATCGCCCTTCACGACGTAGTCGCGGTCACGGTGCATGAGTGCCTTGGCGCGCAGTGCCGCCGTAAAGCAGTGCGAGAGCTCGATGTTCTCGGGGGCGTAGAGGTTCGAGATGCCGACGATCTTCTCGATCTTCGGGACGGCGGAGTCCGTCGGTGCGACGGTCTTGGCCTTCTCATCGACGGTGTAGTCCTCGCCCTCCTTCAGGTGGCGAACGGCCTCCGCCATGACGCGGTAGTTGTCCGTTGACTTCGTACCGGGGCCCGAGATGATGAGCGGCGTGCGCGCCTCGTCGATGAGGATGGAGTCCACCTCGTCGACGATCGCATAGTGCAGGTGACGCTGCACCATCTGGCTCTCGGAGAGCACCATGTTGTCGCGCAGATAGTCAAAGCCGAACTCGTTGTTCGTGCCGAACGTCACGTCGGCGGCATACGCCGCCTTGCGCTCGGGGAAATCCATGTTATGTGCGATGAGGCCGACCGACAGCCCGAGGTAGCGGTAGAGTTTGCCCATCCACTCGCTGTCGCGGCGTGCGAGGTAGTCGTTGACCGTGACCATGTGGACGCCCTTGCCCGCGAGCGCGTTGAGGTAGACCGCCGTCGTCGCGACGAGCGTCTTGCCCTCGCCGGTACGCATCTCGGCGATGCGCCCCTCGTGGAGGCAGATGCCGCCGATCAGCTGTACGTCAAAATGCCGCATGCCGAGCACGCGGCGCGAGCCCTCACGCACGACCGCGAACGCCTCGGGGAGGATCTCCTCCATCGTCGCCCCCTGCGCGAGCCGCTCACGGAATTTCGGCGTATAGCCCGTCAGTTTGTCGTCCGTGAGGTTCACCATCGACGGCTCGAGCGCGTTGATCTGCTCCACGATGCCGCGGTAGCGCGCGATCTCCTTGTCGTTGTTGTCGCCGAGGAA
>CAUTTS010000134.1:0-4519 GCA_963541465.1 uncultured Selenomonas sp.
ATGTCCTGACGTGGAAAATTTGGCGTACCGTCATCGCCAATCAGAATTTCAAAGGTACATCCATTCTGATGAAGGATCGAAGTCAATGTAGTGAATAACTTCTCCATATCAGGTCGGTAGGTCAGTACACCGATGCTTACATCATAACTTCTATGCACAGGAAAAATCACATTGCGCTGATCCGCGCCGAAAATGATCCGCGTGCCCGCTTCCACCGCATCATCAACGTACAGAGAGGATGTTTCTTCCTTCGTTGTAATAAAGAAATCTGCCTGTCGAACGGTCATAAAAGAATCTTCTTTCCGGGTCAGCTCATTCGTCAAAACAAGGGGAGCCTTCTCCCCCAGCGCAGCAAGCAGTTCGCTAAGCTCTGCAAGATGACCTGCACCATCCTCAATAATTGACAGGAAGAGAACTGTTTTATCGTCAGAGCAATAAGCACGTAAATATTGTCGAAACACATTGCGCCAGATGTCTTCCGAAGAGGTAAAGTCCGGCACAAAGTAATAAATACAATACCCTTCCTCTTTGAGCTGTCTTAAGAGATCAACCCCCTTATCAGTCTCCTCGCGCAAGTCTGTGTCCAAATATGGCGGCGCATATTTCTGCAAAAAGGCATCTGCATCACTGTAAAGAAGATATGCATTCTCACGAATCCGTCCTTCCGGCCAGTTCCACCATTTTGTATGCAAAAGATGGAGAATCGTTTTCTCATCATATCGATACCCAGTAACACGTCCCGGATTTCCTGTCACAATCGCATACGGCGGAATATTTTCCGTAACGACAGCTCCACTCCTGATGACTGCTCCACTGCCGATACATACACCGCCCAGAATCATCACATTACTATCAATTCTCACATCGTTTCCAATGATGATCTGTCTATATCCTGTGAGAGAAGACTCTGCCCCTCCCATAAGGCAATCACACGTAAGACCTACACACATTTCCCGTGCATCAAAATCAAATGTTATCCCATAAGAAAGTGCGGTGTAACGTCCCACCAGCACGTGGACGTCATACGACGCAATAAAAGCAGCATCACCAATGGATGTCCATGCTCCCGCAGTAAGCACTGTCTTTCCATTTTCATGATTAACTTTACGCACACTCGACTCTCGCCGCTCCAAAGCTACATGAAAAAACATAGGGATCTCCTCTCACCCACAATTGCTCAACTATTCTCACGACCTCCCCACCATACCACCTAGGGTTCTGATGAAACAGGATCAAAAAAATCCCATCCGCATCTCCTGAAATATGGCGCGTACGTCACGATAAAGCCCATTCGGCCAGAGATCGATCTCCATCGGCACAGGCAGCTGCAGCGGATCGGCGACCAAGAGCATCGCGAGAACGATGCAGCTGCGCCGTTCACGATCCGCCTCAGCGGCATAGAGCTCAACGAGTGTTTTCTGCAGCTCGTTCTCTCCCCATGCCACCGCATCACTGCGCAGGCGCAACGGCAAAAGAGCCAGATAGCCGTCATACCAAGGCTGCGTCCGGAACGCAGCGAGCCGTCCCGCAGGCCATCCTGCAATCTCGCCGATCAACTCTTTCTTGCGGTCAAAAATCCACCGCTCCGCGGCGTGCGCATGGATGATCTGTGGGGACAGCCCCTCTGCAAAATCCTGCTTCAGGCGCGCCGCAATACGCTCTGCCGCGCCCGTATGCTTTGCACGCATTGCGGCGACAATTTCGCGCCGGCGCGGTGCGGCAGGATCCTCTCCGCGAATCAAATGCAGGAGATGCGTCTCCGCCTGTTCCCATGTCTCTGCCACATAGCTTCCCTCGAGCATCAACGTATAGTCCTCCGACAGATCGGGATCATGCGGGCAATAAATCATCGGACGATCCATGAGGAAAAAATTCATATTGATCGACGAAAAATCGGTCAGCAGAATATCCGCCGCTGTAAGCGCATCAAACGGCGTCTGACGGCTGTCATCCAGCGCAATGCCATGTGCCTCAAGAAGCGATTGATAATCTGCCAGCTCCTGCTCCGTCATATAGCCGCGCTGGAGCATGTGGCGAAACATCAGCGGATGTGGGCGTATGGCAAATGTCACACGATCACTGCCATGCGCCATCGCAAATCGCGTGAACGCATCCCGATAGGCAAGGAAATGGCTGCCGCCCGCCGGTCCATCCATCGTCCATCGCGGTGTCCAGAGCACACGCACTGCTGTGTGTTCTTCCTTGGGCTGACGAAGATACGCCTCAAATCCAGGATATCCCAGGTCCTCAAAGTGCTGTAACCCAATCGATGTATGTTCTGTGTAGGAAGCGTCAAGCATGGACTTTTCTTCGTGTGAGTCGCAGAATTGAAACGTCAGATAGGAAAAAAAGCCGTCCATCTTCACTTCACTTTGCAGAAAGAACTTTGTTCCCTGTGTCCCATAGGGGATATAGCAAAGCTTTGCGATCTTCGCGAGTTCCGGCGTTCGCGTCCCACGGAGCAGACGCAGCCCCTCATACGGAATGGCGAGAAAAATATAGTCCGGCTCCAGAATACGGAGATCAAGAACATTGGTGAAATCATAGACGTTAGGATATTGGTCATGAAAAAAAAGCCACTCATCCTCATCGTATTTCCCCGCGCACCTGCCCGCCTCGGCATCCATCGCACGATAGGTCGGAAGCAGAACGATAATGACCTCCGCTTCCTCATCCTGTGCAAGGGCATCATACACCGGTGACTGCTTATCCCAGACACTGGCATCCTGCACGAGAAAGACAACCCGCATTTTCTTCTGTGCATGCTGCCGATTGTGCATCTCCTGCAGATAATACACCGCAATCTGCGGATGATAAAACACATGATCCTCCATTGTTATCCCTGTCTTTCGCGCCCGTTTCTCCGTGCTGCATCAATACGATGTACCGCAGCCTCCCGTACACTGCACCAGTCTGCCCGCCGCCGCAGATATTCAACCTGCTCCATCCCGTTCACGATGCGTTCCTCCGGAAACTGCATTTCCCCTTCATTCCGGCGGAATCCATATTTCTCATGATAACGGAGCGATGCGACATTCTCGCGTACAATGTGTGCATAGCATACGTCCACACCTAATGTATCGTATACATAGTCAGCAAAAAGAAGTGTCGCCTCGGCAAAATGTGCGCTGCCGCGATAGCGGCGGTCACCGACGAGCAGACGTCCCGTGATGCAGCGATGCTGCTCCACATCATGATCCGTCCATCCCATGGTCGCAAAGGGGGTATCATTCTCCTTGTCAACGACAACGAGCAGTCCCTGCGTGATATCAGCCATATAGTGCTCATACCATGCACGCTGCTTTTCCATATTGAGATGGAACGGCTGATTGAGATATTGATTGTTCACGGGGTCGTTGCGCCATGCAATGATATAGTGAAAATATGATTCCGTGACCTCTTCCAAATTGACCATTTGACCATTTAAGTAAAGCTGTTGCATTGATCTTCTTTCCTATTCACCCCGATAACCATTCACGGTATCGATCACATAGGCGACCTCGTCTGTCCGCATGCCGTTAAAGATCGGCAGGCTCAGCACCTCATCGGCGTACTGCTCCGCTCGTGGAAAGCTGCCGCGCGTGTACCCGAGATACGCATAGCACGCTGCGAGATGCGGCGGGATGGGATAGTGGATCACCGTCTCGATGTCATGTGCGTGGAGATACGCCTTGAAGTGATCGCGCGACGACGTACGGACAACGAACTGATGATAGACGTGCTCCGCCCCCTCACGTATCTGTGGGAGAAGAATGTGCTCGTTCTTGATCCCCGCCAGATATTGCGCGGCAATTTCTCTGCGCTCCTCGGTCAATGCGGGAAGATGCGTCAGTTTCGTGCGCAGGAGAGCCGCCTGTATCTCATCGAGACGGGAGTTGACGCCGCAAAGCTCATTATGATATTTTTCCTTGCTGCCGTAGTTTCGCAGCATACGGATTTTCTCGGCAAGCACTGCATCGTCTGTCACGACAGCCCCCGCATCACCGAATGCACCGAGGTTCTTCGTCGGGTAGAAGCTGAAACAGCCGACATGACCGAAGCGCCCCGTCATCGTATCGCCAAAGTGTGCTCCATGCGACTGGGCACAGTCCTCAATAACAGCGAGATGATGCCGCTGTGCAATCTCCATGATATGCACCATGTCGGCCGCCTGACCATAGAGATGCACGACCATCATCGCTCGCGTGCACGGGGTAATCACTGCCTCAAGGCAGGCGGGGTCGATGCAGTAGTACGCATCCGGCTCGACAAAGATGGGCGTCGCCCCATTCTCCGATACGGCAAGCACCGTCGCGATATAGGTGTTCGCGGGAACAATGACCTCGTCCCCCGCACCGATCCCAAGGGCGCGCACAGAGAGCGTCAGCGCATCGAGTCCTGAATTCAGTCCGACGGCATGGTCTGCCCCCGTATAGGCGGCGAACTCCATCTCGAATGCCGACAGCTCCGGTCCCATAATGTACCACCCTGAACGAAGCGCACGCAAAGCCGCCGCATCATATTCTTCCGCATGGAGCTC
>CAUTTS010000135.1:0-4440 GCA_963541465.1 uncultured Selenomonas sp.
GCTGCCAGTAGCAGAAGTCGATGCTCCGCGTCCAGTCCCCCGCGTGCACAGAGCGATCATGAAGTCCAACCTGCGAGCACGCCTCGAGGAGCAGGGCAATCGCATACTGCGCGACGTTGTCCGTGCCGTAGACGGGCACATTCATGACAGGAATGTTCTTCTCGCGTGCATACGCCGTATCCACGACATTGTAGCCCGTCGCGAGCACGGCGATCGCCTTGAGGTTTGGACAGGCGTCAATGACCGCGCACGTGAGCGGGGTCTTGTTCGTCACGGCAATCTCCGCGTCGCCGATGCGCTCCGCGATCAGCAGCGACTCCGTAAGCGCCGTGCGGTCATAGACCGTCACCTCGCCCAGTGCCTCCAGCGGCGCCCAGCTGATGTCGCCCGGATTCTCTGCATAGCCGTCGAGTACTACAATCTTCATCGCATTTCCTCCTGCATACTCTTTTCCCTATATTATACACAAATCTGCTGGCGGGCGAAATCCCATTTTCGGTGATTCCTTTACATTCGCCCCGTGCCGCTCTATAATCGTAGACAAAACAAGCGCAAAGGAGACAGGCGATGACACGCGACATACCAAAGCACGGGGAGATCTGGCGGCACTTCAAGGGGAATCTCTACCGCATCGAGACGGTGGCAGAGCACACGGAGACAGGCGAGATGCTCGTCATCTATCAGGCGCTCTACGGCTCGTACGGCATCTATGCGCGTCCACTCACGATGTTTCTGAGCGCGGTCGATCGGGCGAAGTATCCCGATGCTGCGCAGACGTGGCGATTTGAAAAAATGCATTCGTGATAAACGGGGCTGCCCTGCGAAGCGAAAAACTTCGTACGGCAGCCCCTTCTTTGCGCTCCTTTCGCCGATAAATGCCACCTCCGCTACGGCTTACGCTTTGATCGGTGCTTCCTCAGCGCCCCTCCGTCGAACCGCTGTTGAACCGGTAGCCGGCGCCCCACACGGTCTCAAGCCACTGGGGCCTCGACGGGTCGCGCTCGATCTTTTCACGCAGGCGATTCATGTGCACGGAGACGGTGGAGGTGTTGCCGATCGCATCCAGCCCCCAGATGCGGTCGTAGAGTGCCTCCTTGCTGAATACCATCTGCGGATGCGCAGCGAGAAAGAGGAGCAGCTCGAACTCGCGTGCGGCGAGACGCACCTCCCGCCCCGCGACAAAGACGCGATGCGTCCCCGGCTGGATCTCAAGATCGCCGAAATGCAGATTGGCGGGGATTTCCTGTACGCTTCCCTTGAGGCGCTCATAGCGCGTGATATGTGCCTTGACCCGCGCAGCGAGCTCACTCGGGCTGAAGGGTTTTACGATGTAGTCGTCTGCGCCAAGACCGAGCGCGCGGATCTTGTCCACGTCCGAAAGACGCGCCGAGACCATGAGAATGGGGATATCCAGTTCCTTGCGGACGGCGCGGCAGATGGCAAAGCCGTCCGCGCCGGGCAGCATGACATCGAGCAGGATCAGATGGTATTCGCCCGTGCGTGCGCGGCGTTTACCCTCGTCTCCGTCGGCGCAGATGTCTACGGCAAATCCACTTGCTTCAAGATAGTCGCGCTCCAACTCTGCGATGTCGCCATCATCCTCGATCAGCAAAATCTTTTTCATCATGTATTTTCCTTTACAATGGGCAGCAAAAGTACGATCCGAAGGCCGCCGGATGGCGATTCCTCCGCTCGTACGCTGCCCCCGAATGCCGTCATGATCTGCCGCACGATGGCAAGCCCGAGTCCGCTGCCCGCCGCGACATTGGTACGCGCCGCATCCGTGCGGTAGAAGCTGTCAAAGAGCTTCGGGAGGTCTGCGGGCGCGACACCGACGCCGTCATCGTCAGAGAGGATGGCGAGACGATCACCCTCTGCGGCAAGCGACATACGCACATTGACATCCGCGCTGCGTCTGTATTTGCCGCTGTTTTCCCACAGATTTTTGAGGACACGGATGAACTCACTGCGGTCAATGCGTACGGCAGCATCCATTGCCCCGTCCTCCAGCGCGAGGTGAACGCCGCGCTCATTGAAATCGCTCGTATGCTCCTCGATGACGGCAGTGAGGAAGTCCCGCGCACGAACCGTCTCCCATGTGAGCGGAAGCTGATCCGTCTCCAGACGCAGAAACTCGCGCAGCCGCGTGGTCAGTCCCTCCATGGTCACGGCGGAGTGCAGAATGCGCTCGGTGTAGTGACGCTGCTTGTCAGGGGTCTTTGCGATGCCGTCGAGAATGCCGCTCGCATAGCCCTTGATCGCGGTGAGCGGCGTTGCGATGTCGTGGAGGATGCCGATGAAGAGTTCGCGGCGGCGGGATTCCTCCGCCGCCTCACGTGCCCGCGCACGCTGAAGGTCTCTGCGCATATCGTCAAAGGCACGGCAGGTCGTCCCCACCTCGTCGCTCCCCATCGGGGGGAGCGCACGACTGAGATCCCCGCGCTGAATGGCGGCGGCGGCATGGCGCAGCTCGGCGAGCGGCGTGAGAATCTGCGTGGAGAGGAGACGTGCGAGATAGCGGCCAAGGAGCAGGATGCCCGCCGAGGTCGTAAGGATGAGGAGAATGAGCGCGGCATTCAGGATCATGTCCCGCATATCGTGTGGTATCTGCGGCGGAACATCGCCGCGCATCATCGGCGCATCGCCGCGCATCAGCGGAACATCGCCCGCGCCCATGATGACGGTGCCGCTGCGCAGTCCCTCATAGCGAAAAACGAGCCCGTCCATATCCCAGCTGAGGGCGGAGCCGAAAGGCCCGCACCTATCCGCAACCCTGCGGCTGAGCTCCTCGGGATTTGCGCCCTGCGTCAGATAGTTCGTGCCCTTTTGTTGGATGAGGAGACGAACGCCCGCCCCCTCAAGGAGACGGATGTCGCTCTCCGCCTCATGCAGTTTGAACCTTCGCTTCTCTGCCTCAGCGCGCAGTGAGCTGAGGGCAAACTGCACGGAGAGTGTGCGCCCCTCCTCCGGCCAGAGGAGGGCGAGTGCCTGCTGTTGGAGTGTGCCGGTATGGCGCAGGCCGCCGAGCAGCGCCGCACCGATGGCGATGAGTACCGCAATCGGGATAATGACCATTAGCGCATTGGCTGCCTGTAGTTTTGTCTTGAGCGACAGATCGCGCAGTCGCATGACCCCACCTCACCTTCCATAGGAAACAGTCCTTGCCATTATAACCGAACGGCGACGAAAAAAACCAGCACACAGGAGAATTTCAAAAAAGTTATTTTTGTGTTTACACTTTGTTTAACATTTCCCCGTATGATGTACCCATCAGCAATGATATAGCAATCATACGAGCCGAAAGGCAAAGGAGGAACACATCATGGAAATGCAGAATGTCAAGGATCAGGTCACGAAGGTATTCACCCCCGCCCGTCTCAAAAAGGCGGCAGCGCTCGCCGTGCTGGTCGGAATCGTCTCGGCAGGCGGCGCATACTACCACCACAGCCGGGTGGAGGCACGCGCGGCCGCCGAAAAGCAGGCACGCACAGAGATGATCGCAGCACAGGCAGAGCAGCGCGGCATCGTGCTCCTCGATGAGGCAAAGGTGCGGTCGATTGCGGCGGAGGCAATCGGGAAGTCCGAGACGGAGCTGGACTTCCGCTCCGTCTATCTGACGGAGAAGGAGCACGACAGGGACGGAAAGCATGACAAAAGACATCGGGACGGCAAGCACGGCGACAAACATGATGACCGACGCGACGGAAAGCATGACGGAAAGCATGATAAAAGGAACGATGACAGGGAGCACCGTGACGGACGCTCTATGCATGAGCGTGGCGGACAGCCCGGCATGATGCCGCAGCCGCCCGCACCGATGGCAAATAGCGGAAACGGGCAGTCCGTACCGCCGGCACCTGCACAGGCGGCAAATGCCGAAAACGGTCAGCCCGCACCGATGGCAGACGCCGCAGTGAGCGCGCCCCCCGCACCCATGACCGACGGCACAGCGAGTGCTCCCCCGGCACCTCCCATGAATGCCATGCCGCAGGGCGGTCCCCAGCCGATGTTCCATCCCGCCTACAAGGTGAAGTGCTACGCGGGCAGCGTCGAGTACGAACTTCGTATTGACGCTGTGACCGGTGCGGTGCTTTCGAGCGAGGTGGATACGGACGACCGTCTCTTTTCGTGAGATTTGGCGGTTTGAAAAACTTCATCTGTGATACGCGAAACGGGGCTGCCGTGCGAAGCGAAAAACTTCGTACAGCAGCCCCGCTCTTTTATGGTGCGGATGAATTTATCCGTGATTTTCCATATCCTATCCATCCTTCAACAGCCGTACATGCTTCGCCCCGTCCTCGACGGTGACACGTGTCGCGACGTCGTACATCGCCGCGATGTTTTCCTCGGTCAGCACGTCCTGCGCTTTCCCGTGCGCGAATACGTGCGCATCCCGCAGCATGAGGATCGTATCGCAAAAGAGCGAGGCGAGGTTGAGGT
>CAUTTS010000136.1:0-4332 GCA_963541465.1 uncultured Selenomonas sp.
CATGAAAAGAGGGCTGCTGTACGAAGACAAATTTGCCTTCGTGCAACAGCCCCTTATTTTATTTTTTGTCACCAAATAACGCTTGTGCGGCCTTTCTCCCTGCATCAACCGCCTTCCCTGGTGTTGAATAGTCCTTCAAACCTCTACCTGCTGCTCTTGCCATCATCGATGCACCCGTACCGGCAGCACCAAGACCGCCTAACACCTTACCTGCCATTCCACCACCAGCTCTGGCATTCACAGAGGAAGCAGTCTTAGCCATATTCGCCGCAACACTTGTTCCACCAGAGGCAACCGCTGCAGCTGTGGCGACACCGGCGGAGGTCACATTCTTTGCCGTCTGTGTCATGCTTGCACCAGAGAGAGACGGAGAGCCGCTGAGAAGTCCCTGCACCAGGTCGGGGATCTTCTTGATGAGGAGATACAGCAGAAGACTCACGACAACGGCCTGGATGAGGACGGGCATATTGCCTATGATACCGCCTTTAGAGGGATCCTGTGCGATCTTTGCAAATTCATCACAGTAGTCCGTGAGTATCCTGCTGCTCATTGCCGTGAGAAAGGAGATGACAGCGACCTTGATCGCTAGGTTGAACATGGCACCCAGAGCCCGTTCAAAGAGGAACTTCGTCTGCGGAAGCGCAGCGAACGGAATCAGGGGGATGGTGATCATCGCCATGGTGAAGAACTCAATCTTTGCCATGAGCATCTCAATCCCTGCCAGAACGAGCAGAATGAACATGATGACAAGGCAGAGGATGGTAAACAGCCCGGAGATCGGCGACCAGATCGAGAATGCTTCCTGTGCTGCACCGTACCCCGTTGTGAACATCGTGACCGCATTTGCAATGAGTGAGCCGGAGCCCATCCCCTCACTGTAGCCGCCCGCGTGATACCCGATCGCCTGGAAGCCGCTGCACAGGCTGCCCATAATATCAATCCCGTGGCCGTACCAGTTCAGGATGAGGAAGAGATAGAGGCCTGTCTCGAGGAGTGTCTGGACGAGGAACTTCATCTTATCGCCGCTGATGAGATCAAGGGAGATCTTAACCGAGGCGGAGATTGCCGTCAAGACGATGAGGAGTTTCGCAGCGACAGGCATGATGCTGACTGCGCCGGACTTCGTATAGTCGATATAGGTGCGTGTAAATGGCTGGAGGAAGTCATACCATTTGCTGTCCTCGTCCGCAGTAACGTGCATCCGGTACTCGAACGGTGCCTGATCTGCGCCGCCAAAGTTCCCGCCGAACGCACTCATGAGCACCGTGCCGAAGTTGAGCGCAAGCCCGATGCCGAGGATGATGTTCCATGTGGTCTTGTTGGCTGTCTCGACGTTGAAGGCAATCATGATGCCCGCGAGTGCGATCATGATGGTCGATATGATCCGCGCGACGGTAAACATGCCGTTCGCCATGGTAGTGAGGTTGTTCTGGAAGGCGTTGTCGCCGCCCTTTAGACCGATGTCCGAGCTAAAGCTCGCGGCGGCGGACGCTGTTGTGCCGTCCGCCAGGACGAGAACAACGACGAGGACAAAGATGCCGAGCGGCAGGATGTGCCGCAGTGTCTCAGTGCATCGGTGCATATCTACCACTCCATTCATTGCTGTGCCTTGATGCTGGCAAGAGCCGCCTTACCTGCGGCGATGTTGCGCTGTGCCGCCTGTTGCTCATTCGACTCAATGGTCGCGCGGCGCAGGTTCTCTGCCTGGTAGTGCGATGCCTCAGCGGCAACAGCGTTGCTGTACATCTTCGTCATCTGGAGCAGTGCCAGCACGCTGTTGGCGTTGATGGCGTTGCCCGACTGCATGACCTGCATGGTTCCCTCTGCCTGATTCGACGCATTCAGAGCTTCCTGTGTGGACTTTGCGATCTCGAGGTTTGCCTGCTGCGTGTTCTGGGCGGACTGTGCTGCATCCTTGAAGGTGGCCGCGAGTGTCTCCTCCCGGCGGCGTTCGTTCAAGATGCCTGTGGCGACGGTCGTGTTGCCGTTGAGGATGGACTGCAGATCGCCAAGACGCTCACGCCAGACGGTATCGAGAGGATTCGGATTCGTTCCACCCTTTTTGTCCCCCCATATTTTGCCGAGTACGCCCTCCTGCCCCATCTTCTCGTCAAAGATCTGTTTCTGTTGTGCACCCTGCATCTGCGCATACTTTTCGATCTCTGCACTGCCGATCTTCTTCGAGTTGAGGATCATGAGTGCCAGCTCCTTCTCCTCGGTCGAGAGGATCTTAGCCGTCTGGATGGCCGTTTTGATCGCTTCCTCGATGTTCTTTTGGTCGATGACTGCAATCGCCGCCTCGCTGTGATGCCCTGCCGGAATCATAGCGAGCAGCGAGGCAGAGATGCCGAATGCGACACCGACGGCAACAGCTGTTTTTCTGATGGTCATGGTAAACACTCCTTTTTTGACAATTCTCCTCCATAATCTATGGTAACCGAAATTTTTCCCGAAAAATCCTATCTTTTTTCATTTTGAAGTTAATTGGGCAATTCTTTTGTCATCTGCATCATTTTTCCCTGGTCAATAATGTGGAAAAACGGCTCACGCATCAGGATGAAAATGCGCTCATGGTCACTTCCCTTGTCAATCAGGAGACGATTCTCCTGCATCTCAACGCTGTGCCCAGGCTCGTGCATCAGGGAGAGGAGATCGACGGTGGACGCGACACTGTACTTTTCGATCACTTCCTTGACGGCGATTTCGTTTTTTGCTGCATAATAGAGGTTGAGCGTGACGAATAGAAGCAGTGCATTGACGAGAAGCAGCAGTTTTGTGAGTGTCCGCACGCCATCGCCGTGGCAGCGCGTGTAGAGCCAGCCGCCGATGATGAGGACAAGCAGGGAAATACCTGCGGTTTGGATTAGATTCATAGCTCCCTCCCTCACCCATATTGATACATCTGATAGAGGTTCATGTAGGCACGATGTACTTTGGCCACATAGTCGATCGTCTCCCGGTACGGCGGCACTCCACCGTACTGGTAGACAGCAGCACTGCCGGCATTGTAGGCGGCGACGGCCGTACTTACACCGTATTCGCCGAGCCCACCGAAGTTGTCGAGCTGTGTGCGCAGGTAGATCGTTCCGCCGAGGATGTTGCCGAGCGGATCATAGGGATTCACACCAATGCCGGCCACCGTAGCGGGCATGAGCTGCATGAGTCCAATCGCACCGGCGGGACTGCCCGCGCCCATGTAGAAGTGGGATTCCGTCTCCATGACGGCCGTGATGAGGAGTGGATCGACGTTGTAGCTTGCCGAAGCGTACAAGATGGCATTCGTGATCCAGTCGCACTGCGCCGTGTCGCCGTTATAGAAGCTGGCATCGGTATAGATGACGCTGTAGAGGTCGGCGGCTTCTCCCCTGCCTGGCAGGAGGACGCTCAGTGAGAGCGCACAAAGGACAAATAATCTGATATAGTGCATAGCATTCTCCTTCCTCGTCTGTTCTTTTTAGTATAAACGAAAGGAAAGGGGAAAAATTCCGCTCTTTTGCACACATAAAAAGAACTTGCCGTCATGACAAGTTCTTTTTATGTATCTATACTGCGGTCAGCGTGTGTACGCTGCTTGTGACGTATGCGTATGGTTTTTTGTTTGCGGATGCGTGGCCTTTTCACGCATCCATTCGTCCATGATCTCGACGAATTTACGGATGTCGGCTTCATGCAGCGGATAGTAGCTGCGCTCAATCTGCTCCATCGGTACGGCAACGAGGATCGTCTCAAATGAGATGCAGCGCAGCCACTGGTAATAGGCAAGCGACCATCCCGCCCAATATGCGGGTGTTTTCTCCGCATAGAGTGCCGCTGGATAGGGAGGCTGCTCTATGTTCAGCTCCCACAGGCAGTCCCAGAGCAGTTCACAGCCGGTGCGGCCGGCAACATAGCGGGGATTCCCCTTACCAAATTGATCGGCCACACCGGAGTCCACGAAGTACTCTGCCGCCTTCCCGATGGGGATATGGCAGGTGTTGACGGCGTAGTCAAACATGTTGCCAAGATTCACCTGTGCGTCCGCGATATAGAGGTCTGAGTAGGATCTCGTCGTCATTCCTGATGCCCTCCTGAATGATACGCTCGATGGTCAGCTTGTTGGGAACGCGGATCTGTCCCCTGAGAGAATGTCGATAGTCGTCAACTTGCGTTGCTTCTTGTGACGCTGTTTATCCTCGTCGTTCTAAAAGCATAAGAAAGCCCGCCTAGCCCTTCACAACTGGCGGGTTCCTCGTTCATTTGTCGGGGCTGACCGTCTACCGGCAACACCTTTTCTCTGTTTCTTACAACCTCCCTCCCACTTTTCGTCCAATCATTCTGCTCTCACTGCATAAC
>CAUTTS010000137.1:0-4212 GCA_963541465.1 uncultured Selenomonas sp.
AGGCACTGCTATCAAAAACGGTAGGCGGCTAATCTCGCCCCCGAAAGGGGGAATATATATGGATACCTATGAGTTCCTATCGTTTCTCATAGTATATACCATACTGATTCTGTCAGTAAAAAGATAAACGAGAAAACCCGCCTTGCGTCTCCAAACAATAGGCGGGGGTTCTCTCCGGTTATATAAGGGGGCGGCCGCCCATCGGCAGTGCCCTTTTTCTATGTCCATTTTACTTCAATCCGTAGTTTTCGTCAAGCATTGCACAGCATACATTTGTTTGCTATAATTATAGCAGGCACTGTACGTAACGGTAGGCGGCTAATCTTGCCCCCGAAAGGGGGTGATGGCATGGGGATCTACGATCTGTATGTTTTCCTCATTCTGCTCATCACCTTGATTCTCGTAATCAAGTCGTAAAAAAGAAAAACCCGCCGAACGTCTCCAAACTGTAGGCGGATTATTCCTTCATACGGTCAGGGGCGGCCGCCCATCGGCAGTGCCCTTTTTCTCTATCTATTTTACTTCAATCCGCGGTTTTCGTCAAGCACAAGGCTCACACGACGTCAACGCGCAGCACGCCATCCACCTGCCGCAGGGCATCGGCGATAAAGGACGGCTTGAGGTTCTCGCGATTGTAGACCTCAAACGTCAAGTAGATGCGCCGCTCACCGCCCGTCTCTGTCTCCGCCTCGTCCTCGTCCGTCCTGACCTTCATCCCGCGTGAGCGCAGATGGAGATCCTCTATGCAGGCACTGACGCGCATGATCTGCCCGGGACGGTCGATCGTGTGGATGGAGAGGGAGAGCAGGCGTTCATGATCGACCCACGCATCGAGCCGTGAGAGATTCCCGAGGATGAGGAACACGATCGCCGTCGTCACGCTCGCGCCGAGGTAAAACCCCGCGCCGACCGCAAGCCCGACCCCCGCGACCACCCAGAGTGTCGCCGCCGTCGTCAGTCCTGTGACCGTCAGCCCCTCCTTCATGATCGCGCCTGCACCGAGAAAGCCGATACCTGAGACCACCTGCGCTGCGAGACGCGCGGGGTCGGCATTCGTCTTGCCCTCCACATTGTCATAGAGCGCCTGCGACATAATCATGATAAGACATGAGCCAAGCGCCACGAGCATATTCGTCCGCAGCCCCGCCGACTTGTTCCGCATCTGCCGCTCATAGCCGATGATCCCGCCCATCACACACGAAAGCACGAGCCGCAGACATACCTCCCACTCCGCCATCAAATCTTCCTCCTAAAATAAACAGAATATATCGTATATGGACTTTTCCATAAGTTATCCCCAGCTGTGTAAAACTCTGTGGATAAAATTGTTCAAAAGCCTCAAACTGCCTTTATCCACACATCTTTACACAATGTGCATATTTTTTACGAACGATCCTCCGATTTCTGTGGATAACGTGGATAAATCAGTGGATAACCCCATATATGGGAGTTGATCGGCTGATATTTTCCATATTTTGTAGCAACATCGGGACTACTTTTCCACAGGGACGCGTGGATATGCGGCCTTCTCCTCCGCCGTCCAACCGTGATAAGGGTGCACAATCAGTGACGCATTGTAGTAGCGTTTTTCCCCTGTCACCTCGCGTTCCACCCACGCGGGCAGCGTGACCTCCGCCGTCTCCGACGGCAGCTCCACCTCGGCGACGACGAGACCATCGTTCGCCCCGTGAAAGACATCGACCTCCCATCGGCGCCCTGCGACATCCACGACATAGCGCGTCTTCTCCACGAGCGGCGGATCGCAGAGCGCGAGCATCGCCCGCGCATCCGTCGGGGGGATCTCATACTCATACTCCGCGCGCACCATCCCGCGCGTCTCCCCCTTGACCGTCAGATAGCCGCGCCCGCTGGCGAGACGCACGCGCACCGTCCGCTGCGGATCGCGCGAGAGATAGCCCTGCGCCATCTCCGTCCCCGCGCCCGGTGGGCAGAAATCTGCCCGCACCGTAAACTTGCGCTCGATCTCAACGCCCATATTTTCCCTCCTATATTCTCCTATATTATAGTAGGTTTTCTTTCAAAAATACGTAAAAGAATTTTCTCGACACGAGTCGGCATTTCATCCAACCATGAAGAAAGTAGTGCAGACAGCGTATTTTTGCGATGAAACCGAACAGAAGAATGAATACCAGCCTATTTTGCCGCCTGAAACCGGCAAAAACAGCAGATTTCCGGCATTTTCCAAGGAACAATCCCTTGCATATTCGCCGCGTTTGCTATATATTATGTGATACTGAGTAGATATGTACCATCCCTGTGATTTCTACAGTATAATCCACATGCACGTGAAGCGCAACCGCACGGCGCGGAATACACACGCCCACCTGCGATTGAGGAGGAAAGGACAGATTCTGCATTGACGACACTACCACCGAAGAGACCGACGGCGAAAAAGAAACGATGGCCCTACATCGTGCTCGGCACGATCCTCATCTTCGTCCTTGCGGCGCTCGCGGGCGTCTTCTTTGCCCAGAGCAGCCTGCTCGACCGCAACAAGGAGACCCCGAAGGACGAGCTGCTCACCGCCAAGGACAAGGCAACCATCATGATCATGGGCATCGATGAGCGCGAAGACGACGTCGGACGCAGCGACACACTCATGGTCGCGACCATCGACCCGCAGAAAAATGAGGCCTCGCTCCTCTCCATCCCGCGTGACACGCGCGTCGCCATCCCGAAAAACGGCTACGACAAGATCAACGCGGCATACGCCTACGGCGGCGAAAAACTCACCCAGCGCACCGTCGAGGACTTCCTCGGCATCCGCATGGATCACTACGTCATCATCAACACCCACGCCTTCCAAAAGATCATCGACGCCATCGGCGGCATCGACATTGACGTCGAAAAGCGCATGTACTACGAGGATCCGTGGGACGACGACGGCGGTCTCGTCATTGACCTGCGCCCGGGTCGCCAGCACATGGACGGCAAGACGGCCGTCACCTACGTCCGCTACCGCGACGAGGAGGGTGACATCGGCCGCGTCAAACGCCAGCAGAAATTCATGCGCGCATGCGTTGACGCTGTCACCACCCCCGCCATCCTGCCGCGCCTGCCGGGCATCATCTCGAGCGTCATCGACAGCGTCAAGACCGACCTCAGCGTCCGCCAGATGATCGAGTTCATCGGCACGCTGAAACAGGCACAGGCAAAGGGACTGCGCACCGACATGGTGCCGGGACGCCCGCTCTACATCGAGGGCATCAGCTACTGGATCCCCGACATGGAGCAGCTGCGCCGCAACATGGTCAACACCCTCGGCCTCAGCCTGAACGCGAACGAGCGCAGCCGCATGGAGCGCGCCATCCGCGAGTACGAGAACTCCATCCCCGCCGGTGCCACCGAGGTACCCGAGGGCGACACCTCCATCGGCCGCCGCGTCAGCGGAGACGAGGCACTCGACACACGGAGCCGCAAACGCTCCTCCTCTGAGGACAGCAGCAAAACCGAGCGCAAATCCACCGACCAGAAGAGCAGCGACAAGAGCAGTAAAACGCAGAGCACCGACACAAGCCCGCCGAAAAAATCGGTCGACACCGACAGTGGAAGTGGAAGCGGAAACGGGGGCAGCAGCCGCCACGCGAGCACACGCCAGAGCAGCAGTGCCGACAGCGACACCGCAGCACCGCAGCGCAGCGGCGGCAGCCCCGGCAAGGAAAACTGATCCGCTGCCCCGCTCCATCACAAGGCATAACGCCCTCTCGTCTCCCCTACGGGGAAGGGGCGCCGTAAAAACGGCGGCAGAGGACATATAGAGGGGACATCCCCAAGGAAAGGAAAATGCACTATGGGAAGCAAATTTGATGCAGAATCACTCGAACTTCATAAGAGCCATCACGGCAAGCTCGGCGTCACACCGGTCGTCCCGCTGAAAACGCGCGACGACCTCAGCCGCGCCTATACGCCCGGCGTCGCCGCACCGTGCCTCGCGATCAAAGAGGATCCCGAGAAGATCTACGACTACACGAGCAAGGGCAACATGGTCGCTGTCGTCACGAACGGCACCGCCGTCCTCGGCCTCGGCAACATCGGCGCAGGCGCAGGACTCCCCGTCATGGAGGGCAAGGCGATCCTCTTCAAGGGCTTTGCCGGCGTCGACTCTGTCCCCGTCTGCGTGAACAGCGAAAAGGTCGAGGACGTCGTCAAAGTCTGCCAGCTCATCGCCCCCACCTACGGCGGCATCAACCT
>CAUTTS010000138.1:0-4193 GCA_963541465.1 uncultured Selenomonas sp.
CCCTCTCTTTGCGAACCTCGATGCGGATGTAGGTATCGCGGTCGCTCTCGTTTGCCCAGCCCATCGTGTTTTCCTGCAGCTTGAGTCCATACTCGGCAGCCTTGCTCTCGATGATCTTGGCGATTTCCTGCTTGTTCATTTTCTTTTCCTCCGTTTCTTGGTTCTTCGGTTTTCCCTTTCGGTATGTGTATATTCCCGTACTATCACAGAAATAGCAAGACCATATGTGCGTATACAATCATCTAAAACACCCACACGCCGCGATTTTCGTACACCGATTCCGACGTATCATTCCCACAGCGGATCGCACGATCCAGTGCCATAATGAGCGCAATCACGCCGTCAATCTTCTCTGTGGACTTCTCCTTGTCCGCCTTGATGTTGCCCGCAGGATCGGTGCGAATGAAGATGTTGTCTGCCATCCAGCGCATGACGGGATGCCCGCCGTGCGCTATTTTCTTTTCCAAGGTCAGCTTCATCAGCTCTTTGGTCGGCGGACTCATATCCTTGAAGCCCTGTCCGAACGGTACAACGGTGAAGCCCATGCCCTCGAGATTCTGCACCATCTGCACCGCGCCCCATCGGTCAAAGGCGATCTCGCGGATATTGTACTTCTCGCCCAATTTCTCGATGAACGCCTCGATGAATCCGTAGTGAACCACATTCCCCTCCGTAGTCATAAGAAAGCCCTGCTTCTCCCACACGTCATACGGAACGTGATCGCGCCGCACACGCAGGTCGATATTCTCCTCGGGAATCCAGAAGTATGGGAGGACAGCAAATGCCTCGTCCTCCTCCGTCGGCGGGAACACCAAAACAAAAGCCGTAATATCCATCGTGGAGGAAAGGTCAAGACCGCCGTAGCAGATACGCCCCTCTAAGGACTCAGCGTCAACAGGAGCGGCACACGCATCCCACTTGTCCATCGGCATCCACCGTACGGATTGCTTCACCCACTGATTCAACCGCAGCTGTCGGAAGCTGTTCTCCTCGGCAGGGTTCTGCCGCGCAGAGTCACAGGCTGCCTGTACCTTGTCGATGCCGACCGTGATACCGAGGGATGGATTCGACCGTTTCCAGACCTCGGGGTCTGTCCAGTCCTCATCCTCCTTCGCTCCGTAGATCACAGGATAGAAGGTCGGATCAATCTTTCGCCCTTCCAGAATGTCCTTCGCTTTCTGGTGTGTCTCGTAGCAGATGGACTGTGTATCCGTCCCTGCCGTGGTAATGAGGAAATAGAGCGGCTGCATACGCGCATCGCCCGAGCCTTTCGTCATAACGTCAAAGAGCTTGCGATTCGGCTGTGTGTGAAGTTCGTCAAATACAACGCCGTGAATATTGAATCCGTGTTTTGAGTATGCCTCTGCCGAAAGCACCTGATAGAAGCTGTTCGTCGGCAGATAGACCATACGCTTCTGGGAGGCGAGAATCTTCACCCGCTTGCCGAGTGCAGGACACATACGCACCATGTCGGCTGCGACCTCAAAGACAATGCTCGCCTGCTGACGGTCAGCAGCACATCCATACACCTCGGCACGCTCTTCCCCATCGCCGCAGCAGAGGAGGAGTGCAACGGCGGCGGCAAGTTCACTGTTGTGGGTTGGAATGAAGGATTCCCCTACCAGATAACAATGGCTTACACTGTCCACTTGGATGCACTGCATGGGAACTTTCTCCGATAGAGGCTTAATGTCTGCCAAATAATGAAAGCGGGAGCGAGCAACGGGCAGGTTTCTTTCCTCGATCTGCAGCGTCTTTGCCACAGGGATTCGGATGATGGAGCGGCGGGCTTCTTTCTCGTTATCCCGATATTTTTCTCTGTGCTTCATTGTTCGGCGATAGATTTCACCCGTAGTCCAAAGGACGGATCGCGGCTCGCCGATGATATACTCCACATCCCAGAGATGACGCTCCCCTGCGACAATGGTCGAACCGTCACGGAAGGTCAGTCGATATGCCTGTTCCGTATCATCCACATCGCTCTTGGCGACAACTCGGCAGGGCTGTCCGTTTTCATCAAAAACGGTATCTCCGACGCGAATATCGCCCATCGTAGTGAATCCCTCGGGGGTAGGGATTTTCGTATCGAGGGCAAGCTGTTTTCCCTGTTTCTTGGGAATCTCAACATACGCCGTGTTGAACTGCCGATACCCGTTCGGTTTTAAAATTCCGAAAATGTCTCGGATAATGCGCTCCTGCCAGTCAATCAGCTCGAAGGGCTTTCCTGCCCACGTCCCCTTCGTATGGCACAGGCACTCAATAAATCCCACCGCATAATCCGCAGCGGCTTTGTCATAGTGTGCGTTCTCTGCCATGAACTTTGTCGGCTTGTAGTCCATGAGTTTTCGCAAGCGATCACCCCATCAAAAAAAGAGCCGCCGTCAGCGACTCAAAATACCTGTAACGAGAAGCAGCCCCGAAGGGCTGTTTTATTGTTCGGCTCGGCTTAGATGCGCTTCATGCACCAAGCCATCGCGTGCCCGCCGTCCTCGAAAAGCTCCGCACTGGCTTCGACGAGGTTCAGGCGGCATTCGATGTCCGCAAAGCCCGTCTCCTCCGGCGTTTCGACCATCTCGTAGATGGCTGCGTGGAAGCCCCAGCACTCCATCCCGACCACAAGGACCTGCTCGCCGTAGCGAAGGATCGCGCCGCTTGTCCCGTAGTGCATCTCATCGAGGTGCTCCATCGTGGTGGTCTTCGGCCATCTTGCTTCTGCGCTTTTCATTTTCGTTTCCTCCTTTGTGTAGGTTGTTCCTTTCGTCATGTGTATATATCACTCTAAACGCAGAATATAGCAAGTCTTATTTTCGATAAATCACACTTATTTTTCGAGAAAAACACAGCCCCGAAAGGCTGTGCGGAATCGCTGAAATCGTCGGCTATTTTTCTCCCGTAAGGATAAAGCGAATATATGCGGCGCGATCTCTCTCGATGAAGCATACCAACTCATAGAAGCCCATCTCGAATGCCATGTGCTGCACGGAGGGAATGTCGAACATATTCACCCGCCCGGAGTTGCGGATGTCCCTGATCTGGGAAACAATTTTCTCGTTCATGACCTGTCGCCTTTCTCTGCGATGCGGAAGGAGTCCACATCGGGGATAAGGCTGAGTGACGAGCCTGTCGCCCATCGGACGAGAAGCTGTCCCGCATCGTCAACGCGCAGAATCTCGCCCATCGTTCCCGTCGGCGGGGCTTGCGGATCGTCCATACTGAGAAGTTCCACCTTCGTCCCACGTGGGTACCGCTCTCGAAGCACGGTGATCTGTTCTTTACTCGGAAAATGCATGACGCTCATCTCCTTTCCGATGTCCGCTCTTGAATGCGCTGCTGCCTGTGAGGTTCTGCATGAGTATCTTGCGGCTCACCTTGTAGGCATTTCCGATCATGCCAAGACGGAGGAGGAAGCAGCGGAAGGCATATTTCTCGTTGTCCACGATCTTCTCTTTTGCCGTGATGCGCTTCTGCGTCCGTGCCATCTCGCAGAGTTTGCTGATGAAGGCGGCATAAGCCTTCGCCGTCTCATCGGTGATCGTGCCGTGCAGCCACGCGAAGGTGATGCGATCATCGGTCAGCGTATAGGTCGCTTCCGGGATATCGAAGGCGTGCCGAATCAAGCGTCCCTTGCTCAGAAGGAGTGCGTCCAGATTCTGCAGTGCCGTTTCGGTGAAAAGGCTGCGCGGGAGGCTGATCGAAAGGCTGTCCTCATCAGCTTCTGCAATCGCTTCCTCGGTCGGAGCAGGTTCTGCCGCCGTTTCTAGTGCGGATGGTTCAGCCGCGACAGCTTTCGTCTGGATCGGCTCGTTTGCCGCTTCCGTCCGGCTCGGCTCGTCTGCCCCTGTGTCCGCGCAGGTGCCCTCGTCCTCCCCATCCTCGGACATGAAGCCCGCTACGCGCAGTGCCGTGCGCACACGCGCCACAGTCGCTTCGTCAAGGGCATCGTCGAAGCAAAGGCATCCGTCCTTCGTGATCTCGAATGCACCGACCTTGTAGGAAAAGCTCGGTGCGCCGCAGTAGACGGGCTTTTCGCCGACTGCCTTGCCGACCGTTGCGACCATCGCCTTGCGCTCTTCCTTTTGGATGTTGTAATTGACCTTCATGGTGATTACCCCCTTCATGTACTTTGGTCATTACATTCATCACTCACGTGGGAAGAATTAGCAAGCGGATTCTGTTGTATACACCGAATGCCC
>CAUTTS010000139.1:0-4135 GCA_963541465.1 uncultured Selenomonas sp.
AGGGTCGTCGCACCATAGGTCTTTGCAAACAACGGCCTTCCCTCCTACGTTTCAAATATAAGAAAATTATAACACAGGATAGGGGAAGATGGCTAATGATTCTTTGCGAAAAAATCCCGCCTGTAGCGTCCCAACAACAGCGGAAAGTTCTTTGTGTGAGACAACACAGGTATCATGGCAATATCTTTCATATGTGCATAATATGACTAGCTCGCTCCGCATCAAATCATTCTTTACCATGCTCCTCGATTGCCTCACAATAAAATGCAATCTTAGCATCGAGTGCCTCCATATGTGCGTGCAGCTTCTCCACCTCTGCCGCAAGATTGGCACGGTGCCCTATGAGCATTTCCATCCGCGCTGAAAGAGTATCGTCGCCCTCTGCCCGCAACGCAGCATAACGCCGAATCTCCCGAATTGGCATCCCCGTCTCCTTGAGTCGCAGGATGAATGCTGCCCACGCAACATCTCGTTCAGAGTAGCACCGCCGATTCGCCGCCGTACGCTCGGGCAGGAGCAGTCCCTCATGCTCATAGTAACGCAGCGTATGAATTCCCAGCCCCGTTTTCCGTGAAAATTCACCAATACTATATTCCATAAAATCCTCTCCTTGACATAGAGTATACTCTACATTGTAAAGTAGTGCCAGAAGGAGGATTTCATCATGAGCAAACAAAACAACAGATACACCGTCATCACGGGAGCAAGCTCCGGCATCGGAGCGGCGACAGCAAAAGGATTCGCTGAGCGCGGACACAACCTCATCCTTATTGCACGGCGCACAGAGCGACTAAACGCTCTAAAGGAAGAGATTCTTGCCGCATATCCGGCACTGGACATCGTTATCAAAACCGCCGATCTCTCTTCTGTCGAGAACGTCACACAAGTCTATGATACAATAAAAGCCTTACCTATTGGGACATGGATCAACAATGCGGGCTTTGGAAGCTATGGCGCAGTTGGCACATCCGACCTTGACAAAATCAGACAAATGCTTCATCTAAACATCGAGGCACTGACCGTCTTTTCCACACTCTTCGTACGAGACTTCGCTGAGATAGAAGATACGCAGCTGATCAACATTTCCTCCGTCGGCGGCTACACCATTGTCCCAACTGCTGTCACCTACTGCGCGACAAAATTCTATGTCAGTGCATTCACCGAGGGACTCGCACATGAACTCATAGCACGCGGCGCGAAGCTCCGTGCAAAGCTCCTTGCCCCCGCTGCAACGCAGACCGAGTTCGGAGCCGTCGCGAACAATAATCCAACCTATGACTATGACAAGGCATTCGGCACCTATCACACAAGCAACCAAATGGCAGAGTTCCTTCTCGCCCTATACGATAGCGACCAGACAATCGGTATCGTTGATCGCGAGACCTTCGCATTTCGTTTGTGCCTGCCACAGTTTCCCTATGCGGGAGGTTCTGCACATAATCAAAATGTAGTCGATGAGTAATTAAGCCATCTCCTTATAATGCATCGTCAACGTACGTAGCCGTGTACGGATCACCTCTCTGAGTGCCATAGACTCGACCGTTTGAACTTCATCTCCATAGTGGATAAAGTAATCCGCGATAAACTCCTCCTCGCCCACATTGTAAAATCCATGGATATAGTACCGCCCATTCTCCTCCACAAGTCGCATGGATGGATAGTGTTCTTTATAAAAAAAATCTCGTCCTTTTGCTGTAATTTCGACAACAAAGGAGAGAGCATCTGCACGGCAATAAAGTTCCTCTGAGGGGCGTACAAAGGACGAGAGAGGCATCCCCGCCACATCCATACACTCCTCCACCGCAGTGATGCGGTCACACCGAAAGACACGCGCCTGCCCCATCTCGAAATCATGCGCTGTGTCATACCATAAATGTGATATAATGATAAACATCTATTTGTCTGACCTGCTATTTACGAAAGGAGATGTCATTATGGCACAGCGTCCTGCATTTGATGAGATTCGCTCATATGAGGAGTTTATAAAATATTATTGGTATCGAACAGAACTCGTAGAGATTTGCAAAAAGATTGGAATTGCACACGGGGGGGTAAAAAAAGATCTCAATCACAACATTGCAGAATACTTTAAAGGGAACATAGTCAAAGCCACTCCCGAAAAAGAGCAGATGATATCATCTGGAGCGATTTCCTTGGACACACCATTACTTGCTTGCAACTTTTCGTTCAACACAAAGTTTAGAACATATTTCTCAAATCTGACGAGGGTTGCTCCCTTTAAATTTACAGCAGATATGGCGACCGCATGGCGAAAGGTGAAAGCGGATCACGACACATCGTTTACTATACAGGACATGTTGAATGTATATAAGGGGATATCGACGTATGCAAAGTATGATTCTTCTGCATGCGAATGGAACCGCTTCTTAAAAGATTTCTGCGCTGATCCCATAAATGACAAGTTCAAATCAAAATTAAAGGCAGCTGCTATCCTATGGCGAATTGTTCGTGATTCCGATCAACCTAAAATGTATTCACACACATTAGTGCAAGATCATTTAAAACAACTCGAAAAGCTTTAAGGATAACATGTCTTAATTAATTTGTTGACTGTATTGTAAGAAACGCTGATAACTGTAGTCCAACTTCTCTCAGCGCATCTTTTCCCTGCCAATGTCCCCCTATAGAGTACCAATCTTCATCCACTTTGTTTCCTTAAACAGAACAACCCCCTACATCCATCACGTCCATATTGTCCTCATGCTATCATCGGTGGACAATACGCCCCATGTGCGCATTGTGAATTTTGTCTATGCAGAGGAGAAAAAGCTCGTCTACTTCGCAACCTTTCCAGACAATGCAAAGGTTGGTGAAATCGACGCAAACCATACAGTTTCGTTCACCACGATCCCTCATGACGGGGGAACGGCACATGTCCGTGCCGTCGGCACTGCCGCGAAGAGCAAGTGCAGTATCTTCGACCTCGCCGATACATTCACAGCAAAGATTCCGGGCTACGACGAAACAATTGCTGCGGTCGGTGACGCACTCATTGTCTACGAGATCACATTTCCCACTGCGACAGTGACCGTCGATATGGAACACAGTGGAACGGTGACGATTTGAGTCTTGCTGCCCCATACCGATGATTGAAGGGCATCTTTCTTAGGGCGACTGAAAGGTCGTCCTTTTTGCTGCGTCTGTTGCGAGGCTACTTCTGGTAAATGGAATCTTCTGCGTGATGGAATCTTTTGCGTGAAAGGTGATCTCTTGAATTTATATCTTCATCCCTTCCACACCAATCTCAATCTCGCCTTTGAAAACAACAACTACCGTGCCATCCTCCTTGACTACGACGTGATCAAGCAGCCCACTCCATAGCTCCTCGTCGAACTCAACCTGCTCCCCGTCAATACCATATACCACTTGAATCATGCTCTCCAAGGTCTTTCTCTTGCCCTCCCTCTCGGCAATTTGCTCATCCAACCTCGCTAGACGCCCCTGCTTTTCCAGATAGCGTGCGCGAATCTCATTCTCCTGTTTCAGATACACCGTCTGATCCTGTGCCACCCTTGCATTCTCACGAATCAGCATTTCGAGGCGTTCTGCCAAAACGCCGAGTGCCTGCCCTACTCTGTTACGTTCCTCCGTCATCTCCCCCGTTTGGCAAACACTGTCAATCAGGGAACGGAGTTCTGCAATTACGTTCTCTTTGACTTCCACTAAGGAATTCAGAGCCTGAACGAAAATCTGTTTGATCTCCTCCTCCGTCAAATGCCGTGTGTTGCACGGCTTTCCCTTGTGCGCATATTTCTTGTTGCAGCGGTAGATGACCCTGCGATACTTGTCCGTCGAATGCCAGACCTTCGCACCGTACCAACCACCACAGCAGCCGCATTTGATTTTGTTTGCGAAGATGCTCACACCGCTGTGCTTGCCGTTCTGCTCTCTGCGTTTTATCTCCGATTGCACGAAATCGAACAAGTCCGGCGGGATAATGGCCTCATGGTGTTCCTCCACATAGTACTGAGGAATCTCGCCCGTGTTCTTCCGCCGCGTCTTATCGAGGAAGTCCGCCGTATACTCTTTCTGGATCAGTGCATCGCCACGGTACTTCTCACTGGTCAGAATCGACCGTACTGTGGAGATGTACCACTTGTCCTTTCCCGACGGA
>CAUTTS010000140.1:0-4097 GCA_963541465.1 uncultured Selenomonas sp.
CCGCATCCGCAGCATGGAGCGCACGATCAGAAACGCCTGAAAGCGGGAAAAATAACGAATACATACGAGGAATGAGACGATCTGCGCCATGACGGTAGCGAGCGCCGCCCCCTCCATTCCCCAGCCGAATCCGAGCATGAAGAGAGCATCCAGCAAAATGTTCAGAACGGCACCGCTGACCATACACCGCATTGCATAGGACGGCGCACCATCCGCGCGGATGAGCATACTGTTCGCCGTGAAAAAGAGGAGAAACGGCAGGCCGCATGCCGTAATGCCGAGGTAACGCTGCGCATACGGCAGAACATTCTCCGTCGCCCCGCAGAGCAGAAGCACAGGCGTCTGGAACATGAAAATAAAACAGCCGAGCAGGATGCCGAGCGTGGCGGACATGACGAGCCCCGCGCCGACGTAGCTGCGTGCTGCGTCCCGTGCCTTTGCCCCCATAGAGAGGTTGAAATTTGCCGCCGTCCCGATACCCACGAGCTGCGCCAGTCCCGTAGAGAGAATCACGACGGGGAAGGCGGTATTCGTCGCGGCGTTTCCTAGGATGCCGACCGTATGCCCGATGAAGATCTGATCCGTGATGTTGTAAATCGTATTGACGAGCATACTGACGATGGCGGGCAGGGCAAACCTGCGAATCAGCCCGCCTACGGGTGCGACAGCAAGCGGATTCTCCTTTGGTGTCACAATGGATTCCGTCATAACGCTCTCCTGACCAGCGTGGTATCATCAGTGTCCCTATCCACGGACAGACGGCGCACACTGCGAAAATGCATATCCCCTTGATGTTTCAATCTCATCAGTCCCTATATAATATCATAAAGATGTGAAAACTTCTGTGCATTTTGCACCATTTGATGGTTCACACGACTGCATCCCTTTTGCCGAACACCGACAGTTTATGGTATACTACCGACAGAACAACACAGAGAAAGAATGCAGCACGACGGGAATGGGAGGTCATACTATGATAAAACTGCCAAAGATCGCACTCGGCACATGGGCATGGGGCAACGACGGCACATTCGGCACAGCGTACACGGAGGATCAACTGCGCCCCGTCTTTGACTCCGCCATGCAGCATGGGCTGACCCTCTGGGACACAGCTTATGCATACGGGATCGGCACAGTGGAGAAGACGCTCGGCGCATTTCTCAAGGGACGTGCACGCGACAGCTTTCTCCTCTCGGATAAGCTCACACCGCAGTGCATGGATGAGTCGTCCGCCAGTCCCGTCGCGGATATGTGGGCCATGCAGAAAAAGTTGCTCGGCACAGACAGCATCGACATCTACTGGGTGCACAACGCAACTGAGGCACCGCAGTGGATCGAGCACCTTGCGGCATTCTTCGAGAAAGCGGAACACACGCCCATCATCGGCGTATCGAACCACAACATGGGACAGATCGAGGAGGCCGATGCAGTCCTCCAACATCATGGACTGAAACTCGGTGCGGTACAGAACCACTTCAGCCTGATCAACCGCTCCTCCGTGGAAGCTGGTATCCTTGACTACTGCCACAAGAAGGACATCCCCTTTTTCTCCTACATGGTGCTCGAACAGGGTGCGCTCACGGGACACTACAGCACGCTGTATCCGATGCCGGCAGACACGGCACGCGCGGCGGTCTACAACCCGATCATGGACAAGATCGACACGCTGAATCTCTCGCTCAAACTGCTCGCAGACAAGTACAAGGCGAACATCGCCCATATCTCCATCGCATGGGCGATCGGCAAGGGCACGGTTCCCATCATCGGCGTGACCAAGGAACATCACGTTACCGATGCACTGAGTGCAACGGAGATCACACTCACCGCCGAGGAGATCACCCTCCTCGAGAGCACGGCGGACAAGCTCGACTTTGACATCATCCGTGACTGGGAAAAAGAGATGGTATAGATCAGTGCAAATCAAGGGGCTGTTGCACGAAGACAAATTTGCCTTCGTGCAACAGCCCCTTGATCATACCTATTCGGCGACCAAAAATTGGCAGCTGACAGGTTTTTGTCACAATGTGTGAATCCCCTTGTCAGCTTCTCTCATCAGAATGTCATGCGTACCCCCGTGCGCCAAATACGACCATCGGAGGCAAGTGCATTGCTCGATTTGTCAAAAATATTGTCAATGCCGAGATAGGCACTAAAGCGGTCGCTGAACTTCTTGCGAATGACAAAATTCATAAGGCTGAGGTTGGCATCACGCGATACAGTAGCCCTGCCGACTTGTTCTGAATAGCGATAGCCGCTTGTCCAATCATTCCACAGGATAGCATCAATCCCGCTTTTCGGGTTCTCATAGCTAAGCTGCAGGCTTGCCGTATGGCGGGCCCGCCCCACCAGCCGCGTCCCCGTCGTGTCATCCCGCGCATCAAGATACGTGTATGTGCCACGCAGAGAAAATCCCGCACCCAGAGGATGCCTAAGTTCCGCCTCGACGCCCTGCATCGTCGCACTCGATACGTTCTCATAGACACCGTTTGCCAACATATGGAATGTCGGGAAAGGTACAGGTGTGAGCGTCGTATTGATATTGATCAGGTCATCTACCTTATTGTGGAAATAGGTCAGTTTGCCAAAGTTCTTCCCTCGCTCCGCCTCAATGCCCAAGTCAAAGTTGAGTGCCTTCTCGGGCTGCAGGTCCGGATTGCCGTGGATATGTACCACCATCCTAGCATTGGGGGTATGCTGCCAGTCAAAGTAGAGTTCACTTGCGGTCGGAGCACGATATGCCGTCCCGACGTTTGCTTTGATGCGCGTGTTCTTGCTGAGCTGATATGTCGTGCCGAGTTTGCCCGTCACCTCTGTACCAAACGTATCGTTATAATCCCAACGAATAGAGGGAATCAGCAGCCATTTAGGACTGATGCACCACTCGTCCTGCAGATAGAGCGCAGCATACTTCATCGTGCTGTCGCCAAGGTGGTTGGTAATGCCTTCTCGAGCAAGCCTCCCCGATCCTTGAATCCGTGTGCTCTCCATATCCTCCACACGATATTCGCCACCAAAAGTCACCAGATGATTGTCGCCGATCTGCACACTGCGTTTCCCGTCCAAAATATAGGAATTGAATTTCATCATGTCGAAGCTGGAAAGCGCGCTGGTGAGACGGTTTCGCGTATTCTGATCCTTGTTGAAATACGTATAATACGCCCGCAGGTCATAGCTTCCGCGTTTGTCTTCTCCGGACAGCGTTACCCCCGTAGAAACACGGTCATGATTGTAATCCGTTCCCTGCGTTGCCGTATCCTTCATATAGAGATTCTCACGCAGATAGTCGAGAAACACATCCACTCGTTTGTTTTTTGCAAGATCCATGCGTCCATCGATATTGAAGAAGTATTTATCCCCATACATATTGCTTGCCGCATTTGTGCCGCGTTCACGGACATCCGTCATCTTAAAGCTCGACGAGAGTGCCCACTTTCCCCTCTTCTTGCGTTCCACACGGATGCCGCCGTCTTTCTGCCGCGTTGTCCAGTCCGTCAAGACACTCACGCTGTCTTGCTTTGGTGTCTTTCGGATAATGTTGATGACGCCGCCAAGTGCATCCGCACCGTAAAGAGAACTTGCTGCACCGCGCACGACCTCGATGCGGTCAACATCGTCCATATTGATGCGCTGCAGTTCATAGTAATTCGCCGTCTGACTCGTATCCTCGGTACGGATCCTTCGTCCATCGATGAGAATTAGTGTCTGATTCGTACTAAATCCACGAATGGCAGACTGATTGCCGACCATCCCGTTCTCACGTATATCGATGCCAACAGCCAAACGGAGTGCCTGGGCGAGATTCTCCGCCCCCATCCGATCGATGTCTTTACGTGTAATGACCTCCGCAGAGGCAGGTGACTCTCTCAGCAGCTGTTCGGTACGCGATGCGGTGACAACGATGGCGTCCGTCTTAACCTGCAGCGGATCTGCATCCACATCAGCTGCATAGGCCGGCAGGGAGAGTGCACTGAGTACGGCAGTGGTCAGCAAGGCATTTCTCTTTCTCATAAGTGAATGAATCATGTAGAAGCTCTCTTTCTAAGGAATCGCTGATAAAATGAAGTCCGTCAGATTGACGTAGATTTTTCGTCCGAACG
>CAUTTS010000141.1:0-4081 GCA_963541465.1 uncultured Selenomonas sp.
CAGGAACGCCGACGAGATGATGCCGAGGTCGCTGTCAAGCGCCGTCCCCGCCGCGAGCACGATGCAGAGCGAGGCGCCGAGTGCCGCCGCCGAGGAGATGCCGAGTGTAAAGGGACTCACGAGATAGTTGCGCGTCACGGACTGCATGAGTGCACCCGCGAGCGCCAGCCCCGCGCCGGCGATGATGGCGAGCAGGACGCGCGGCAGGCGCAGCAGCAAGATGATCTTGTTCATCGCCGCATCCGCCCCGCCGTCAAGCGTCCCATCAAAGTAGCGCGTCACGGCATCCACCGTCTGAAAGAGCGCCGCATCCTTCATCCCGAGCGTCGTGAACACATAGGCAGCGATAAGCGTCAGCACTGCGCCCGCCGCGATCACGAGGATACTGCGCCGCGTACTCGCATGATATTCCTGTTCGAGCATAGATTACTCCCCCGAGAGAGGAAAGGCGGGCAGCGTGTGTCCCGCGATATAGGGGAGATGCTGATATTTCTCCAGCCAGACCTTGAACACATCCTCCGGATGCAGGTCGGGCAGCTGCTCTGGGTAGAGGAACTTTGCGATATACATCGTCCCGACGAGCTTCGATGCGCCGCCGTGCACATAGTGCGAGAGAAGGAGAATGCGGTCGTTCTTCACCGCATCGATCGTATCCCAGCCCTCGCGCGACTTCAGCTCATTCATGATGCGCGCCGCATCCTCCGGTGTCGGCGGGATATAGGAGGAGTTCACCTTCGGCTCGGACACCTTCACGATGTAGGCAGGGTTGCGCTCGATGACTGCCTCCGGATTCACCTGCACATTTTTCGCATCGTCAAAGATATTGTGTGCGCCGGAGTACTCCACCATGTCAAAGAAATAGTCGCCCGGCACCGTCGTCTTACCCTCTGTGCGGTACTCGAAATAGAGATTCTTCTTCGGCACGTCGGCCGTCTGTCGCTTGATGTAGTCGAGCTTTTCTGTAAAGAAGTCCGAAAGCTCCGCCGCCTCCGCCTCCTTGCCGAAGAGTTTGCCGATCAGCGTACAGTTGTCCTGGAACTCACGTGTATAGTAGGCATCCACGACAATGACCGCAATGCCGAATTTCGACAGTTTTTCTTCCGCATCCTCCCAGCCGCCGTTGCCCGTCAGGATGAGTGCCTGCGGCTGCAGCTCGATGATCTTCTCATAGTTCAGCTCCCGCTGATTCGCGCCAATCACCTGATCCTGCTTGAACTTTCCCTGAAAGCCCGCCTCATCATTAAAGATGTAGTTATCGACGCCGACCACTGTATCGAGTGCCCCGACCGCGTTGATCAGCTCGGCGTTGTAGGCATTCGAGACGACCACACGCGTCAGCGGATGGGGTATGGTGACCTCGCGCCCGATGCTGTCCGTGACCGTGATTGTGTCCGCGTCCTGCTTTTGCTCTGCCGTCTCCTTCCCGCAGCCCGCGAGCGCGAGCAGGAGACAGAGGAGAAGCCCACATAGGAATAGATTTTTTTTCATGATTTCCCCCGTAAAAAAGGGAATCCGCTGTCATGCAGCGAATCCCCTCCCTTGCTTTATCAAATATCCATCTGCATCGACAACATAAAGCTGCGCGGCAGACCCTGAATTGCGTAGTTATACGTTGGGCGAGACATCCAGTACTGTTTATCGAGGATGTTGTACGCCGTAAGACCAAACATCGTCGGCACCGTACCGAGCGTCGTCTTATACGTCACGCCAAGATCGACGGTGACGTATGCGGGCACCTCGAGCTGCTTTGACGCGTTCGCGTAGATCGGTGCCTTGCCGGAGTAGACCATGCGCAGGAACGCCGCCGTCTTTGCATCCGCCGTGTACTCGGCGGCGAGCATCGCACTCCAATCTGCAATGCCGCTGACCGCCTTACCGTTATATGCCGTATTCGTCTGCTGCTCGGTGGAGAGGTGCATCAGCCCGCCCGTCAGCGTCCACTTCGGTGCGATTCTGCCGGAGACGCTCAGCTCGACGCCCTTGAGCGTGTTCTTGCCCTCCATGACTGCCGTCGGATGAGGATCGCCCGCATAAGTCACGTCCATCGAGCGATCCTGCTCGATCTGAAACAGGCTCAGCCCTGCGCTGAGACCGTTCTTCCGATACTTCACACCAAGCTCGTTTTGCTTCGTTTTCGCGGGCGCGAGCATGGCACCCGTATTCATACGATTACTGCCGACGACAGATCCTTTATCGAAACTCTGCGAATGGTTTGCATAAAGGCTGAGATTCTCCGTCGGCTTGTAGACGATGCCGTAGGTCGGCGAATTCGCACTGCTATGCACCGTAGAGGTCGCTGCCCCGGTCGCCTTGTCATAGCCGGTGACATCCACGCTGTGGTGATGAATCCCGAGCAGCAACGACGCCTTGCCGTATTCCAATGTATCGGTCAGCGAGATCCCCGAGTAGCGCGTCTGCCCCGTCTTGATCGGCCCCGTCACGGCAGCGTACGGATAGTTCTGCGTGACGCTCGTCACACCATCCGAGAGATTGCCCGCCACGCTGCCAAATGACACAAATCCCGTTGCGCCATTAATGATCCCGTTGGCGCGGAATCCCCAATATGCGCGATACCAGTTCCGGTCAGCGGCGAAGACGACATCATTCTTCACCTGCCCGATGTGGAATGTCCCCTGCACACCAAGCTGCACATAGGAGTTGCGCAGGGCAAATTTCTCCGCACTCAGTTTATTTCCAAAATGCCCCGCCTCATCGAGCATATAGAGACGGCTCGCCGAGGTCTGCACATAGCCGCTACCGAGGTTGTAGCTGTGCCCCGCATTGAGGAATGCCTTCCAGTCCTTATTGATCTTCTGCTCGTGGTTCAGCACCGCCGACCACGTAGAGACGGTGATCTGCTGTCCCGGGAAGCTATAGTTGCGCTTGCCGTTCGGTGGATCGGGGAGACGATCGCCCGTATAGGCGTATGCCCCCGCCCCATCAAAGGCAAAGTAACGCTGTCCACCCTCGTTCTTCGTGTAGCGATAGCCCGCGAAGAGATTTGTCGTACTGCGATTCCCCACATGGTCGAGGTTCACGTAAAAATCACGCGTCGTGAGTTTCTCGCGCTCGACTGCCGTCTTGCCCTGGATGTTCTCCGCACTCACACGCACGCCCCACTGCTCGTTTTTGCCGAAGCGCTTGCCGATATCAAACGCCTCGCCGAGTGCACCGCGCCCATTGATCGTCTGACGGTAGGTGATGCGCTCCTTGCCGTACTCCGCCTTCTTCGTCGTGAGGTTGACCGAGCCGCCCGCCGACTCCGAGTTCGTCGTTCCGTGAATGCCGATCGCAGGACCTGAGACCACCTCGATGCTCTCCACAAAATTCGCAGGCATATTCGTCTGTGAGAACATTCCCGGTACACCGTTGACCTTGAACTGATAGGCATTCATCTGGAATCCGCGAATGGAGTAGTCATTATACATCGTGCTTGTACTCGTTCGCACAGACGGCGACATGAGCAGTGCATTCGGCAGGGGGTTCGCCCCGTCGTCAAACTGCGTAATTGCCTTCTGCGTAATATTCGTCGTCGTAAACGGGACATCCATCGTGTCCTTCGAGCCGAGGAAGCCGACCGCGCCGCGCCGCGTGACGAACGTTCCCTTCCTATCCTGACGCGCTGCCGTTACGACGGTCTCGCCGAGGTTCGCCTGATCCATCTCCGCGTCCGCCGCACTCTCCTGCGCCGCTGCCGGTGCCGTCCATGCTGCGCCCAGTGCCGCCAGTGCGACCGCAAGTGCCAAATTCCGTTTTGTCATTGCTGTTCCTCCATGCCATACACATACATCCGCTGTACGCCCGCAAAAGCCGCCGCCCACGAGGGACGACGGCTTTCCACACGAAAAAAGCCTGCCGTCCTGTCCATCGCAGGATGCAGAGGAGGCGGCGTCCCTCTGCAGGGCACAGCACTCCGGCGTACGAGATTCGGTAGGTCTTCCGGCTCTGCTTCATCGTTGCCCTGCCTTCCCAGTCTCCCAGTGGCATCGTAGGGCATTCTCAGCATTACGGCGGCGGGACCGCATCGGCATTGCACCGATTTCCCTGTTATGCCCCGAGGGGCACCGAACCTGCTTATTTA
>CAUTTS010000142.1:0-3975 GCA_963541465.1 uncultured Selenomonas sp.
AAAGCTATGGTTTTCAAGCCTTGACAAGTGTTTTTGATGTGCGAAGTTTGAGTTTTGCTACGATAAAATCCGCAAGCGGGCGTGCAAAGCGAGAAATATCCGTGGAGATCGGCTTCGTGCGGCTTGCTGCGAGGTGCTGGGCTTAACGGAATTTGACGAGGAGGTCTTTGCCAAGACCGTGGAGAAGATTCTCACCACCGATACGGACGTATTGGAGTTGCACTTCTACGATGGTACGGTCAGGACGGCAAGAATCCACTATTACAATCAAGCGGAGAAGAAGTACACCGACCCTCATAAAAAACCGTTCGGCTACCGATGGAGCAAAAACGGCTATGTAATCGTTCCCAAAGAAGCCGAGGCAGTCCGATTGATCTTCCAATACTACCTCGACGGCTTACAAATCACCGACATCTCACGGAAACTGGAATCTGGCGGCTATGGCAGTGTTCGCGGGAAAATATCCCGCAAGCTGATCGCCTACACGCTGGACAGCGACTTCTACCTCGGTGTTCGCCGAATCAAGGCGCAGTTCTCCGAGAGCGGGCAGGAGGAGGTCATCGAGAACGACCACGAGCCACTGGTGACGCAGGAGATGTTCGATGCTGTCCAAGTGCGGCGGCAAGCTGAATACAGACGATGGAAAGGACGTGAGCGTAATGCGAAGTGTGACGGTCATCCCCGCCAGCATCCATAGATTTTCGGAAGTGCCGCCGGCGAGCGCAGAGAAACGTAAAGTGGCGGCGTATGCACGAGTCTCCACGGACAATGAAGACCAGAAAACATCTTACGCCGCCCAAGTGGACTATTATACGAACTACATCCAGAGCCGTTCGGACTGGGAGTTTGCCGGGATGTATTCGGATGAAGGCGTGACGGGAACTTCCATGAAAAAGCGTGAGGGCTTTACCCGCATGGTGCAGGACGCTCTGGATGGCAAGATTCAGCTGATTGTTACAAAGTCAGTGTCGCGTTTCGCGAGAAACACGGTGGACAGCCTCACAACGATACGGAAGCTCAAGGAGCACGGCGTCGAGGTCTACTTTGAAAAAGAGGCGATCTGGACATTTCAGGCGCGTGGCGAAATCCTCTTGACCATCCTCAGCAGCTTATCGCAGGAGGAAGCACGATCCATCTCGGAGAACGTCACATGGGGCTTGCGGAAGAGGTTCGCAGACGGTAAGTTCTCCGTCGGCTACTCGCGCTTTCTTGGCTACGATAAAGGCGAGGATGGCAATCTCGCCATCAACGAGGAGCAGGCCAAGATCGTGCGGCTTATCTTCCGGCTTTTCCTTGAGGGGCTGACGGCTTGCCGAATTGCCAAGGAACTGGCCGCACGGCATATCTTGACGGTCACGGGCAAGGAGAAATGGAACGCAAAGACCATTCGGGGGGTCCTCACGAACGAGAAGTACACGGGATGTGCAAGAATTCAGAAGACCTTCACGCCGGACTTCCTCACCAAGAAAGCCGTCAAGAACTGCGGACAAGTGCCAAGCTACTTCGTGGAACAGAGCCATCCCGCCATCATCGATCCCGCCGTATTCGAAATGGTGCAGCGGGAGATGGAGCGGCGCACACGGGAAGGTGGGAGATACAGCGGCGTGAGCATTTTCTCGGGGAAGATTCGGTGCGGCGAATGCGGCGGTTCTTTCGGTGCCAAGGTTTGGCACTCCACGGATAAATACAGGCGAATTATTTACCGCTGCAACAACAAGTATAACGGGCAGAAATGTCAAACGCCCCATGTGACGGAGGAGGAAGTCAAGGAAGCCTTCGTCACGGCATTCAATCGGCTGGTGACGGAGCGGGAGGAGATTATCGCTAGTGCTCGGCTCGTCCGGCAGACTCTCTGCGACACCAGAGAGTTGGAGCAGGAGAAAGCCATCTTGGGGCAGGAACTAGCGGTGCTGGTGGAGATGACGCAGAACTGCATCCGTGAGAACGCCCGCATTGCACAGAATCAGGAGGAGTATCAGCGGCACTACGAGGGGCTAGTAGAAAGGTACGATGCAGCCAAGGCACGGTTTGACGAGGTGACGGAAGCCATCTCCGCCAAGGAAGCACAGTCCGAGCGATTGGCAGTGTTTATCAAGCGGCTCAAAGCACAGACTGATCCTGTGGCAGAGTTTGACAGCCAGCTGTGGGCGAGCATGGTGAAGTACGTGACCGTGGGTAGGGGCATGACGGTGGTGTTTCGGGATGGGACGGAGGTGAGTGTGTAAGGCTTTTTGAGCAGTGGAAAGTTTTTCAAAGAAGAAATTGATTTTTCTGTTGGGGGATACCTTTTCCTAGAACCTTACCCCGAGGGAGAATCCATACGTCACATCCGGCGTACGGAATCCCTCGGGGTTTTGTATAGGCTTGGCGGCGAATACGTCATAGGAGAGTGCATCCATCGCGCCGCGCAGCCCGAGCACTGTGCCTGCAATCACGTGTCCGTTGTAGACCTCCGTGCCGTATCCGTAAACTGCACCGACATCAAGCCCGAAGTAGAGTTCTGCCTTTTGTTTCGGGAATCGTGTCGAAAGCTCATTTCGGAGATACCATCCGTTCGTTCCCATCAGCGTGACTTCGCCGTCAAATCCGCGCACCGTATAGCGATTGCCCATGCTGATCATATCCACGCCGTAGAGCCGCATATCATCCATCGTATACTGTCCGTGAAAGGATGTCGTAAATGTTGCGGGACGATGACAGAACTCAAACGGATGCACGAAGTCCACATCGAGCAGCCACATCCGATAGAGTGTCTTTGGAGCGTCATCATAGGGCTTCTCTTTCTGTGCTCCAAGCCATCCGAGACCGAAACGGTGTGCGATGCGAAAATAGAGCGTATCTCGATCAATATAGAGTCGCTCCGCATAGCCGACCTCCATCGACGTTTGGTGCATCGCCTGAATGGGCAGCTCAACACCGTTCAAGAAGTTGTGTGAGTTTCGTTTCCGCAAACGAATATCCATGCTCGTCTTCATCGCAGCCGAGCGATGGAGAACATAGTCCCATGACAGTGTAGAAATATTGGAATCTCCTGCACTGATGAAGTTATAGGGAATGCTCTCTACCGTCTGATGGTATTTGGAGCGTTGATAGGAAAACGAGAACGTATGCCGCCCATAGGGATAGGTATAGCTGATATTATGCCCGCGCGTTCCCTTCTCATAGCCGTCGCAAGCACCATCGAGATTCATCCCGATGCGGAGCATATCATTCTTGTGAAAGGGCTGATCGATGCCGATGGACGTATACCATTGGAGCTTTCCCGTATCTTCAAGCCCCGAGTCATCCACCGAAATCGTACCGTAGAAATTCTTCCCACGTTTTACAGTGAGAACCACATCCGTCCGCTGCTGCTGATCGGACGGGAGCAGTTGAACGGAGATATCCTGAGAGGGAAGACGCTTCGCCTGTTCGATGCCCTGCTCGATATCCCGTACATTCAGAATACCTCCCTCGTGGAGGGGAAAGAGATTCTTCCAGTAAAGAGCGTCACTGCCATCAGCGAAACGAACCGTGCCAATATAGCCGACGAGGAGGACGAGACGAAGTTCTCCCGATGATAGATTCTGCTCCGGTACGACAATACGGCTCGTGGAGAACCCACGAGCCATGAGGGACTGATTCATCGCATGGATGAGCTTGTTGATGTCGCTGAGAGACAGCTCCTTATCCTTATAGGGGCGAGCGATACGTTCGAGGAAGCGGAATCGCTCCACTTGGTTCTCAATCCTGATATGAGAGATGTGGAAGTGGACGCTCTCATCTGCGGGAAGATCAGCAGACGGGGGAGGGGGAACAATCGTCTCCACACGCTCCTCACCGAGACGATTCTGTCGCTCTGCCTCCTGCGCCCTTGACTGATCGAGCTGTTCCTGTTGTGCAGGGGCAGCGATAACTGGGACGGCAGAGAGGGCGAGGAGGGGGATGAGGAGGAGAATTGAGGGACGGTTGAGTGTTATCAAGTGAAGTCACCAT
>CAUTTS010000143.1:0-3838 GCA_963541465.1 uncultured Selenomonas sp.
CGCCGGCAACTACGACTTCTGGTATCAGTCCAGTCAGCTCGCGCTCCAGATGGCAAAGGATGCGAACAAGAAGAAGGAAGAGAAGATCAAGGAACTCCAGACCTTCATCCAGCGCTTTGCCGCAAATGCCGCAAAGTCCCGTCAGGCAACCTCACGCAAGAAGCTGCTTGAGCGCATCACACTCGACGACATCAAGCCGTCGGCACGCCGCTATCCGTACATTGCCTTTACCCCCGACCGCGAGGCGGGCGATCAGCTGCTCACCGTCGAGGGATTGTCCAAGGAGGTGGACGGGCGTCAGCTGCTGAAAAATGTCAGCTTCACCCTCAAGAAGGGCGACAAGGTTGCCTTTGTCGGGCCAAACGGCGCGGCAAAGACGATGCTGTTTAAGATCCTCATGGGCGAGGAGGAGGCGGACGAGGGCACGTTCAAATGGGGCGTCACAACGACACAGACCTACCTGCCCTCGGACAATACTGCCTACTTTGACGGCGTAAAGCTCAATCTCGTGGACTGGCTACGCCAGTACTCCAAGGACCCGGACGAGACATTCGTGCGCGGCTTCCTCGGACGGATGCTCTTTTCGGGCGAGGAGAGTCAGAAGCGCGCCGAGGTACTCTCGGGCGGCGAGCGCGTCCGCTGCATGCTCTCGCGCATGATGCTCTCGGGTGCGAATGTGCTGATCTTCGACGAGCCGACCGACCATCTCGACCTCGAGTCGATCACCGCCCTCAACAATGGCCTGATCTCTTTCTCGGGCACGATTCTCTTTGCCTCGCGCGACCATGAGTTCACACAGACGGTCGCGAACCGCATCATCGAGATCACGCCCGTCGGCGTCGTAGACCGCATCTCGACGTACGATGAGTACCTGAGCAACGAGACGGTAAAGCAGCAGCTCGCGGAGAAGTACAAAAAGTAATCGATAATACGCTGAATCATGCGAGCATGATAATCAGGTATATGAACCCATACGGCGGGAGGTGAGACGATGCTCGGCGCACTGCTCCAAGGCACTGAGAACAAAAATGCTGCGCTGCGGCTGCGTGAGATGGTGACGGTACTGCGCCGTCACGACATCGTCCACGGCCTTACACCGGAAAAACTACGCGCCATCTTCGAGGATCTCGGACCAACATTTGTCAAGTTCGGCCAGATCATGAGCATGCGTCCCGACTTTCTGCCGACGGAGTACTGCGATGAACTGATGAAGCTCCAGACGGCGGCACGTCCTCTCGCCTTCCCCATCATCCTCTCCATCGTCGAGCAGGAGTACAACCGCGACTGGAACAAGGTCTTTCGCATGATCGACAGCACGCCGCTCGGCTCTGCCAGCATCGCGCAGGCACACCGCGCCACGCTCGCCTCAGGCGAGGAGGTCGTCATCAAGGTGCAGCGCCCCGGCATCCACGAGATCATGCGTACCGACCTCATGCTCATGAAGCGCGCTGCCACCCTCATCCGTCTCGTCAGCAGCGACGATGTCGTGGACTTTCGCACGCTGATGGACGAGATGTGGAATATCGCCAAGCAGGAGATGGACTTCCTCATCGAGGCGAGCCACATCGAGGAATTTACACATCTCAACCGCGACAATCCCTTCGTCTCCTGCCCGCGCGTCCTGCGCGATCTCTCGACGCAGCACATCCTCGTCATGGAGTACATCGACGGCATCCCGCTCGACCAGACGGATGCTCTCCACGCGGCAGGGGTCAACGTCACGCAGATTGGGCGGCGGCTCGGCGAGAACTATGCCAAGCAGATCATCGAGGACGGTTTTTTTCACGGTGACCCGCATCCCGGCAACATCCGCATCCGCGGCGGCAACATCGTCTGGCTCGACCTCGGCATGATGGGGCGTCTCAGCAATCGTGACCGCACGGCTCTGCGGCGCGCGATCATGGCACTCGCCACGCACGATACCTTCGAGATGAAGGCCGCCGTCCTTGCTCTCGGCATTGTCAGGGGACGCATCGACCATGCGCAGCTCTATCAGGACATCGACGTCATGATGGAGCAGTACGGCTCGCTCGATTTTACCGACGTGCACATGGGCGTTCTGACGAATCAGATTCTCGGCATCCTGCGGATGCATCACATCGGCTGTCCGAGCGGACTTGCCATGTTTGCACGCGGTGTCATGACCGTTGAGATCGTCATGCGCCGCTGCGCGCCTGAGGTCAGCTTCCTTGAGATCTTCGCGCGCAGCCTTTCTCTGGGGATTGTGCAGGGCATGACGTGGCGCGAGGGGCTATCAAAGGCGCGGCAGGAGGGCATCATGCTCCTGCGCAAATCCGTGCAGATCCCCGAGCAGCTCGCCGACCTCCTCAAGATGACTATGGGCGGACAGACGAAGCTCAACATCGACCTCACGGGATCAGAGGAGCCCGTACAGCGTCTCGATAAGATGATCAATAAACTCATCATCTCGCTCCTCTGTGCGGCACTCCTCATCGCATCGAGCACGATCTGCACCACGAACATGCAGCCGCAAATCGGCGGTATTCCCCTCCTCGGCATTCTCGGCTACCTCATCGCATTCATCCTGAGCCTGCGGCTCATCTGGGACATTCACAAGGGAGTGTAGAGCTATGCGCGGCATACGCGGCGCCATTACCGTTGGGCGCAACGAAAAGGAAGAAATCTGGCAGGCGGCACAGGAACTCGTCACGGAGATTCTGCGCACGAACAATATCACCCCCGCTGACATCGGTGCCGCCATCTTCAGCGTCACCGAGGATCTCACGGCAGCATTCCCCACGGCAGGTGTGCGCCGCATCCGCGGATTCGACCTTGTCCCCCTCTTTGACGCGCGCCAGTGCGCTATCGAGGGCAGCCTCCCGCGCTGCATTCGCGTCCTCCTCCTCGTCAACACGGATCTGCCGCAGGGCGACATCCATCATATCTACTTGCGCGCAGCGGCGGAGCTGCGGCCGGATTTGGAGAGTTAGACAGATCATTTGATCCGAGGTAATGCGCATGGATATGGAACAAAAGAAACGTCAATACCTTGAGAAAATCAAACAGCTTCGGTTGATGGATGACACGTTCTTTAATAGCTGCTTTGATGGGAATATCCCCTGCATGGAGGTCGTACTCCGTGCCATCATGGGAAATGATCGTCTGCGCGTGACGAAGGTCATTACCCAGCAGAGTGTGCCAAATCTCTATGGACGTGCCGTACGGTTCGACGCACTTGCGACCGATGGCGAGACCATTTACGATGTGGAGATACAACGCAGCGACGAGGGGGCAACTCCACGTCGAGCGAGGTTCAACAGCAGCATGATTGATTCGCGTGAGGTCAGCAAAGGAACGCTCTTCCATGATCTGCCCGAAACATACGTCATTTTTATCACGGAGCATGACGTATGGAAACGTGGCAAACCACTCTACAAGGTGCACCGAAGATTCGAGGATACTGAGGAGATATTCGACGACGGAGCTCATATTCTATATGTCAATGGAGAATGTCAGAACGAAAGCCCACTGGGGCGTCTCATGCACGACTTCTTTTGCAGTGATCCGAATGATATGTACAGTGATGTGCTCGCCGAGCGCGTACGCTTTTTCAAAGAAGACGAAAAGGGGGTTGCAGCTATGTGCAAGGTAATGGAAGAAATCTACAACGACGGTATTGCTATTGGCGAAGTTCGCGGCGAGGTTCGTGGTGAAATTCGCGGTGCAGAAACAGAACGTATAAAAAGCATCAAGAACCTCATTTCAAGCCTAGGCATCACCGCCGAAGCTGCAATGGATGCGCTGAAGATTGCCAAGTCCGATCAACCGAAGTATCTGGCACTCCTATAACAGAGAAAGATGCATCACGTTTCTCCAA
>CAUTTS010000144.1:0-3789 GCA_963541465.1 uncultured Selenomonas sp.
AATACCGTGGGGCCGCTGCCCGACATCATCGCACAGGCCGCCCCTGCCGCACGCAGACGCGCGCGATAGTCGCCGACGACGGGATGTGCCGCCTCCGTTATGGGCTCGAGCACGTTTGCTGCCATACGCAGGCACGCCGCCGTATCTCCTGCACGGAGCGCACGCAGGAATGCCGCACGATCCGGATGCTGCGTCGGTGGATTCGCATCATAGGACCGGTACGCCCACGGGGTTGAGACCGCCACAGGCGGTTTTGCGAGGACGACCGGAAAATCGAATACGGCGGGCAGATGCTCGAGCACCTCGCCGCGTCCCGTGGCAAGTGCCGTCCCTCCCATCAGGGAGAACGGTACATCCGAGCCGATCAGGGCCCCAAGACGGCAAAGTTCTGCATCGGATTGTCCGAGCGCATAGAGCTCATTCACACCGCGCAGCGCCGCCGCTGCGTCTGCACTCCCGCCGGCAAGTCCCGCTGCAACGGGAATCCGCTTGTCGATACGGATGTGAACGCCGCCGCGCACGCCGCACTCCCGCATGAGAAGCGCCGCTGCACGATAGGCAAGATTTCGCTCGTCTGCCTCGAGTCCCGGCAGGTCAACCGTCAGCGTGATTCCCGTCTCCTGCTTGGTGAGTGTCAGCGTATCGGCGAGTGCAAGGGACTGCATCACCGTCGCAATTTCGTGGTAGCCGTCCTCACGCTGCCCGAGAATGTCGAGCAGCAGGTTAATCTTCGCATACCCATTTATCATCACCATCGGCAGACCTTCTTCCATTGTGCAGAGGATTTGCACCACATAACGTCACAAACTCCTTCTTCTCTCAGATTAGCAGGATTTTGAATTATATTCAATAGTTTCCAATTAAAAAATAGTAATTGGATCGATATCTAGGGCAACATCATCGCGCAGATGCATCCGCTGTTTCCGCAGGAAGTCCTGCACATCGACCAAGTCGGCTGCCTTGATGAGTACGACAAAACGATACTCCCCACGTTCTCGTGCGATGAGTGCCGGGGACGGCCCAACCACCATATATCCCTGTCGCCCATGAAACGCTTTCTGAAACACGTCCGCGAACGCAGCTGCTGCATCCCATGCGCGCTGCCGATCCATGTGGTGAAAGAGGAGCTTGACGAGACGGCTCAGCGGCGGATAGAACAGCTCCCGCCGCAACACGATCTCCTGTGCGTAAAACGCCTCGTAGTCCTGCCGCAGAGCAGATTGCACTGCATAGTGCTCCGGATTGTACGTCTGGACGATGACCTCGCCGCGCGCACCATGGCGCCCTGCGCGTCCCGCCGTCTGCGTGATGAGCATGAAACATCGTTCTGCCGCACGAAAATCCGGAAGATTGAGGCTCGCATCCGCACTGATGATGCCGACCGTCTGTACGCCGGGCAGATCATGCCCCTTGGCCACCATCTGCGTGCCGAGGAGGATGTCGTAGTCACGTCGGCGAAAATGCGCGAGGATCTCCTCATGGGCGTGTTTGCGTCCTGTCGTGTCACGATCCATGCGGATCACACGAGCCTGTGGGAGCAGCTGCTTCAGCTCTGCCTCAAGCTTTTCCGTGCCCGCCCCGAAATATTTGATGCAGCGGCTGCCGCATTTGGGACAGACCGTAGGCACATCGGCGCGCAGATCACAGTGATGGCAGACGAGGGTACCGTTGGCATGGTAGACCATCGGCTGCCCGCACGCATGGCAGGAGAGTACGAAGCCGCAGGCACGGCAAAGGACAAACGTCGAATAGCCGCGCCGATTCAGCATGATGATCGCCTGCTCGCCGCGCGCCAGTGTCTCCGTCAGGAGATCACGCAGATCGTTGGAGAGGATCGTGCGTCGCCCATGACGCAGCTCTGCACACATATCGACGGAACGAACGTGCGGCAGGGGCTGTGCACCGATGCGCTCCGGCATTCGGAGGAGTGTCAGTTCCCCGGAGAGTGCTCTCGCATACGTCTCAAGTGAGGGCGTTGCGCTCCCCATAACGAGAATCGCCCCATGCCGACGTGCAAGGATCTCTGCGACAATGCGCGCATGATAGCGCGGGGACTCATCCTGCTTGTAGGACATATCCTGTTCCTCATCGAGGATGATGCAGCCGACATTCCCTGCCGGCGTAAAGAGCGCGGACCGTGCGCCGATGATGACCCCCGCCTCACCGCGTCGTACGCGAAAGATGGCATCGTTGCGCTCGGCGAGCGAAAGGCGGCTGTGCAGAACGACAATATCTCCGGCAAACCCCTCCTGAAACGCTGTGATGAGCTGACCTGTGAGCGCGATCTCCGGCACGAGTACGATCACCTGCCGTCCCGCGCGCCGTACGGCACGCGCCGTCTCCATGTAGACGCGCGTCTTGCCGCTCCCTGTCACCCCATGAAGGAGATAGCCGTGAAACGTCTCCGCAGCAGTGCCTGCCTGCAGCGCGGCGACGGCATGCTGCTGCGCCTCCGTCAGCGTCTCTCCGCGCGTCTCACGGAGCCCTGCCGCATAGCTGTCACGCACCTGACGGCGCAGGTGCTCCGTGAGGAGATGCGCATCGGTCAGATGTCGGATGGTCGCGGTCGTAATCCCTGCCTGCTTCAGTTCTGCAAGTGTGTGCTCGCGCTCCGTGCAAAAGAGCTCCAAGGCACGCCGCTGCGCCGGCCTTCGCGTGAATTCGGCAAGCAATTCCTCCGTAATCTCACCTGCGGTATAGTATTTCTCATACTTTGCCTTGTCACGCCGATCGGCACGGTATTCCTTGCGTATGAGACCATAGCGGAGGAGCTTTTCCAATGCTCCATCCACATCGCTCTCCGGCAGAGCCGCCCGCAGCTGTGCCCCGCGCTGCTCACCATGCGTGCAGAGGCAGTCGTAAACAGCGCGTGCTGCCGCATCCATCAGGATGGGATGCGCTTCATCCACATCCTCCGCCGGCACATAGGCGGAAAAGATACGCAGCCCGCTCTTGCCCGGCATAAAGAGCCGCATCATCTCCGCTGCAGAGCAGAGATAAAATGCCGCCAGCTCCTGTGCCGCTGCAAGCAGCTGCGGCGTAAACCACGCCTCCTCATCCACGGGCTCGAGAATCGCGCGCAAACGATGGCCGCCATCACGTGACGCATCGTAGGGGCGTACGGCGACGACGAATCCCTCGACACGCACCTTGCCAAACGGAACGAAGACACGCCATCCTACATCGATCTGCGGCAGCGCATCCGGCACGACATAGGTAAACGCCGTAGCAATACTCTTGACGGGAATGTTGACATAGACATCGGCAACCGTCATGCCTTCCCCTTTTCCGCAAAAAAGAAGCCGTCACACGAACACATCCGTGCAGCAGCTCCTTCCCTCCCGTTCGTCTGATTATCCAATGACCGCCTGATTGGCGAGAATCGCCTTGCCAGCCTGACAGGCAGGGCATATACAGGTATCCTCGCCCTGCTCCTTCGCCTTCTTCGCAGCAGCTGCCAGTTCCTGCGCCTTCTTTTCACCAAAGACCTTGACACCGTCCGGCGAATCCATAAAGCCGATGACCTGATCAATCGTCAGCACATCGCCCTTCAATTCCTCGACCAGCGTGTGGAAGGCAGCGTGCTCCTCTGCTGTGCCCGCTGCGCAGAGAAAATGCTCTGCCTTCTCCTTCAGCCCCGCATAGACCGACCGTGCCTCTGCCAGCTTCTTGACCTCTGCGATAACTTCCTCGCGGCTGAGTGCCATCATAACTCCTCCCATCAGAGCTTCCTTAAGGAATCGCTGATAAAATGAGGTCTGCCAGATTGGCGTAGATTTTTTGTCCGAT
>CAUTTS010000145.1:0-3745 GCA_963541465.1 uncultured Selenomonas sp.
TTCAAAAACATATAGATGCCTCCTTTTACATACTACGCACATAAAATCTTAAGCCCCCACTAGGATCTATCTCTGTGGAAAGTATCTTCCATATGCTCAATCATGGGTGCATACTCCGCTTGTTGTGTCATCGGGAACATCACAACAAACAACAACTCGCTATCTTGATTAGTATATTGCTTCAGATAGTTGCCTTCTCCTCCTTTTCGCCAGCTCACCACAAACCAATCGTCTCCACAAGTATGATAAGTTATCTCACTCCCGACACTCTGCGCACTCATCATCTGATCTTCATACATCTGCCTGTTTGTCTCACGATCTGTTTTATAGTTGCCAACGACGAAAATTTGCCCTTTCCTATCTGCTGAAGTCAACATGATGCCTTTCGCCGTATTGGAGTGTATTATGAAGTTCTTAGGAACATCAATACTAAATCCAAACGTATCATTATGATAATGTGTATACTTTTCTCTTATTCGTTTGGCTTCTTCGGCAGCCCGCTCCGCTTCACGTTTTTCCTCTTCTTCCTGACGCTGTTTTTCAACGGCTTCTTTTTCTGTCTTCAGGCGCTCAATTTCCTGTGCAGACTCTATCTCTTTTTGTTTTTGTTCCTCAATTTGTTGTCTCTGCCCCCTATCCCGATCATCGAAATAGATATATACGCCTACTGCAGATATGAAAGCGATGAATATTGCTCCTGCGATCAATCGGAGCATGTGGTTATGATTATGTTCATCCATATATAAACTCCCTTTCGGAATAAATACAGCCGCCATCATATCCTGTTTACATTACCTAGTTACCAACACTCTGATGTAGAGTAATCATAAAGGATTCAAAATCAACTTTCCACCCAGTGTCTTTGCGAACAACCGTTATACTAGGCAGATAGATCGTATCCGGCCCCAACACAATTTTCATGTCCACAGCAGCATGAGTCTTATCTATAGCGGTATAGCCAGATACACCATACTTTATCTGCGTATTTAGACCAGTCGATTTGTTATACAGTTCCATACTGCCGTTAATCAAACGGGAATATTCCCGCACAGCTTCTGTTAATTTTATGTTCGTCAGTATACGCCGTTCAAATATTGAGGTCTGTTGAACTGTCTGGATATCGTTCTCCAGAAAAGCCCGCAGAAACGTTTTTGAAACATCTTTTACCTGCTCATCTGTACTGATATTCTTCGGTATTTGTTGCTTACTCTCACTTGGTAATGAACCTGCTTTCTGAGCCAATCTCGCCTGCTCCTCTTCTGAAAGCAGAAAAGACAACACGGTAGGATTATAGTCTACCGTTACTTCATAAAGCCAATATCCACCTGCAGCTATGAGACTTCCCCCAAGTACAAGCAACAAATAGCCCAGTGCCTTATCTTTCTTGTCTCGTAAACGCTTCCAACCGGTCGTCAAAAGATCTCCCCCTACGAGGATACAAACCATTAGGACGATATGACTAAGTGTCTTCAATGTCATATAACACACCTCACAACGTGCTGATTCAAAGTAAACTTGCTCGCACAGAGTAAGATTAAACGCATATCAAACAAGATAATGTTTCTTCTGCCGAGACTTTATCCTTACTGCAGAGGATCTTCACCATATTGATTTTGCCCCGTAGTTCCTTTCTTTATCGCACAGTAGAGAAAAAATACAAACTGTCCAAATACCATCCCCCCGACGATATACGGATATCTTTCTTCATCAAGCACCTGACATAATATATTGGTGATTACGACAAGAATCGCCGCATCCGGACCATATCCCATATCCTCCAACCGACGAACGTCTATGCAATAACTCGGTATCAAGAAAAAAGCTCCAATTGCCATTCCAACGCCTTCAAATTGCCCAACCTGATCAAATACAGCAACAAAAGGTATAAAACAAAGGATTGCCAGCCCTGCTAAGGCAAAGTTTCTCTTGATATATCTCTTTCGATTCAAACGCCCATGGAGTTTAAAGAAGTTCTCCACAATACCATCGGCCGGTGTACGTGCTACCATATAGTTTATTGGATTTTCCACCCCGGGCGAGATGATTTCCATGCCACAAGATTGACAATACTTTGCCTCGTCCTCAACAGGTTTTCCGCAATTTCGACAAAACATATCTACGCTCTCCCCGTTCCCTAAAACTCATACCATTATTTTATTCGGTGAATACTTGCATCATGGATTCTCCTGAATCGCTTATGATAAAGAAAATACTATGATCTGACTGATACCATCGATAGGAGCGATACCCTTTCCCATCGTATATCTGTGGTGTACCATATTTTCTTTGCAAGAAATCCAATGTTTCCGCTGCACTTTTCCATTCGATATCGATATCGTACTCAACGAGACCGCGCTGATTGGTGATGATTGCGCGTGCTGTCTTAATCACATCCTGACTTGGAACAAGTCTTGAAAAATCATATGCATCTAACGACGTGATATTGTAGACACTGACCGCAGTTGATTGTCCGTATTGCCAAAACTGCAATGCTGGCATCTGGGAGGCCTCGGTTTGCCATTCATACCATTTCCCGACATGAGATTCGGTAGGCTCATCTTCCTCAATTTGTTCAATACGATTCGTCCAAAACGCATCAATAAGAGAGTCTTCAGACACTTAGGGAAACACTGATAAATTCAGCCGCGCCATCTTGACGCATCTTTTTTGCCCGCACTTCGGCGGAAAATCCTCCACAGAGCACCACTCTGCGTCCGGTTTTCCACCTCGTTCGGACGAAAAATCTACGCCAATCTGACGGACTTCATTTTATCAGCGATTCCTTAGTATAACTCCGTATCTCCATTCGTCTGAAGTTCTAGGATTAAGTGTCCTTTCACGATGTGCATCGCCGTTTTCACATCTGATGTTTTCTGAAGATCTTGTGAGTCAACAAAGCTATAAAAACGATTTCCACGAATCTTGCTTCGACGAATCAAAATCGTTCGATATTCCGTTTCGTTCTTGTCAATACAATGCAACACATAGTACCGCTGACCGGTATCAAGTTCCTCCAGCATTGTCACGAACGCATAGCTCAAGCGTTTTGCACTCTCACCTCTCATCTCAAACAATATATTTCTTGTGTGGTTTTCATCTGTCTGAACAAACATAAGATCCGTGTGTGTCAACGTCTCTAGCGACAAAGTCTTACCTTGATCAAATGGAATTCGATTAACTTGTACCAGAGACAGCATCAGCTTTGGAGATGTGCTCCCCACTGCCTGATATCTTGAGGCCTCGACACAGAAAGCAAAAAAACATATGCCCAACACCAGTGTGCCAAGCAAAAGAATACGGTGTCTCAACACTTTCATTCTTCCATTCCTCCATTGTTCTGTCTGTGATCCGTCCCACGAATAGACACACCTACTTCTCTTTCTCAAGAGCTAGCTCTTCTTTTTCTATTGTGATTCTCTCTCTTTCTATTGACATTCTCTCATCATCAATGTGGCTGGAAATACCATTCCATATTGTATTGTTTTGATCTATGATGCGATTGTGTTCATTGACACTTCCTGCCATCTGCCCCAGTGCATAAAAATTTATCCCTTGCCCCTCTAGCATCTTCATCGCTGCTGTCGCTGACTGAATATCCAGTCTTGCCAACATTTTTTCATTTTCAAGTGCCGTTTTCCAATCTTCTCCTGCCTCTGGCGGCAACTCAAATTGCGTGAGGAAATTCAGCATGTCCTCTGAATGACTTCTGCATTGTTCCAACACAAGCGCCCTTTTCCCTCTGGAC
>CAUTTS010000146.1:0-3730 GCA_963541465.1 uncultured Selenomonas sp.
GGCTGATCCTCACGACGGGCGGCACGGGCTTTTCCGTGCGTGACGTCACGCCCGAGGCGACGCGTGCCGTGATCGACCGCGAGGCGCCGGGCATCGCTGAGGCGATGCGCGCCCTCTCGATGAAGGTGACGCCGCGCGCCATGCTCAGCCGCGCGACGGCGGGCCTGCGGAAACGCTCGCTGATCGTCAATCTGCCCGGCAGTGAGAAGGCGGTGCGCGAGTGTCTCGGCTTCATCTTGCCCCAGCTGCAGCACGGCATTGAGATCCTGCGCGGCGACGCGGGGGAGTGCGCGCGGTGACGCCCGCCGACCTGACGCTCATCGTCGCGGCAGGCGGCATGAGTACGCGCATGGGCGAGGACAAGAGGTTCCTCCCCCTGGCAGATGGTGAAACGCTGCTCTCCCGTACCCTGCGGCGCGGACGTACGGCAGGATTCCGCGCGATTGTCCTCGCGGCGGAGGAGGAGCGGACGGAGCTCACGGAACTCGCGGAGGCGTATGGGGCACATCTCGCCACGGACGAATGCCCCCAGCAGGGACCGGCGGCGGCGATTGCCGCAGGGCTTGCGATGGCGGAGACAGAGTGGTCGCTCGTCCTCTCGGGCGATATGCCCTTCTACGACTTTGACCTCGTGCGGGCACTCCTGCCTGAGGCACGCGGTGAGACGCAGGTCGTCCTGCCGACGCTCGCGGGCTACTGGCAGCCGCTCGCCGCGCTCTATCGGCGTGATGCGGGACAGAAGTTTGCTGCTGCGATTAAGCGCGGCGACCGCAAGCTCGGCATCATTCTGCGTGATCTCACGGTGTGCGAACTGCCGCTCGCGGTGGATGCAGGGCTTTTCTTCAACGTGAACACCCCCGCCGCTTACCGCCTTGCCTGCGGGCGCATCGCGAACGAGAGACGTGAACGCCCCGTCCTCTCCGTCGCCGCACCCGCCTCGGGTACGGGGAAGACGACCTTCATCGAGCGGCTCATCCCTCATTTGACCATGCATGGGATTCGCACAGCGGTCATTAAGAGCGACAGCCACGGCTTTCAGCTCGACACGGAGGGGAAGGATACGGCGCGTTTTACGGCGGCGGGGGCACGCGCCGTTGCCGTCAGCGCGCCAAATGGATACTTTATCCAAAAAAACGAAGATCAGAGGCAGGATTTTCAGAATCTTATATCGAAATTGGAATATGATATTGACTTGTTTATTACGGAATCGCGTTCGCGCGGCGCATTGCCAACCCTTATGCTTGACCGCGGGCTTGCCGCACCGGAGATCGACGCGCGCGTGACGGCACTGTTCCAAAAGGACGGCACGCCGTATGACGGGCTCCTCTCCTGCGATCTCGACGATGTGGAGACGGCGGCGCGGATCACGCTCTTTCTCATGGGGCGGCCGCTCTATGGGGCAGACGGACTCATGTTTTTGACGATGTAAACATCTTGATCGTGATACACAGAAAGCAGAGAATATGGAAATTCAGCGCAGTGACTTTATCGACATACCCGTGACGCGCTATGTCTCTGAGGAGAATGCGTTTGTCGCGGATCATAAATACACCTCGGAGGAGGTCTTCTTCGATATCGACCTCAACGGGGAGAACTTCACCACGGCGTTCTGCTCGCCCGTCGACTTCGAGGATCTCATCGTCGGGATGCTCGCTCAGATGGGGCGCATTCGCAGCTTTGAGGACATCGTGGAGATGACGGTGGATGCAGAGCATCTGCGCGCCGCCGTCAAGACGACGACGGACGCGCAGTGGTGGGCGGCGGACGCAGTGAAAGATCCGCGCTACTTCTCGGCACGCCGCATCCTGAAACTGCGTCCGGAGGAGATCTTTAAGCGTCCGCGCGACGTGCGCTTCAGCGCGAAGGACATCCTTGCGACAGCGGACGAACTCCTCTCGCATCTCTCCAAGACCCATGATACGACGAACGGCGTCCACAGCGGCGTCCTGTTCGATCAGACAAACAAGAAAATCCTCGTCTTCCGTGAGGACGTCGGCCGCCATAACGTCTTTGATAAACTCTATGGCTGGGCGCTCCGTAATCACGTGGAGATTTCAGATAAAATCATCATCTTCAGCGGGCGCTGCTCCTCGGAGATGATGCTGAAACTGGGGCGGATGGGGATCTCCACGGTCGCGGCGAAGTCCGTTCCGACCACCCTCTCGCTCAACATTGCGCAGAGACTCGGCATCACGCTCTGCGCGCGTATGGCACCGGGCTCGTTCTGCATCTACACAAACCCGGAGCGCATTGTTCTTTGACGTGCAAACGTCCACGACCCGTGCAGAAACCGGGGATTTCCCCGTTTTCATAGAGAAGTTTTAGGAGAGCCTGTCGGCGGAATTCCGCCGATACGAAAGGAGAATCACGATGAACCTTAGCAGACGTGACTTTTTGAAAGCCACCGGGCTAAGCGGCGTCGGGCTGGCACTCGCCAGTCTCGGTCTGGACGTCGCAACGGTCTCGGCGGCGGCAAAAGAGTACAAGCTGACGGGCGGTCGCGAATTTACCTCCGTCTGCCACTTCTGCGGCTGCGGCTGCGGAACGATCGGCTACGTCAAGGACGGCAAGCTGATCAACCTCGAAGGTGCGGCAGACAACCCCGTCAATCGCGGCGGTCTGTGCCCGAAGGGCATCGGCTACGGTCACATCCCGAACGCGGAGCTGCGTCCGAAGTGCCCGCTCTATCGCGCACCCGGCAGCGACCATTGGGAGGAGATCAGCTGGGAGGAGGCCATCGACCGCTCCGCACGTGCCATGAAGAAAGCGCGTGACGAGAACTGGATCGGGCAGGACGAGGCGAACGGCTACAAGTTCATGAGCAACCGTACGGATGCCATCGGCTTTGTCGGCGGATCGCAGGTCAACAACGAAGAGTGCTATCAGCTCATCAAGATGGCTCGTGCGCTCGGCGTGGTCTATATCGACAACCAGACGCGCGTCTGTCATGCGACGACGCCGCCGGCGCTGAATGCCGCCTTTGGGCGCGGCGCGATGACAGGCTCGTGGTACAACCTCAAGAAGGCGAAGCTGATCTGGATCGAGGGCTCGAACCTCGCAGAATGCCATCCGCTCGCGATGAAACGCGTCATGGAGGCAAAGGACAACGGAGCCACTATCGTTCACGTGGACGTACGCTATACACGCACCTCGCGCGTTGCCGACCATTTCTTCCAGCTGCGGCCCGGCACCGATATCGTTTTCCTTGGAGCACTTATCAATTATATTATTCAGAACAAGAAATACGATGCCGACTATCTGCGCCGCAATACGAATGCCTACTGCCTGCTGCGTGACGACTACAAATTCGATGCGGGCATTTTCTCGGGCTACAACGAGAAGACGCGCACGTATGACAAGACGACGTGGGGCTACAAGGTCGACGCAAACGGTAAGCCGGTAAAGGCACTGTCGATGGCGGAGCCGGGCACGGTCATGGACCGCCTCGCGAAGCATTTCTCGCGCTATACGTTCGAGAAGGCCTCGGCGATCACGGGCATGCCCGTCGCGGACATCAAGAAGGCAGCGGAGCTCTTCTCGAGCATTACGCCGACGGTCATGATGTACGCCCTCGGCATGACGCAGCACACGATCGGCGTGGAGAACATCCGCTGCTTTACGATCATCCAGCTGCTCATGGGCAACATCGGTGTCTCGGGCGGCGGCATTGACGCCCTGCGCGGGCAGCCGAACGTCCAGTCCTCGACGGACTACGGCATCATGTTCCAGT
>CAUTTS010000147.1:0-3616 GCA_963541465.1 uncultured Selenomonas sp.
CTCGTCGCCGCCACGGATTCCGACGAGGCGTTGATCTTGCCCATCGTCGCGCGCAGATTGTCCGCGAGCTCGGCGAGATCCCCCGTCATCGCGCCGATCTCATCCTCTCTGCCGAGATACCCGCGTGCACGTACGTTGGCTGGATTATCCGCGCGCAGATCGAGGCGGGCAAAGTTCTCCACCACGCCCTGCAGATCGCTCATCGGTGTCGAAATTCGCTTCGTGACAAAGGAGATCAGTACCGCCAGAAGCAGGAGAATCCCGATGATGCCAACGGCGATGAGGATGTAGATCATGCGGTGCGCCACGGCAGTGAACACATCATAGTTCGTCGCGGAGCCGATGCCCCACTGCGCCGTAACGCCGTCAAAGGAAATCGGTGCATACACATAAAGTGTTTCGTTGCCGGTGCTGGAGGAGTTCTTGCGAATCGTGAAGGGATGCTCTGCCGTGCTCTTAAAGACATCCTCGCCCTTAATGCCCGACAGCTCATAGAGATTCTTCATCACCACGCTGTCATCGCGTCCTTGAGCGACAATACCGCCCTTCTGTCCGAAGAGAACATAGTACTGATCGTTCGTGCTGAGCTTTTTCAGATCGCCCTGAAATCCCCCCATGTCGATGTCGACGAGAATCGTGCCGAGGAACTTCCCGTCCTTGACGATCGGGTAGGACAGCGCTGCCGCCATATAATGCTCCCCATCGGCCGTCGTAAAGGCATAGGGATCGGTGAGCACAGGCTTCATCGTCTTCTCTGCCGCCGTATACCACTCTGCCGTCTCATAGCCAAAGAGCGGCTCGATGCGATCCGGCCAGACAAAGGGAAGCAGACGTCCGCTTGCATCCGAGTACTCCGTATTCACCATCTCGGCATCCTTGCCGTCAAACGCATCCGGCGCAAAGCAGACACCAACGCCGAGGATGCCGGGCGTCGCCGCCACAGACTCCTTGAGCACCTTGACGACGGCATCGCGGCTGCGTGCCTCCGGTGGTGCCTGCAGAATGTCCTGAATGCGGACATTCGTGATCGCAGCTGCCTGATACGCCTTGTCATAGCGCAGCTCAACGGCAGCCGAGATGCTTCTGAGTTCCTGGAAACGCTCTGCCTTCGCACGCTCTTCGAGCGTTCCAAAGGTCATATAGCCGACAATCCCCAAGATGATCGCCATGACGACCACAACGCTGACAGCTACGATACAGTTGATCTGGAAGCCGATGCCCCGCCCTTTGGCGACGCCTCGTGACTCCGTTCCCGCTGGCATAAATATCCCCCTCTTTCTTAAGGAAACACGGATAAATGCAGCACCGCCATCTGACGGACGTCATTTGATCCGCGATTCCTCCGCTCTCCAAAACAAATGCGTACCATACCGGTACGCATTTGCCTCAGACGCTCCATCGTCAAACAAAATCCCCCGGTTAGAAGCAACCTTGTTGCTTCTTTTGTTCTGCAAGTATACCACAGAGAATTTCATTCGAAAAGAGTTTTTGCTATATTTTTTTAATCTGTCTGGCTAATTTTTCATACAATTCTATCGATACTTCTCTTATTCACGACGCAGTGTCGAGGGCTCAGCCGCCCCGAGCGACTGCTCCAACTCCTCCAGCGTCTGCTGCTTGCTCTCGCGTCCGAGAAGGAACACCGTTCCCGAAATCACAACAAAGACCGCCGCGAACATCATAAAGATACCGCTCATGGGAAAGGCGCTCGCGAGCATCACGCCGACGAGCATCGGTGCGATCATACCGCCGATACGGCCGAATCCTGCCGCCCAGCCGCTGCCAAGCGCACGCATCGCCGTCGGATACTGCTCCGGCGTATAGGTATAGATCACGCCCCATGCACCGAGGTTGAAGAAACTCATCGCCGCACCCCAGCCGAGGAGAGCAGAGACATCGCCTGCATTGCCGAAGAAATAGCTGCACACGCCACTGAGTAGGAGAAAGAGTCCGAGCGTATAACGGCGGCCGATCACATCCACGAGATATGCCGCTGCATAGTAGCCCGGAAGCTGCGCAAGTGTCATGATGAGGACGTACTCGAACGTCTTGACAATGGCAAACCCCTGCGCAAAGACCATCGACGGCAGCCACATAAAGATGCCGTAGTAGCTGAACACAATGCCGAACCATGCGAGCCAGAGCATCACGGTGCGGCGGCGCATTCCCTTCGCCCAGAGCGCGGAAAAGCCCGGTGTCTCCACCTGCTCTGCCTGCACACGGTGCGGAGCAAGCTGATCGAGGAAGGGACGCTCCGGCAGACGAAGCTGACGCTCGATATCACGGACAATCGCCTTTGCCTCATCCACACGCCCCTTGGCGAGGAGATAACGGATCGACTCCGGCATGTGCAGGCGCAGGAGAAAAACATAGAGCGCGGGCAGTGCTCCGATAAAGAACGCCGTCTGCCAGCCAAAGGCAGGAATGAGGAGATAGGCGATGCATGCCGCCGCAAGCCAGCCAAGTCCCCAGAAACTCTCAAGGAGCACAATGAAGCGGCCGCGCAGCCGTGCCGGCGCATACTCGCTCATCAGCGTCGCTGCGACAGGCAGCTCTCCGCCCAGACCGAAGCCAACGAGGAAACGGAACACGAGCAGCGACTCATAGTTCCACGCGACGGCACAGAGACCCGTCGAGATACTATAGAGGAGAACCGTCATCGTAAACACCTGCTTGCGGCCGATGCGGTCAGCGATCGTCCCCGCAAGCACCGCCCCAAGTGCCATGCCGATCAGCCCAATCGAGCCGATCCATCCCACCTGCGCCGGCGTGAGACTCCACTCCCGCGCCAGCACCGGCAGGACAAAGGCGATCAGCCCCGTATCCATCGCATCAAACAGCCAGCCAAGCCCGGTGACAACGAGCAGCTTATACTGGAATCTGCCGAGCGGCAGATGTTCCAGACGATCCAGAATCATTGAACGTACCTCCCGAAGAAATCATGGATTTCTTTCATTGGATTGGAAAAGATCGCTGGCACCTATTATAGTCAAAGTATACTGACGATACAAGATGATTTTAGGATTCTTCTTCAGCGTCTTCCTTTTTTTCGCTCATAAAAACACCGTAGCCCGTTACACCAAATCCAATGCCGACAAAAAGATAGGCGACCGTACTGTAAACGACATCCTTCTTGTTGTTGGCGGAGATTGCCGCCGCCGCTTCCTGTGCATTCGAGGCTTCCCGTGCAAGTTCCAGGTTCTCAGCCATCGGATCGGGCGAGAGATGCAGCAGGAACAAACCAATGCCAAGCGACACCAAACCGAATAGAATCACTGTGTGTTTCTTCTTCATCATATCCCTCCATATATAGGAAAAGGGACTCGTGAATCATCACGAATCCCTCTCTCTTGCGGCAACTACCTACTCTCCCACGTCGTCTCCAACGAAGTACCCTCGGCCTGTGGACGCTTAACTACTGTGTTCGGAATGGGAACAGGTGGAACCGTCCAGGCATCATCACCGCATCTTGTTGAATGAGTCTTGCTCACTCAAAACTTCACAGAAGAAACATCAGCAAATTGTTCTTATTAAGCTAATCTACCTTAGAATAAGTCAAGTCCTCGACCGATTAGTGCTGGTCAGCTGCACACATTGCTGTGCTTCCACATCCAGC
>CAUTTS010000148.1:0-3459 GCA_963541465.1 uncultured Selenomonas sp.
TCCACTGGGACTTTTTCAAGAAGAACTGCTTCCACTGCGGCGATCCCGCCTGCGCAAAGGGGTGCCCGGAGAACGCGATCGACCGCAACGAAAACGGCACCGTCGTCATCAACGAAGACAAATGCGTTGGCTGCCACTACTGCGAGCACAACTGCCCGTGGCACATTCCCAAGATTGACGAGGTGCGCCATAAGTCGACGAAATGCGATCTCTGCTATGATCGCATTGCCCACGGTTACGAGACGACGGGCGAGGTGCTGAAGCCTGCCTGCGCCAAGACCTGTACGGCACATGCGCTTGAGTTCGGCACGCTGGAGGAGATGAAGCAGCTCGCAGCGGAGCGCGTTGATCTCGCACGCGCATCGCATCCCGATGCGAATATCTACAGCCCGAAGGGCGTCGGCGGCACGCACATGATCTATGTGCTGCCCGAGAAGCCCGAGGTATTCGGACTCCCGGCGAACCCCGTCACCCCGGCATCGATCGATGTTTGGAAGGTGGGGCGCACCCTCACAAAGATCGCCATCGGCGGCGCAGCGGCCGGCATCGTCGGCGCAATGGTGCTCCGCAAGATGGCAGGCGGACAGAATGACCAGCAGGGGAAGGGGTGAGCATAATGTTGATCGACAAAAAGTACGTTCCGCGTCATGAAAAGGCGTTTGCTGTGTGCCACTGGCTCAATGCATTTGCGTTCTTCATGCTGTTCGTTACGGCACTTCCGCTCTACACGGACACGTTCCGCTTCCTTTACAACATTTTCGGTGATAAGACGCTCATGTATGCGCACCGTGTGTTCGGCGTCATGTTCATCCTGACCCCGATCATCGGGTTCATCATTGCACGCAAGGGCTACATCATCATGCTGAAGGAGATCTTCAGCTTCGGCAAGAAGGACATGGAATTCATGGAGAAATTCCCCCTTGAGCTGACGGGCAAAGATCCCCACATGCCTCCGCAGGGGTTCTACAACGGCGGCGAGAAGATGAACATCGCCCTGCAGCTTGCGCTGTCGGTCGTCATCGTCGTCACCGGCCTCATCCTCTGGATGGGCGACAGTATCCTGCCGGCAACGATCACGGCGTATGCCATCCCCGTCCACAGCATTGCGGCGGCGGTCTGCTTTGCCGCTGCGCTCGGGCATATCTATCTCGCGGCGGGCGTCAACCCCGACTCCCTGCACGGCATGACGGACGGCACGATCAAGGCATCGTACGCCGACCATCACCATGGTGCCTGGGTGAACGAGCTCATCTCCGAGGGCGTCGTTACGCGCGCGGAGATCAACGAGGCGGAGGAGGCGGAGAAGCGTCACTGAGGCGTTTCCTTCCCTTTCCGTCATCCCTACGAAAGACACGGCTTTGCCTGCGCAGAGCCGTGTCTTTTTTTTCCCTCTCGTTTATGGTATCATGACAGAGTATATGGAGTGATAGTCTCTGTTATCTGTCACACATAGTGCAGTGCATCATGGGGAGATGGACAGATGAAAAATATTCGGTCGACCTTGCAGGGGCGCATCGGCTACGTCGCGCTCGTAATGATCGGCATTCTCGTTATCTTGGTGTTCCGCTATGCCTATCTGCAGATCGTGCAGGGGGATGCGCTCGCCCAGCGGATGCGCGACCAGAGCGGCTACGAGTTCCGCATCCAGTCCCTGCGCGGGGCGATCCTCGACCGCAGCGGCAAGGAACTCGCCGTCAGCAGCATGACGAAATCCCTCTTCGTCGACCCGAACCACGTCTATGACACACACACACCCGAGGAGATCGCAAGAGATATTGCACCGCTCATCGGACTCACGGAGCAGGATATTCTCGACGACATCGCGCGCGGCGGCGGATTCGTTTGGGTCAAGCGGCGGCTGGAGCACACGGAGTACGAGGCCGTGCGTGCCGTCATCCGTGAGAAAGGCTACAGCGACTGCCTTGGCTTTCAGAACGAGGCAAAGCGCTACTATCCGAACGACGCGCTCGCGTCGAACGTCATCGGCTTTGTCGGTACAGACGACGAGGGACTTGACGGCGTGGAGCAGGCACTCGACCCACTCCTCAAAGGGGAGGTGCGTGAAGAGCGGCTCACCGTCGACGGGCAGCGCCGCCCGATCCTCGACTCCATCTTTGCGGGGCGGCGCGTCTATGGCAGCGACTACTGCAAGACCGTGTCACTGACCATCGACAGCACGATTCAGTTCATGGTCGAGCAGGAACTCGACCGCGCGATGGCGGAGAACAACCCTGACTCCATCACGGCGATCGTCATGGATCCAAAGACGGGCGAGATCCTCGCCATGGCGTCACGCCCCTCCTATAATCCCAACCGCTTCTGGGAGTATCCACAGGAAAACTGGAAAAACCGTGCCGTCTCCTTCATCTACGAGCCGGGCTCCACGTTCAAGGCAGTCGTTGCGGGCGCGGCACTGCAGGAGGGCGTCGTTACACCGAATCAGGTGTTCTTCGACCCCGGCTACGTCATGGTCTCCGGACGGCGCATCCAGAACTGGAGCAACGAAAGCTACGGCGCAGTCACCTTTACCGACATCGTAAAGAACTCTCTCAACACGGGCTTTGCGCAGGTGGGACTCTCCCTCGGCGCAGAGAAGATGATGCACTACACGCGCGTCTTTGGCTTTGGCGAGCGCACGGGCATCGACCTACCGGGCGAGGAGGAGGGCATCCTCTTCCGTGCCGACGATATGCGTGACTCGGATATCGCAACGACGGCGATCGGGCAGAGTATCGCCGTGACCCCGCTGCAGCTTGTCACGGCGATGGCTGCCATCGCAAACGGCGGCACGCTCATGCACCCCTATATCGTGCGCGAGATTCGGAATCCCGACGGCTCCGTCTACGAGGAGCGTGCGCCGCGTGAGATACGGCGCGTGCTCGACCCGACCGTTGACCGCACACTGATCGGGCTCTTGGAGCAGGTCGTCGCGAGCGGCGGCGGCAAGAAGGCGGGCGTCAAGGGGTACCGCATCGCGGGCAAGACCGGTACGGCGCAGAAGATTCGCCGTGAGACGGCAGGCTACCTTGAGGGGCGCTATATCGCCTCCTTCTGCGGCTTTGCACCCGTCGAGGATCCGATCTTCACCGTCCTCGTCATGATTGACGACCCGCGTGGCGGAGACTTCTACGGCGGACAGATCGCCGCACCTGTCGCCTCGCGCATCTTTACCCAGCTCCTGCGCTATGCCCATGTCGAGCCGTCGAGCAACACCTTTGCCGAGACGGCGGGCGAGACGGAGAAGGGGCGCAGCGAGGACGAGGAAAAGCGCATGGAGGCGGCTGCGACACCGCCCGAGGGCAAGGCGGTCGTGCCCGACTTCACGGGACTTTCCCTGCGCGAGGCGGCGCGCCTTGCCGAGCTGCGCGGACTCACCTTCGAGAGCGAGGGCACGGGTGCCGCCGTCAGCCAGAGCCTCAGCGTCAACGACATCGTCGATCAGGGCGAACGCGTCAAGGT
>CAUTTS010000149.1:0-3435 GCA_963541465.1 uncultured Selenomonas sp.
GTGTCTGCGGATCAGCTGGCTATGATTATCCACTATTTATCAGTGATTCCTTAAAATAGTTCCCCAACATCTTAAACAGATGAGATTGGGGAACTATTTGTTCACATCAATGTGTTTATCTCTCTTTGAGACTTTTAGTTAAATCTGCAAGACTGGCAATAAAGCCGAGCTTTGAATAAAGCAATCCAGTGCGATCCCCTTTGCCAAGGACACCTTCTACCGCTTCATGAATTCCTGCCACATCCATTGGCGCAGATTCACAACAATGCTCGCTGCCACCATCATAGAATCCACCCTTGAACCTCTCACCAGCGCAGACCGCATCAATGTCCTCATCCTTGATGACTCCATCTACCATCATGAGCTTCCTGATGTCTGTATTGCACAGGCTCTGCGGCTTCTGGTGTCGCTCTTTGCCAAGCAGCTTCAGGAGCAGCCGATGTGTGATGAGGGGAAGATACAGGAGCAGCTGGAGCTTTTCCTGTCCGAGCTGCCGTCGCTGCTGTCACAAAAGCTGCGAAAATGTGCATGACGGATGTGTTTTTTCAGTCACAAACCTATGGTTTTCAAGCCTTGACAAGTGTTTTTGATGTGCGAAGTTTGAGTGGATACTTCGATGTCGGAACGAGTATGTCGTTGATATGGGAGAGAGAGCAGCAGTGAAATTTTCCATCGTCCGTGGCGAAGCGGTGGTCTTTCCACGGGATGCCCATATCGTAGGTGCGTGTGCCTGCTTCCAGTTCACGCCAATGTTTGATGGAAAGGCGTTCATATACGGTGGAAGTAAACATCTCATCGAGAAAGTCGGCGGCGTCCTTCTGCCATGGGAAGCTGCTCGTGCCGGGCGCGAGTTCGTTCAGCCGGCGCGTGAGCAAGCGGGCGATGTCAAGATCGCTCTTTGCCTCTCCGCACGGCGGTATGACAGGTGTATTCAGTCCGACCCAGTGGTGGAAGTATTGTCTGGAATTTGCCCGTGATTGGCTGCACCATAGTCCGCATGCCGAGAAATTCAGAATCGAGGGCGGGGTATGTTACAGCGAGGAGGATTTTATCGCGTACCTCAATCAATATGTATTTCCGGAAGAAAGATCTGTGCCGGTCAAGAATTTAGGCCGGATGAATATTGGTGAGGATCTGCCCGAAGAATACAGGGGATGTCCCTGCTTTCATTTTTGACAGAGACCGGGGCGGGGGGATGAAATCGTCTTCCCGCCATATTTTATGGGAGCGGTCAGCCATTTCTTTGAAAGACATGAGCGACATCTTCCTGTCTGCCGGCGACGAGAACGGCGGCATCCGGCGCGAAGATCGTCTGGGCAGAGATATTGAGGTCGATGCTGTCGCCTGCTTTTATGCCGAGGATGTTCAGGTGATGCCGGCGGCGGATATCAAGCTCGATGATGCTTTTCCCTTCCCATGCTTTGGGTACGAGTACTTCGTAGATGGCGTATTCGTCGCTGAGCGGGAAGTAGTCGAGGATATGATTGGAACTGCAGCGGATGGCCGTCCAAAGCGCGAATTGGCGCTCCGGGTAGACGGTTTCGTCCGCGCCGTTCCGCAGCAGGAATTTTTCGTGAATGTCGCGCGAGGCGCGCGCTACGACATAGCGTGCGCCAAATTCTTTGAGAAGCGAGGTTGTTTCGAGGGAGCTTTGGAAGTCATCGCCGATGGCGACGATGCAGACATCAAAGTTGGGGATGTCGAGAGAGCGCAGAAAGTCGGCATTGGTGCTGTCGGCGATGAGTGCGTTCGTCACGAACGGCAGAATGCTGTTTACGCGATCTTCGTCGTGGTCGACGGCGAGGACCGCGTGCTGCATGTCGTGCAGCTTTTCTGCAATGTAGCGGCCGAAGCGGCCAAGTCCGATGAGCAGGATGGATTTCATGATGTTCCTCCTATCCGATGGTGATTCGTTCTTCCGGGCTGCGGCCGGAGTCTTGTCTGCTGTGTGCATGGGCAGCAAAGATGACAGTGAGACCTCCGATGCGCCCGAAGAACATCAAAAGCATCATGACGTATTTGGAAAGCGGCCCCAGATTGTCGGTGACGCCGATGGAAAGGCCGACGGTTCCCAGCGCAGAAGCCGTCTCAAAAGCGCTGTCGATCAGGCGTATGCCGTCAATGAGGTTGAGCAGTACGCTGCCCGAAGCGAAAAGCAGGAGATACATCATGAGGATGGTGACGGCATGACGCTGTGTTTCGGAGGAAAGACGCCGCGAGAAGCAAGTCGGATCCTTCTTGAGGCGGAAGGTGGCGATCATGATGGCAAACAAGGTGAAAGCTGTTGTTGTCTTGATGCCGCCTGCGGTGGAGCCGGGCGAGCCGCCGATGAGCATCAAGGCGATGAGGGCGGCTCGTCCCGTTTCGCTGAAATCCTTGATGTCGATCGTGTTGTAGCCTGCGGTGCGGGTCGTAACGGATTGAAAGAAGGAGATCAGGAAGTGTTCGCTGAGGGACGTGCTGGGATCGAGTTCGAAGAAAAAGAAGAAAAGCCCCGGAATCAGGATGAGAGCTGCCGTCATCGTCAGGGCGATCTTGCTTTGCAGTGTGTAAGCATGGAAATTTCCGCGGTTCAGACGGATGTCCGCCCAGGTGGTGAAGCCAAGTCCGCCGGCGATGATGAGGAGCATGACCGTGACGTTTACGATAGGATCGCCGACGAAATCCATCAGGGAATTGCCGAAGAGATCGAAGCCTGCATTGCAGAAGGATGAGATGGAATGAAAGACCGCGAAGTAAATGCCGCGTAAAAGGCCGACTTTTTGGCAAAAGGAAGGGGCGAGAAAAAGGGCGCCGAGAAATTCAATGAAGAAAGTCAGGCGCAAAATGAAGTAGAGGAGCGGTACGATGCCGCCAAGCTGCGGAGCGGAGACAGCGTCTTTGGAAAGACTGCGCTGCATGAGACCGATGCGCTGCCCTGAAAGGGCGGCGAGAGAGACAGCGACGGTAATGACGCCGAAGCCGCCGACCTGAATCATGGCGAGGATGACGAGCTGACCGAAAAGCGTCCAGTATGCAGCGGTGTCGACAGTCGTAAGGCCCGTCACGCAGCTGGCAGAAACGGAGGTGAAGAGCGCATCGGAAAAGGAGGCGCCTTCGCCGTTTGCCGTGGCCCAAGGCAGCATCAAAAGCCCGGTGCCGCAGAGAATCAAACAGAGAAAACTTAAGATGATGATACGGGAGGGCGAGAGCCTTCGCAAACGTATAATAATGTTCATAAAACAGCCTCGATTTAAAATGGCAGCTTGCTTTGAGAACAAGCTTCTGCTACTGGTCGCTTTTCATTGTAACTTCCTTTTTGTGTTCGTGCAAGAAGCAATTTATGCCATAGGCATCGCCGTGTTTTGAGGGTGTCTTTCTTTTATGAGGATCTTGCCAAACTGAAGTGGTAAACTAAAACTGGACACAGAGGGGGTAGAAAATGGACACTGCTTG
>CAUTTS010000150.1:0-3429 GCA_963541465.1 uncultured Selenomonas sp.
TTCGGACGAAAAATCTACGCCAATCTGACGGACTTCATTTTATCAGTGATTCCTTCATGACATTTGTCATGAAAAAAACCTGAAAAGAGGTGACATATCTCAGATGACATTATTTATCGCAGTAATTATAATATGAAAAAAAGTAATTATCTGCTTTCTAAGATCAAGGGGGATTTCATCATGGAGATCGCATTCTGCCGCATCGACGACCGTCTGATTCACGGACAGGTCGCGACGGTCTGGACAAAGATGACGGGCTGCAACCGCATCATGTGCGTCAACGACGATGTGGCGCAGGACGAGATGCGCAAGAAGCTGCTCATTCAGGTTGCCCCTCCGGGCATCAAGGCGTATGTCGTTCCAGTGGACAAGGCCGTCGCTGCGTACAAGGATCCGAAGTACGATTCCTTCAAGACACTCTTTCTCTTCACGAATCCTGCGGACGTTGTGCGTGCGGTGAAGGGCGGCATTCCATTCAAGTCCGTCAACCTCGGCGGCAAGTGCTTCAAGGATGGCGACACACTTATTTCACAGGCGGTTGCCGTCAATGCAGAGGATGTCAAGGCCATCCGAGAACTCCTCGATATGGGGATTGAGGTGGAGATTCGTAAGCTGTGGAATGAGCCGAAGGGCGATGTGATGGAAGCGCTCAAGGCAAAGGGACTGGTTTAGTGAAATGCGGATCAATTTGCTGATTTCCAATAGGAGGTAACGTATATGGATACCGTACAATTTGTCCTGCTCATCGCCGTTGCGGCGCTCACAGGCATGGCAAGTGTGCTCGATGAGGCGCAGTTTCACCGTCCGCTGATTGCCTGCACGCTCGTCGGACTTGTGCTCGGCGATGTCACCACCGGCGTCATTCTCGGTGGAACGCTCGAACTCATGGCACTCGGATGGATGAACGTCGGCGCAGCAATGGCTCCGGATGCGGCTCTTGCGTCCGTGGTTGCGACCATCCTCGTCATCGTCGGGCATCAGGATATTGCCGCAGGCATTGCACTTGCGGTTCCGCTTGCGGCGGCAGGTCAGGTGCTCACGATCTTCGTTCGTACGATCACCGTCTTCTTCCAGCATCTTGCGGATAAATTTGCCGATACGGGCAATATCTTTGGTATTGAGATGTGCCACGTTGCAGGTCTTCTCCTGCAGGCCATCCGCGTTGCCGTTCCTGCGGCACTCGTTGCACTCATTGCGGGCACGGATACGGTCAGTGCCATGCTCAATTCGATTCCCGAGGTTGTGACGCGCGGTCTGCAGGTCGCCGGCGGATTCATCGTTGTCGTTGGCTATGCGATGGTCATCAATATGATGAATGCAAAGTCGCTGATGCCGTACTTCTTCCTCGGTTTTCTGCTCGCCGTTTTCACGAACTTTAACCTCATCGGCTTTGGCGCGGTCGGCCTTCTCTGTGCGTTCTTCCACATCAAGGGACTGGAGCGCGAGTCGCAGATGGCTGCTGCGTGTGCCGGCGGCGGTACGGGAAACCCCGTCGATGATGTTGATGATTCAGACCTGATGTAAGGAGGCAGGGTCATGGAAAAGACATTAAATAAGAAAGATCTGTTCTGGATCTTCGTTCGTTCCAACTTCCTGCTCGGATCGTTCAACTTTGAGCGTATGCAGGCGATGGGGTTTTGCGTTTCGTTGATTCCTGCGCTCAAGAAGCTCTATCAGGGCGATGAGCTCAAGGCGGCGCTCAAACGACATCTCGAATTTTTCAATACACAGCCGTTCCTTGGTGCTGCGATCATGGGCATCATCGCCGCGATGGAAGAGAAACGTGCGAACGGTGCAGACATCAGTCAGCAGACCCTCTCCGGTGTCAAGGTCGGTCTCATCGGACCGCTCGCCGGCGTCGGCGATCCGATCTTCTGGGGTACGCTGCGGCCTGTTCTCGCTGCACTCGGCGCGGGTATTGCGCTTACGGGCAGCATCCTTGGCCCGATCATCTTCTTTGTCGCGTTCAATGCCCTGCGCCTTATGACCCACTGGTACGGTGTTATGTATGGTTACGCCAAGGGCACGGAGCTCGTCGAGGGCATCGGTGGCAACAAGATGCGCTATCTCACGGAGGGGTCATCCGTGCTTGGACTTCTCGTCATGGGCGCACTCGTTGCGAAGTGGACGACGGTCAATATGCCGCTCGTGCTTTCGGAATACGTGAATGCAAAGGGCGAGGTCGTTGTGACGACGGTGCAGTCGATTCTCGACAGCCTCATGCCCGGTATTGTTCCTCTTCTCATGACGTTCGCCTGCATGTATCTCCTGCGGAAGGGCGTCAATCCGCTCATCATCATTCTTGGACTCTTTGTCATTGGCATTGTCGGTTATGCCATTGGCCTGCTTGCCTAAACCGTTTGGGGGTTGCTCTGCGAAGAAAAATTCGTGCGGCAGCCCCTTTTGATATATAATGGAGGACAGATGGATAACGGCATGACAGCATCATGTTTTGATTAGAGGAGCCGCATCATGCAGAAAGGATTGTCATGGCGATGGGGACTGCTTCTCGTCGTCCTTCTCACGGGACTCGCCAGTGCTCAGTTTGCCCGGACGGATCACTCCGCACGCGGGAACGAGATGCGCACGAAGTTCGGCGCCGTCTACATGACGACGAACAATCCCTTCTATGAGATCATTGATGAGGAGATCCGCACCGTGGTCGAGAACAACGGCGATGTCCTCATCTCGCGCGATCCTGCCCTCAATGCCGATCGGCAGATCGAGGAGATCCGTGTGCTCATTGCGGAAGGGGTGCGGGTGCTCTTCATCAATCCCGTTGACGGTACACGAATGAACGATGTGCTGCGTGAAGCACGTGCTGCCGGCGTCATTGTTATCGCTATTGATACGAATATCGCAGCGGGGAGCGATGTTGCCGCGACGGTTGTATCGGACAATGACAATGCGGGGCGGCAGTGTGCCGCACATTTGCTTGCCCATGCAGACGGCGCGCGCATCGCACTGCTTAAACACGCCGAAGCGCGCTCGGCGGAGCAGCGCATCGAAGGCTTTCGTGCGGAGATAGCGGAGCATCCGACCTTTCAGATTGTTGCGGAGGCGGACTGCAGTGGACAACTTGAGCGCGCTATGCCTGCCATGGAGAAAATGCTCATGGAGCACCCCGAAATCGACACGGTCATGGCTCTGAACGATCCTGCCGCGCTTGGCGCGATCGCAGCACTGCAGAGTGCAGGGCGTATGCCGGGAGCTACGATGGTGTACGGTGTGGACGGCGTGCCGGAGAGTCGGGAGCTCATCCGCACGGGCTGGATGACGGCGACCGCTGTGCAGTCGCCGCGCGGTATCGGTCGTATGGCGGCAGAGGAGGCATATCGCATCCTTTCGGGGGAGTCGGCAGCTGATATCGACCTGCCGACACGTCTCCTGACACGCGCAAATATGGATGAAAATGACGACGGGGGGTGG
>CAUTTS010000151.1:0-3360 GCA_963541465.1 uncultured Selenomonas sp.
CGCAGGAGAATATCGAGCGCATCCTAACACTCTATACGCAGCGCGTGGATGTGGCGCATACGGTACGCGTCGCAAAGGGCGCGGAGATCGCCGCCGAGGACTACAACCTCTCCGTCAGCACCTACGTCGAGCCCGAGGATACGCGCGAGGTCATCGACATCGCACAGCTCAACACCGAGATTCGCACCATCGTCGCACGCGAGGCAGTCCTGCGCGCGGAGATTGAGAAGATCATCGCCGAGATCGAGGGAGAGGAGGGCATCGCATTATGAGTAGGCTGCGTGAGATGATACAGGAACTGTGCCCTGATGGGGTGGCGTATCGGAAGCTGGGGGAGATTGCACACTACGTTAGAGAACGCATCAAAGTTAGTGAGATCGATGTTTGTAACTATGTTGGTGTTGAACATCTACGCCAGAATACAGAAGGACGCGAAATGTCTGTAACACTTCCTGATGCAGACTTTGTCATTGCGTTTCGTTCAGAGGATATTCTCATCGGCAACATACGACCGTATCTAAAAAAGGCGTGGTTGGCAGACTGCAACGGAGGCACAAATGGAGATGTATTGACGATACGTATTGATGATAAAATGAGTATCTCGCCACAGTATCTTTTCTATATATTGTCATCGGAACGATTCTTTTCCTATGATATGAAATATGCAAAAGGGGCAAAGATGCCACGTGGCGATAAAAAAGCTGTAATGAATTATGAAATCCCCGTCCCGCCGCTCCCCATCCAAAATGAAATCGTGAAAATGTTGGACAATTTTACAGAGCTAACAGCGGAGCTAACAGCGGAGCTAACAGCGGAGCTAGCGTTGCGAAAAAAGCAGTATGAATGGTACGGCGGTAGTCTTATCGGGGGAGCTACCTTTCCCAAAAGAAAGATCAGTGATATAGCGACGTTTCGTTATGGATATACTACGAGCGCCGCAACGAGCGGCGATGCTCGTTATATTCGCATTACAGATATAACCGATGACGGGAAATTGAATCCTCTCGATGCAAAGTATACGTGCATTTCAACAGAGAACAAAGAGTATCTATTGAAACGAGATGATTTGGTTATGGCAAGAACAGGTGCTACCTATGGTAAGACATTGTGCTACAATATGGATACACCAGCGATATATGCCTCGTTCTTGATAAAGATACAAGTCGATGAGACGCAGATGCTTCCGCGATTTTATTGGCATTTCACGAGAACACCAGAATATTGGGGGCAGGCAAATCGGCTTGTAACAAAAGGTGGTCAGCCACAATTTAACACAGGTGCTATCGGTCGCATTGTTATCCCCATCCCGCCGCTTGAAGTCCAAGCAAAAATCGTCTCCATCCTCGACCGTTTCGACACGCTCACGAGTGACCTCACGCAGGGGCTTCCCGCTGAGATCGCCGCACGCAAAAAGCAGTACGAATACTATCGCGACAAGCTCCTCACGTTTCGGCGCAAGGGAGCATGACCTTTTTTGTAACTTGTGAAGTTCAAAGATGGTTTTGCAAGGTTCGTGCAGAAAAACAGTAGCATATCTTTTTACCTGCTCTCCAAAGGCTTGGTATTACTCGATATTTGCGAGCGGTAAGCCGTTGGAAGGCTTATTCAAGAACTTGTAAGGTTACACTTTATTACAGAATGGAGGTCTGTTATGCCTGTAAGCTCTGCGATCAATCGGATGCTGACATTGGACTATATTCTGCATGAGAAGGAGAATAAATATTTTGATTGTAAATCGGCGCAGATCAAGCCATCCGATCTCGCACCACTCATTTCTGCCTTTGCCAATGCAGATGGCGGAACGATCGTGATTGGTGTCAGTAATACGACACGCACGTTGGAGGGCATCCATTTTGTCGGACAGGATAGAATCAATGACTTTATCAGTGCTCCAAAGGATTTCTGCCGTCCTATGCCACGTTATCAAAAAGAGTTTCTCGATGTTGTGAATGTAAATGGAGCAGCAGACCGCCTTCTTCTGCTCCACATCCAGGAGAGTACGGGGCAGATTGTTCGCAATATACAGGAGCGGGTATGGCTCAGGATTGCCGACCGAACGAAGGAACTGCATGGTGATGACCTCAAAAATCTGGAGTATGCAAAAAGTACGCGCTCGTTTGAGGATGAGCCGAATTGGGATGCCCGCATTGAGGATTTGGATGCCGAACTTTTGGATCAGTATAAAGCCGTCATTGGCGTGGCAGAGCAGTCATCTTTGCAGGTTCTGCGGGCGCGTGGATTTGTCAAGCGTGTTCAGGAAAAAGAGTATTTGTCGAATGCGGCGGTACTTCTTTTCGCAAAGAATATTGCACAGTTCTATCCGAACTGTCGCGTTCGTTTTCTGCGCTATGACGGGACGTATACAGGTGTTGGGACAAAGATCAACATTACGCGTGATAAAAGCATTGAGCTTCCTTTGCTGCGTATTATTGAAGAGACAAAGAATTTTATTGCGACCCAACTTCGAGAGTTTACCCTGCTCAATGTGTCCAGCGGCAAATTTCAGATTGTGCCGGAGTACCCTGAGTTTGCGTGGCTTGAGGGGATTGTAAACGCAGTAACGCATCGGGAGTATGCAATGACTGGGGGATACATCAAGGTGAGTATGTATGATGATCGCCTTGAGATCGAGAGTCCTGGCAGACTGCCCAATATTGTGACCCTTGAAAACATTAAGGAGACACGGTATTCACGCAACCCTCGGATCTCTCGTGTGTTGACTGAGTTCAAATGGGTGCGGGAACTCAATGAAGGCGTCAATCGCATCTATCAGGAGATGGCTGATTTTTTCCTCAATGCACCTGTCTATACAGAGCCGAAGGAGAGCGTCCGTCTGGTTCTCACAAATAATATCATGATGAGACGACAGCGGCAGGAGCTGCATACCGTCGATCATGTTGGAGCATCTGCATGGGACAGATTGGATCATATACAACAGCAATTGCTCACCTATATTATCAATCATGGACCCGCAAGACGTTCGGAGCTTTCTGCATATACGAAACGTTCATCAGGTACGATTTTGAAAAGGCTCAACACCCTGATCGATATGGAGTTGGTGAAAGCAAATGGTGGGAAATATGATCCCAATCGTACCTATGAGGCAATTCTTCCGAAAGGTAATTTGTAAGGTAAAATGAAAAATGTGAGGTAAAAAGTCCATTTTGTAAGGCTTGATGGAAAACACTGTTTTAGACGCAGCTCGAACAGCCGCCAATGCTTGTAAATACTTGGTTTTTCAGTGGTTTTTTGATTGTAAGGTTCGCGGGCAGTTTTGTAAGGTTCGCCTATCCACCACACAGAAAGAAACGAGGGGCATCATGTACTATAATCTCATCGCGTCGGCGGAAGAGAGTACGG
>CAUTTS010000152.1:0-3296 GCA_963541465.1 uncultured Selenomonas sp.
GTTGGATTTTCAGATAGGTGCGCAGGAAGGATAGTTCCTCTGCCACCGTCACGAATTCCTTCATGCTCACCGAAGCACGCAGGATCTTGCCGAGCTGGACGGCGATATCTGCCGCGCCCTCCGCGTCGCCGAGCTTTGCACTCCACTTGATGAGATTCAGTGTGTTGTAGATAAAATGCGGGCGCGTCATCTCGGTCAATGACTTGACCTCCGCGATGCGCAGGCGCCGCTCTCTCGCACGATTCTCCGCCAGGAGCGTCCGTATGTGCGCAATCAGGCCATTGAACGTCCGTGCGAGCTCTCCGATCTCGTCGCGGCGATGCGCTTCCAGCTGCGTCGAGAAATCATCCGAGCTCCGTACACGGCGCATTGCCTGCATCAGGATGTGGAGCGGATGCCAGAGACGGCGGCTGAGCTGCCACGCGAGGTATGCCGTCACCGCAAGCGCGGCGGCATCTACGGCAAAGATGAGGCGTATCAGCTCCTCCACCGGTGTCCCATCCGTCCGCTGGCGCAGATGCACGGCGATCCCCGTCACGGCAGAGCTGTTCACGAAGTCACGGAAAACGGACGCTGACGTTTCATCTTCCGCCGCCGGAGCAAAGAGAGCGGAGAACCCCTCGCCGTGGTGATCGAGCAAATCCATCATCACGTAGCGGTAGCGATCGGTCAGAATGATCTGCCCCTCATTGCCGTCCTGCACCCGCTGAATGAGCGGAACAAGGGCCTCACGGCGAATATCGACAACCACAACACCGAGCAGCTTGCCATTTTGGCGAATGGCGTGCGCCATGGAAAAAACGGTATTCTGCTGGTCAGGAGCCGTGCGGTCAGCCGCAATCAACGACCAGCCATCTTGCTGTACCGCCTGACCGATCACGCCCCAGTGGAGATTCGTCGGGAGACGATGGTCACGCGGCACATCGTCCGTGGCAATCGCACGCCGCCCGTCCACCGGAAGCAGATAGACTGCCGCCTCCCCCGTACGCCCGGAGAGGACACCATAGAGATCGGCATAGAGATGTGTCGTATCCGTCGGCTCCCCGTGCATATACGCCATGACATCATCCCGCATGAAAAACGGCATCATCAGCCGCTGATAAGCAAGTGCGAGATTGTCGATTTCACGGGAGATGCGCTGCACCTCCGCGTACCCGGCCTTTTCCTGTGTACTCTCATAGGCACGATCCGCAGCGTAGAGGATAATCGTCGAAACGATCAGGAGAGGAAGGACGCCGCCTAAGAGAAGGTATGCGAACAGTCGCTTCTGATAACTGATCGTATACCACTCCATTTCCGTAACCCCCGCCTTTCCCATACGTCAAAAACAAGATCTCACTGGATCATCACAATCATAAAAATAGATCATGTTCCTCAATCTTCAGACTATATAGAAAGAATAAGGATAAATCTCCTTTCTGTCAAGCAAAATTATCATTTTGTAGGGATTCTCATTCTATGTCGTGAACAACAGAAAAAGGAAAACCGCCACACAAAGTGACGGTCTTGGAAGGGGAAAATATGGGAATGGGGGGATGGGGGGAAATGGGGATTTATTTGATAACCGCAGCACGCCATTCGCTCAAAAATGCTTCTCTGAACGCGGCAGCATGCCGGGCATCAAACCGTGTGGAATGAATCTCCGCGAGAGTCGGGAGATTCGGCGGTGCCGTGACATCGGCACGCGTGGAGCGTCGCTCATATACGCCGAGACGTTCATGAACACGACGGCTCATAACAAAATCAAGGAATTTTTTTGCATTCTCTAGATGCGGAGCATTCTTTATGATCGCAACCCCGGTGGCGGAAACGCGTGTCCCTTCCCGTGGATAGACGACCTGTATGTGTGCCCCCGCCGACCGAGACCGCAGAACTGGCTGCTCCGCTGTCGCCGTGACCGCATACGCACCACTCACAACGGCCTTGACCTGCTCTGCCGAGGCAGAGACCATGTGCCCATCCAGCTGATCTTCCATGCGGGAGATCATGGTGTTATCACCGCCGAGCACATCCATCATCGTCATGAGTACATCGTATGAAGCCAAGGATTTGGTCGGGTCAGCAAGCGCAATGCGCCCGCGAAAATGTGATTTGAAAAGATCGCTCCATCCAGTCGGCGCGTCCTCGGCATCGACGAGATCCGTATTGTAAGCCAGCACATAGGGATCCTCTGTCATAAGGTAAAATGCCTTGTCCCCGCCAACGTAGTCACTGCGCAGGGCACCTTCCTCCGGACAATCGTAGGATGCCAGATAGGATGTGAGGGATAGGTAGACATCTTCCACACCCCCCCACAGGACATCACCGCGCGGATTTTCCTGTTCCGTACGAATGCGTGTCATGAGGGTATCGGATGTACCGTCCACCAACTGGACGCGGATTCCCGTCTCCTCCTGAAACTCCTTAGCAATGGGTTCTGTCCAATCCTCTGCGCCGCAGTTATAGACCACGACCAGATGTTCATCGTCCGCAGGAGCCTGACGAGCAGACCCACATCCGACGAGAACAGCACTCACACCGAGGAGAAGTGCCGCACACAATATCTGCATACGTTGAAAGATGAGCATCGTGCGACACCTCCTAAATGAGATGTCATCAATTTCAAATCTTTTTGATAATTCTACAATAATCAGAACTGCAATTCAATCGTACAGTTCATCATTTTGGTGTGATAATCCTATTCTGTTATTGTTTCCCACGCAGTTCATGCTGCGCATCGAAGAAATGGCGCACTGCCTCGGCAGAAGTGCGATTCATGCCGGGAGCGGCAGCGAGTTCCTCCACGGACGCCTCCTTGATTTTTTCCAGCGACCCGAAGTAGGTGCGCAGACTCTGCCGCCGTTTGGGGCCGATGCCGACGATATGGTCGAGTACGGAGACGAGGTTGCGCTTGCCGCGCAGTTTTCGATGGAACGTGATGGCAAAGCGGTGCGCCTCGTCGCGAATGCGCTGGATGAGATAGAGGGCCTGACTGCGGCGCGGCAGTTCAACGGGCTCTGAATTTCCTTCCGTAAAGACGAGCTCAAACTGTTTCGCGAGACCAACGACGGGAACATCCTTATGCCCTGCCACGTGGCGGATGATCTCAAGGGCGGAGGAGAGCTGTCCCTTGCCTCCGTCGATGATGATGAGATCGGGCAGCTCTTCCTTGGGCAAACCTACATAACGGCGCGTCGTCACTTCGCGCATGGAGAGGAAGTCGTCAGGCTTGCCCTCCGTGCTGCGGATCTTAAAGCGGCGATAGTCCGATTTCTTCGGTGCGCCATCCTCAAAGACGACCATCGAAGCGACGGTCT
>CAUTTS010000153.1:0-3279 GCA_963541465.1 uncultured Selenomonas sp.
CCTCTACGGCTCGGATGCAAAGGGCGGCGTCATCAACATCATCACGAAGAAGGCATCGGGGATGAAGACGACGCTCGGCATCGGCTACGGCAGCTATGGGCGTCAGCAGTACAGCATCGCGAATGCGGGCGGTGAGCGCGGATGGGACTGGCGCATCAAGTACCAGAAGGATAAGAGCGGGGACTTCAAGGATGGACACGGCAATACGGTGCCGTCTCATCTGGATGCGGATTCGGTCAATCTGCACCTTGGCAAGGATCTGAGCAAGGCATCCTACCTTGCCTTCAATCTGCGCTCGTACAAGGACTCGGATCGCTATCAGGCACTCTATGAAAAGCAGCAGGGACTCAATGTCAATCGCGGGAACTATGATTATTTGGATGGCGATTTGATCTGGAATGTGAAAATCAATGACACAACCAAGAACCAGATGAGTATCTCGCGCAGCAAATATGATTATGATATTTTCACCCATAGCATGTGGACGCCTGCGGGATCCAGTTATGATTTTAGTGTTTCGACATGGAGATTCAGCGACCAATTCGACAAGAAGCTCGGCGACCATCTGCTGACGGCTGGCTTCGAGTTCACAAAGGATGATACGACGATCAAGAACGGCGGCATTGTGAGCATCGATGATTGTACGCTCATCAACCGCTCCTTCTATTTGCAGGATCAGTGGAGCATCCTTCCGACGCTGAAACTCACAGCGGGTATTCGTCATGACAGCAACTCGTCCTTTGGCAGTCACAACAGCCCGAGTGTCAGCCTCGGCTATGACATTGACCCGATGACGCACGCCTATGCTTCTTACAGTGCGTACTTCATCACGCCGACGCCGAATCAGCTTTATGCGCCGACATACGGCAATCCAAACCTCAAGCCCGAGTCCGGCAACACGAAGGAGATCGGTATTGCCCGTGACTTTGGCAGAGGTCTCAGCCTCACGGCGAGCTACTTCAAGCGCCACTCGAAGGATCGTATCGGTTACGATCCCACGACATACGTGAACATCAATGTCGGCGATGAGGATGCTCATGGCTGGTCGCTGCAGCTCGCGAAGCGCGTTGACTCGCATCTGCGCGCGCGCCTCGGCTATACACGGACGCATGTCGGTGCGACGGAGCAGCGTCAGTTCAATGTAGACGGCTACCTGCCCGAGGATCAGTGGAACATCGGTGTCGACTACCGCAACCGCGCATTTGATGCGTCGCTGCTTGCGCGCGGGATCGTTGGACGCCCGGGACCGGTACGCGGTGCTTTCCCGACGGATAATTACTGGGTCGTCGATCTTGCGATGAACTATCAGATTGCCGACGCAACAAAGGTATATCTCAAGGCGAACAACATTTTCAACCAGTTCTATGCCGAGTACTCTAATGTAAATTATGGAGGAGCCGGACAGTGGTGGACGGCACCCGGACGCAACTTCATGATCGGCGTGGAGCAGAGCTTCTAACGTTTCCCTCTGGCAGCGTTCCCGTGTGATGCGCCGCCGAGGTATTTCATAACTTTACAAAACCGTAACCCCCCTTTCTGCGCTGTAGAGAGGGGGATTCCCAAATAATGGGGCAAGTTTCGCGAGAGGGCTATAGATCTATAAAAGGAGTTGTGGAACGATGAGCAGATGGCTGCGTGCAGTGATGCTGCTGTGCATATTTATCCTGTTATTCTCTTTGACGGGCTGCGGTGTTTCGGACAGGCAGAACCAGACCGGCTACAGTGTTACTGATGCAGATGGGACGGTTGTGTCTATTTTGCATAAGCCCCAACGAATCCTGACGATTGGCGCGAGCAGTGATGAGATGATGCTTGGCCTTGTGGAGCCGAAGCGCATGGTTGCCATCAATGAGACTCTTGCCAATACAGAGGATACGAATATTCCATGGGTACGTGAAAAAATCCCGAACGCTATTTCTCGCAACCCATCGGTGGAGGAAGTCGCTGCTTTGCAGCCGGATCTCGTTGCTGTTCCGGAATGGCTGCCGAAAGAGAATGTCGATGCAATACGAGACCTGAATATACCTGTTGTTGTCTTTAGGTCAGCAGCCACCATCGACGATATCCATGAAAATATACGCTTGCTTGCTGCGGCTGTTGGAGAATCGGAGCGCGGGGAGAAGCTCATTAAGAAAATGGAAGACAAACTTGCTGAGCTCCAAGAGAAAATTGCCTTAGTGCCGGAGGATAAGAAACACAAGCGTATTGCGCTTATATCCATTATGCCAAATTATGGCGGCGCGGGGTCTACCTTTGATGAGCTCTGTCGTTATACGGAGTCCATCAATGCAAAGGCTGCCGCAGGGAATCATATGGGAGAGGAGATGACAAAAGAGCAGCTCATTGCTGCAAATCCCGACTACCTCTTCTTCCCCGGCCACGAAAACGTGGGGTCACGGGAAGAAGGGTTTGGCAAGCAGTACTTAGAAGATCCTTCGCTGGCACAGATGACGGCCATACGGGAAAAGCACATTGGACATCCGTGGGCACGATATGTCTACAATATTTCTCAAGATATTGTATTTGGCATACAGGAGACCGCATGGATTCTTTATGGCGATGAATTCCGACCGTCGCGACACGAGTTTTTGACGGCTGTGGAGTAAATCTACGCCGATCTGGCGCGTGTTGTTTTATCCATGATTCCTTCATTTCCTTTTTCGGATAGATAACTCCCTCGGGCAGTCGCCTTGGGGGAGTTTTATGGTGTGGTAAAATATAGAGAAGTTATGTAGATACCTCGAAAAGGAGATTTAGAATATGGACACATGGACGACGTATGAAGATGCCTGCAAGCACGCAGGGGAAATGATGGAGACGCTGAAAGAACGACTGGAATATGTAAGTAAGACACTGGAACAAATGGAGTGCCTATACGCCAAGGGTGCAACGAAAGTTTGTCGTCCGGATGCAGCAGGGCGGAAGAAACGATGCAGGGTCGGCATGAAATATCAATGGAAGACGGAATTGTCCACGGCGGATGCAGAGCAGATATGGGGTGCGTTCCAACGTTTTTTTGCAGAGACATCTTTCTCCCATATTGAGCGTATGGCGAACAATGAGGAGCTTGGACGATATACATTTACTGCAGTTGATGCGATGGGGGATGAGATTTCCTGCAGCATCTATCTGCCGAATGAATGGAATATCCCGCAAATTGGTCTGACCGCTTTCGTGGCACCGCGTTATCGTGCGGCAGATGATGCGGAGGCTTCGTAAGGAAACACTGATAAAATGAGGTCTGCCAGATTGGCGTAGATTTTTTGTCCGATTGAGGCA
>CAUTTS010000154.1:0-3253 GCA_963541465.1 uncultured Selenomonas sp.
ATAGTGCCTGTCGGAGCGCTGTCGCCATCTGTGCGGGCGAGGCATCCTCTGTGACAGGCATGGATGGGAGGATGTGCTCACGGCAAAGGTGTGCGTACAGTGTGCGGAACTTTTCTGCAAGTACCGTATGGTCGTGGTCGGTCATGGCTGCGCCTCATGTCTGTTGATGCTGCATGGAGACAACCTGACAGTCGGGGCAAAACTCGATGTAGAGCGTGCCCTCCATGTAGTCCGCCAGCTCATTCCAGCGGATCTGCATCAGGTATTTCATCGGCTGCCCGCAGTCGGGGCAGGTCGTGTACGACCAGTCCTGCTCCCAGAGGGCGAATCCGCCGAGCGTGCTCACATCGTCGAAGAATGCGCCGTAGAACCGTGGGACGGGTGATGCGCCGAGGATGAGATCGTTGTCAAAGATGGTGTCGAGTTCCTCCATGTACGCCGTGGCATCTGCATTCTCATAGGGCAGGACAGTGCTGCCGCCGTCGAGCGTATAGCGGCTCAGCATCGGCTCTGCATAGGCAACGCAGTTTGGGCAGCAGGTCGCTGTGAGGATACCGTCAATGCAGAGGAACTGCAGACGCGCGTCCCGCCCGTCGAGGACGAGCATATCTGCCATGCGGCTGCCGCAGTGCGGGCAGTGCTCTTCGCGCGGGCGGGCGATGCGGACGGGGGAGCGATCACGCTCCTCTGCCAATGCGGCGTGAACGATGGGATAGCAGGTGTCGAAGTTCAGCGTGCGCCGCCGTCCCACGCGGTCGAACGTCCAGCCGCCGCACTGCGCATAGACAGAGGGATCGACGTGCAGCTTCCCGCGCCACGGGCGCGGATTGCGTTCGAGCGCAAGGAGTGCCGCAAGGGATTGGTCGTCTCCCTGCATACCGAGGCACATCATCAGCTCGTTCGCCTCCTGCGCGGCCTCCGTCTCCATCAGTGCGGCGATCAGTCCGTCCCGCACGTCGGCGGGCGCGTGATAGTAGAGCGCGGGCGGCCAGAAGGTACGCGCCGCGAGTGCCGCGCGTGGGATCTCCGGCGCGAGCCGTCTGCGACAGCAGAGCAGATACCAGAAGTCATCGGGAACATCCTCGATCTGCGCGATGATCTCCTGCTCCTTTGCCGAGACCTCCTCGGGCGTCCATGCGAGTGCCGCACGGCGATTCGCCGCCGTCCTACAGCGCCAGCAGAGTCCCTTGTAGCCGAGCTCCGTGCCGCAGTCGGGGCATTGGTAGGGTAGATTCATGGGCGGCTCCTTTCCCATTTTGACATATCGATTCATTCTGATAATAATACGGATGCGGAGCGGCTTCAATAGGTCTTTTGGGAAAGTAAATGAGAAGGCGGCGAAAATCCCCGCGCTTCCTTTACCTTTTCGCTGAATCTATATATAATAGAACACGGGGATTGTTGAATTTATCCGTGTTTCCCAAGTTTTGGAGGTGATGCTGTGCTTTCAGGGGAGAATCCGCTCCTTTTGCGGCTGCGGGAGGAGAAGGCACATCGCCTCTCGGGCGGCATCTACCATGAGCTGCAGGTGCGCATGACCTACAATTCAAACCACATCGAGGGGAGCCGCCTCAGCGAGGAGGAGACGCGACGCATCTTTGAGACGAATACCGTGGGCGGGGATGCGCATGTGGATGATATCATCGAGACGGTCAATCACTTTCGGGCGATGGACTACTGCATCGACTGTGCGGAGGAGCCGCTGACGGAAGAGATCATCAAAAAACTCCATGAGCTGCTGAAAAGCAGAACGTCTGACGAGCTGCTCCCCTACTTTCGCATGGGCGACTACAAGGAACGTCCCAATATGGTGGGCGGCGTGGAAACGACTCCGCCGCAGGAGGTCGCAGCGGCGATGCGGAGGCTCCTTGACCGCTATCAGGCCAAGGAGAAGATCTCCTTTGAGGACATCGTGGACTTCCACTACCATTTTGAGCGGATTCATCCGTTTCAGGACGGCAACGGGCGTGTCGGACGGCTTATCGCGTTCAAGGAGTGCCTGAAATACAATATTGTTCCGTTCATCATTGAGGACACAAAGAAGGCATTCTACTACCGCGGACTGAAGGAGTATGAGCGCGAACGCGGGTATCTCGTGGATACCTGCTATGACGGACAGGATACGATGCGGCGCCTGCTCGATTTTTTTCAGATTTTCGGACATTCCTTTGAGGAGAGTACATGAGCGATTTGAGAACGGCCCGTGCCGCCGCCGAGGGCGGGGCGCGGCTGACGAGGGAGGATGCACTCCTCCTCTATGAGGATAACGACCTCCTCGCGCTCGCGCAGTGGGCGCGTGCGGCGAAGGAACGCGCGAGCGGGAAGAATGTCTACTATACGGTAAACCGCCACATCAATCTCACGAATATATGCCGTGCGAACTGCCCCCTCTGCGCCTTTCAGGTGGAGCAGGGGGATGCGCGCGGCTATCTTATGGATACGGATGATGTGGCGCGTGTGCTCGCGGCGGCGCAGAAGACGCCGCATCTGACGGAGATTCACATCGTGAGCGCCCTCCACCCTGATCGTCCCTTCTCCTACTATGAGGACGTGGTACGGCAGGTGCACGCGGCACTCCCCCACGCGGACATCAAGGCGTTTACGCCCGTCGAGGTCGTAAACTTTGCCCAGATGGAGGAGACGAGTGTCCGTGATATTCTCTGCCGTCTGCAGGCAGCGGGACTCTCCTCCCTCCCGGGCGGCGGCGCGGAGATTCTCTCCGACCGCGTGCGTGCCATCATCTGCCCGAACAAGGCAACGCGTGCAGAGTGGCTGGACTGTATGCGTACAGCGCATGAACTCGGCATCCGCACAAATGCGTCCATGATGTACGGACACATCGAGACGGTCGAGGAGCGCATCGACCACCTGCTCGCCCTGCGCGATTTGCAGGATGAGACGGGCGGCTTTCAGGCGTTCATGCTCTTTCCGTTTCATCCCGAGAACACGGTGCTCGGCGCAGAGAAGAAACTCGCGCGCGTCGGCTCGTGGGAGGATATGAAGATGCTTGCGCTCTCGCGTCTTGTCCTTGACAACGTTGCGCATATCAAGGCGTTCTGGGTCATGCTGACGCAGCCGATTGCCCAGCTGGCGCTCGGGTTCGGTGCGGACGATCTCGACGGGACGATCGGCGAGGAAAAGATCATCCACGCCGCAGGTGCACAGACCCAGACGGGCATCACGCGGCGCGAGCTCGATGCGATGATCCGTGAGGCGGGCTATGTGCCCGTGGAGCGCGATACGTTTTATCAGC
>CAUTTS010000155.1:0-3085 GCA_963541465.1 uncultured Selenomonas sp.
TTGTGTCTGCGGATCAGCTGGCTATGATTATCCACTATTTATCAGTGATTCCTTAGGTATAATTTATCCCATAGGAGGTAAATGTATGTACAAATCAGTTAAGATTGTCGCAGGAAAGGGCGGATGGGGCGGCCCTCTCGTCCTTGTTCCGACAGAGACGCGCTGCAAGATCGTGAGCGTGACAGGCGGCGGTATCCATCCGCTTGCAGCAAAAATTGCCGAGGAGACAGGATGTGCGGCGGTTGATGGATTCACGACGGGGGTGCCGGATGAGGAGATCCTGCTTGCTGTTGTGGACTGCGGGGGGACGGCTCGGTGCGGTGTCTATCCGAAGAAGGGGATTCTGACGGCAAACGTCCTGCCTGTTGGCAAGACTGGTCCCTTGGCGCAGTTCATTACGAAGGAGCTCTATGTCTCTGCGGTTGATCTGTCGTGTGTCATTGAAGCGGATGAGGCTGAGGTAAAGGCTCAGGAATCCGTCGCAGAGCATACACCTAAGAGCAAGGCGCAGGCAAAGGCAGAGATTGCTGCCATGCAGGCGGGACGAGAAAAGAACTTCGTTACGCGTCTTGGCATCGCTATCGGCGGCATCGTGAATAAATTCTATGCTGCCGGCCGCGAAACCATCGATATTACGGTCAAGAGTATTTTACCGTTTATGGCGTTTGTCTCCATGATTCTTGGCATCATTAGTGTCTCCGGTCTGGGCAATGTCATTGCCAACACAATCTCGCCACTGGCAAGCTCTTTGCCGGGGATGCTGGTCATTTCGCTCATTTGTGCAATTCCCTTTATCTCGCCGGTTCTTGGACCGGGGGCGGTCATCGCACAGGTTGTCGGTACGCTGCTCGGTGCGCAGATAGGCATGGGCAATATTCCTCCGCAGTATGCACTGCCTGCTCTTTTTGCAATCAATGCACAGGTTGGTGCTGACTTTGTCCCGGTTGGACTTAGTCTAGGGGAAGCAGATCCGGAAACCATCGAGCTCGGTGTTCCTGCCGTTCTTTATTCGCGTGTTATTACAGGTCCCCTTGCCGTGTTGATCGCCTATGCGGCAAGCATTGGACTTTACTGATCGAGAGGGGGATAAAATCATGGAACTGATAGCAACAGCAGCAAACGGCTTTATGGATCTCTTCCGTGCGGGGGCGGCGACGTTTACCTCGTGGGTAACGGGCATTATTCCGCTTCTCGTCATCATGATGACAGCAGTCAACTCGCTCATTAAACTTATTGGAGAGGAGCGTGTCAACGGCGTTGCACAACGCGCGACGCAGAACATTGTTACACGCTATACTGTGCTCCCTGTTCTTGCAGTACTTTTCCTTGGCAATCCAATGTGCTACACGTTTGGCAACTTTGTCGAGCAGAAGTATAAGCCCGCCTATTATGATGCAGCGGTCAGCTTTGTGCATCCAGTGACAGGGCTCTTTCCGCATGCCAACGGCGGCGAACTCTTTGTCTATATGGGGATTGCGGCGGGAATTACGACGCTTGGCCTGCCGCTTGGCGACTTGGCCGTACGCTATTTTATCGTTGGTATCGTTGTTATTCTGCTTCGTGGCATTGTTACGGAGAAGATATATCTCTATATGAAGCACCGGGAGGAAAAACAGGCATCATAGGTGATGAGGTGCTTCATACATTGCGTGAGGTTGGACACATCATCCCGTTAGGGAATCGCTGATAAAACAGTCTCTCAGATAGGTGTAGATTTTTGTTCAATTGAGATAGCCAAGGGCTGTGTGGAGAATTTGGCAACGAAAAATGGGCAAAAAAATGCGCTGAGGTGGCGGTGCCGAAGTTATCAGTGCTTCCTTCATTGTGTTCGCGTATTACAGCAGCGGCGACTCCCTTTTTCCATACTCCGATAGAACATATGTCAATGTTGATGAAAAATGTTAGGATATGCGCTAGAGAGATACGGTACGTGGGAGAAGGGGGGCCACAATGAAAAAAATCGTTGATGATGTTCGTCTCATTTTCAAATGCTGTAGTTTGTATTATCAGGACGGGCTCGGACAAAAAGAAATCTGTGAGCTGCTTGGTATCTCGCGTCCGACTGTTTCACGGATGCTCTCCATCGGCAAAGAACGCGGAATCGTCCGCATCGAGATTCAGAACCCTGACAACATTGCCTATGGTCAGCTTGAACGTGAATTGGAAAAGAAATACCATTTGCAGGAGGTTATTATTGTTCCGTCTAGTCCGCTCACGGATGGGCAGTATCCAATCAGCTCGGCGATCGGCAGCGCGACACTCGAGTATCTTTCTCGCATCTTGATGGATGGTTTTCTGGTTGGTATTACGATGGGACTCGCGATACAGAACGTCGCTCGTTCGGACTATTTTATTCGGAGCCCGATTAAGGTGACGTTTGTGCCGCTCGTGGGCGGTGTTGCCGAGAGCCGTCTCGATATACATTCAAACTATCTCGCACAGGAGCTTTCCGAACGTTTTGCTGGTGACTGTGTGCAGTTTTTTTCGCCCGCAGTGTTTTCACAGCGTGAGGTGCTCGAGGGGTTTCTGGCGGAAAGGACGATTCGTAACGTGACGAATCTCTATTCACGGCTCGACCTTGTACTCATGGGGATCGGCATTCCATCAACGGAGCACTCAACGATGCTGCGCACAGGATATGTTGACCGTTCGATTCTTGCAGAATTTGCAGCGCGTGGTGCAGTAGGGGATATCGCTCTGCGCTACTTCGATGCGGATGGAAATACAGAGCCGTTCCAGGATTTTAATGAGCGTGTCGCGGGGATTCCTTTGGATATGTTAAAAAAAATTCCACGTCGTGTCGGCGTGGCGGGGGGAAGTCAGAAACAGGCTGCCGTTCGCGGGGCGATTTGCGGCGGCTTTATCAATGTGCTTATTACAGACATTGACTGTGCAGAGCATTTGGTGTAGGAGGATTCGTAACTCTTACAACATGTTTCTTTGATACGATGCAGAGGATAGATGGATATTGAGGGAGTAGATCAAAAAATCCCCTTGATTTTTCTCCATCCCTATGATATAGTATCTTTCGTTGACATATGTGGCGCCTTCGTCAAGTGGTTAAGACACCGCCCTCTCACGGCGG
>CAUTTS010000156.1:0-2906 GCA_963541465.1 uncultured Selenomonas sp.
GAAAGACCGACTCGTGCTTACGCGTACAGACTGGAAGTACATCCACGAGCCGATTATCTGGGGATGGAGGAAGGACGGACGGCACAGGTGGTACGGCGATCAGAAGCAGACCACCGTCTTTGCATTTGACCGCATCAAGGACTCGAAGAAGGACGGCTGCGGACATCCGTCCTCGAAGCCCGTTCCGCTCATCGCGTATCTCGTCAAGCAGTGTACGCAGACGAACGGGATAGTGCTTGACGGCTTCCTCGGTTCTGCTTCGACACTCATCGCTTGTGAGCAGTTGAGCCGTATTTGTTATGGCGTGGAGCTTGAGCCGAAATTCGTGGATGTGGCGGTCGAGCGGTACATTCAGAGCAGAGACGGGAATGCCGAAGATGTGTTTTTGGAACGTGACGGTGAGCGCATCCCCTACAAGGATGTGCCGAAACCGAAGGAGGAATCTTGATGCGTGTGTTTTTGAATCCGGGGCACGCCCCTAACGGAAATCCCGATCCCGGCGCGTGTGGATATGGGCTGCGGGAATGTGACGTTGCAAGGAATGTCGCTGACCTTGTGGCGGGCTATCTTACTGCCGCAGGTGTAGAAGTTGTGGGATGTTTGCAGTCGGACAGCTTGGAGGAAGTCGTTGACTCTTCCAACAACAGCGATGCGGACGTATTCATCTCCATCCACTGCAACGCCTGTAATGGCAGTGCGAACGGAACGGAGGTGTGGCACTTCTACGGAAGCACCGAAGGCGAGAAGCTGGCACAGTGTATCCAGAATCAGATTGTGGATGCGCTCGGTACAATGGATCGCGGCGTGAAGGGGGCAAAGCCCGGTGTCAACGATCTGTATGTTCTGAGCAACACCGATGCGGTCGCTGTGCTTGTGGAGCTTGCGTTTATCGACCATGCGGGCGACGTGCAGTTGCTTCGCAGTCAGCAGGATGATTTCGCGCGTGCGATTGCACGCGGAGTAACGGACTATGAAGGAGAGAGTTGAAGATGAAACTGGAACACATCCAAAACGAACTGAAGAATCATGTGGGGGATTTTGTACGGACGGAAGCGAAGGAAGCGACCGTCCTCTGGCTGCACGAGAAGGGGCTTCCCGCCGCTCGTGAGGTGTCGGCGGCGTACACGGCGGCGCTGAAGGAGAGTGCTGAGAAGGAGACGGGATGGTGCAGATTCCGTGACCGCATTTTCCTTCCGCTTGTCATTGACGGGGCGATCTGGATGACGGGAAAGATGCTCGAACGTATGACGGCACGAGGGAGCGCGTGAATACGCACACGCCGCTCACGCTCGGCAGTCTCTTTGACGGGAGCGGGGGCTTCACACTCGGTGCGGTTCTTGCGGGGATAGAACCGAAGTGGGCATCGGAGGTTGAGCCGTTCCCGATTCGCGTCACCACGAAGCGCCTTCCTTCCGTCAAACATCTCGGGGATATTCACAATATCCGAGGAGACGAAATTGAGCCTGTGGACATCATCACCTTCGGATCGCCCTGTACGAATCTCAGTATTGCAGGACGCAGGGACGGGCTGTACGGAGCAGAATCCATACTCTTTTTTGAAGCAGTACGCATCGTCCGAGAAATGAGGTGTGCAACGAATGGAAGATACCCAAGATTCATCGTGTGGGAGAATGTCGCGGGAGCATTCTCGAGTTCCGGGGGACGGGACTTCCAATCCGTCCTTACGGAGATCGTTCGCATCAAAGAGCCGGAAGTACCCGAGGTGCCTTTGCCTCAAAAAGGTGGATGGGCATACGCCGACATTCTTCTGGGAGACGGATGGAGCATTGCTTACCGGCTCATGGACGCACAGGGCTGGGGAGTTCCACAGCGTCGGCGCAGAATCTACCTTGTCGCAGATTTTGAAGGATCAAGTGCCGGACAAATACTATTTGACACCGAAAGCGTGCGCGGGGATCTTGCGCCGAGCTTCGCTGCGTGGCAAGGCACTGCCCGAGAGCTTGCGGATGGCACTCATGCATCAGGCGGGCGGGTAAGTGCGGGTTTCTGTACCGAGCATTCTGCACAGAGCCGCAGCATCGGATATGCGGTGGAGACTTCCCCGACGCTTCGTGCGGGCAGAGTACCTGCCGTATTCGAGTCACATGGTGCAGACGCACGGTATAGCGGTCCTCTCCCCGTTGCACCGACGATTTCCCGTCATTATGGTACGGGCGGCAACAATCAGCCGCTTGTATTGAAGGACGTACAGGCATACGGCATCTCCTCGTTCCAGTCCAATGCCATGAAATCAGGCAATCCGACCTCGGGCATCTACGAAGCGGAAACGGCGCGGACGATTGACCAGAGTGGCGGGAATCCTGCGTGCTGTCAGGGCGGCGTTGCGGTCGTCTCCATCCAAGGCTCGATGATCGGACGGCAGGAGAAGAACGGGCCGCAGGGAAGTGGCATCGCAGAGGATGTGAGTTTTACCCTCAACACTTCTGACCGTCATGCCGTCTATGCCATGACCACGGGCTGCCACTCTCATTTTGCAAAGGAGAAATGCCCGACCCTCATGGCGCGGGACTTCAAAGACCCGACGGTTGTCAATCAGCCCGTCTACGCCGTACGTCGGCTGACACCAACCGAGTGCGGACGCTTACAGGGCTTTCCCGATGGATGGTGTGCGGGGCTGGAAACGAACAATCCCACGGAGGAAGAGATGGTGTTCTGGCGCGCGGTCTTTGAGACGCACCGAAAAATCACGGGCGGGAAGAAACCCAAGACCGACGGTCAGATTCGGAGATGGCTGAAGAATCCGCATTCGGATGCGGCAGAGTATAAGATGTGGGGCAACGGTGTCGCACTTCCCTGTGTGTTTTATGTCCTTACAGGAATCGCACATTTCGGGCATTCGGTGTATACAACAGAATCCGCTTGCTAATTCTTCCCACGTGAGTGAT
>CAUTTS010000157.1:0-2812 GCA_963541465.1 uncultured Selenomonas sp.
GGCATTGCACCGATTTCCCTGTTATGCCCCGAGGGGCACCGAACCTGCTTATTTATATTTGCTATCGTAGTATACCGTAGGTATATCGCAGTGTCAATTCTTTTTCACAGATTTCATTAATTTTGCGAAGTGATGAACTCGCTGATCAAATAACCCCTCTGATTGGCGTAGATGTTTCGTCCGAACGAGGCAATCAACCGGACGCAGAGTGGTGCTCTGCACTAGATTTTCCGCCGAAGTACGGGCAAAAAAGATGCGTCAAGATGGCGTGGCTGAATGTATCCGTGCTTCCCTAAACAGGAGGGTACTTCATGGCTGACCGCATCATTGCGCAGGCAGATCTTTCCGGGATATGGAACGGTCTGCGGGAGCTTGGTGCGTACATCGACACAACCAATGCCAACGTCATCACCGTCGGCAAGAACGTCGACGCACTGCAGCAGGATCTCGATGCGCTGACAGCGGACTTCCACGACTTCGCACAGGCGCGCCGTCTCTCCGCGACCGCGCCATCAGCAGTGACGGCGCCATCTCCGTCGTACATCTGCGCTGAGGAGAGACGGGGTGCTGCCCCTCCATCGGGCGCGCTATGCACAGTGAAAGGGGCGCATAGCAGCATCCCTCGCCGACCTGATAGCAATATTCAGAAACGTCAAAAATGGGTGACCGAACGGAAAAATTGTGCTATACTGTAGGCATGGAAAAATGTCAACAGCATCCTTTCTTTGTCAATTTTTAAGGAGAATTGCCCATGAAACGCGAAGAAGTCGTCCATCATCTCGAAACCTTCGACCCCGAGATTTACAATCTCCTGCAGGAAGAACGCCAGCGCCAGCGCTACACACTCTCGCTGATGCCGAACATGAACGCCATGTCGCCGTTCGCGAAGTATCTTGAGGGCAGTATCCTCACGAACAGCTTCTTTGACCGCAGCGACGAGACCCCGACCGGCGGGCTCCACCTTGAGGCCATCGTACGCGACCGCGCAAAGGAGCTCTTTCGCAGCGACCACGCCATCGTTCGCCTCGGCAACATCGTCGCCGCCTCGCGCGTCGTCTTTCAGGCGCTCCTCGCAGAGGGCGACATGGTGCTCTCCCTCAACCTGCGCAAAAAGGATCACGTCGCGGGACTCTCCTACCGCTTTGAGAACTACGGCATCGAGCCCGGCACGCAGGAGATCGACTGGGGGGCGGTGCGCGCTCAGGCGGAACGTGTCCGGCCGCGGCTCATCATCTTTTCCCCGGTCAGCTTCCCGCGCACGATCGACTACCAGATCCTCTACGAGATCGCACAGACCGTGGACGCCTACCTCTGGGTCGACATCAGCCAGAGCGTCGGTCTCGTCGCGTCCAAACTCATCCCCTCGCCCGTGCCCCTCGCCGATGTTGTCACGTTCTCCACGCGCGACTCCCTGCGCGGGCCCGACGGCGCGGTCGTCCTCACGAAGGCAGAGCTCGCCTCACGCATGGATGCCGCCGTCATCAACACGGGGCATGAGGCACTGCACATGAACCACCTCGCCGCACTCGGCGTCGTTCTGCGCGAGGCGGCCAGCGAACGCTACCGCAACTATGCCGCACAGGTCGTACAGAACGCACAGGTGCTCGCGCGCACCCTCGCCGACCACGGTGCATCCGTCCTCTGCGGCGGCACGGACACCCATCTCGTCCTCGCCTCCACGGCGGCGGGCGTTGACATCGGCACGGCGGTCAAGGTGATCGGGCAGATGGGCATCCGCGTCAAACTCGACACCATGCCCACGATGGACGCGGGCCTCTTCCTCCACGCCCTGCGCCTCTCGACCTCGAACCCGACGACCCGAGGAATGCGCGAGGAGGACATCGCCTACATCGGCTCCCTGCTCGCAAAGCCGCTCTCGACCGTCCTCACGCCCGAGCAGATCGAGGCGACACGAAAGGAAATCGTCGACCTCGTCAAAGACGCCCCCCTCTTCGCCGACGAGTGGATGGGCGACTCTGAGAACTGAGCCGCACAATATTTGCATAGAACCGCGCCCCACCGAGAATGATCGGCGGGGCGTATTTCGTTACAGATTTCTACCAAAGACGTAGGATAGCGGCACAAGGTAAATATGCTAAGGAATCGCTGATAAAATGAGGTATGCCAGATTGGCGTAGATTTTTCGTCCGATTGAGGCAGCAAACCGGATGCATAGCAGAGGCTATGTTGAGGATCGCGGGCGATAAGCGGGCGAAAAAATTGTGTCAAGATGGTCGTGCCGAATTTATCAGTGCTTCCTATAAGAGCGGGGAAAGCATTTCTCATAGCGAAATCGACTGGGATTGACAAAACGGGCAAAAAATGCCCGCACATAGGCGGCAGTAACGCATCACTTGCATCTCATTGGGGACTTGTGTTATAATGTGCTTGGCAAACGAGATTAGCATTACGACACACGAAAAGCCCCCAAGCTGGAATCTTGGGGGCTTTTCTGTTCCCATTGTGCAGGCAGGGCTTAACGCCTAGGCTTGTTGCCTTTTTCTCATCCGTCAAGCCATTTGCAGAGATAGTGGCAGACTATCCCCGCCAGAACGGAGAGCAAAAACGAGATTAGCATCCTTGACACACCTCCTTCCCGTGCCGGTATGGAGGAGGCAACGCATCCAGTATAGCACAGTTCAGAGCATCTGCCCAACTAGGAAAACCCGCCCACCGTGTTGGCGCACGATGCGCGATGAAGCAAGTACTCCGGCGGGGCGTATTTCGTTGCAGATGAATGCATTTGATGCTATACTAAAGGAATCACTGATAAATAGTGGATAATCATAGCCAGCTGATCCGCAGACACAAA
>CAUTTS010000158.1:0-2778 GCA_963541465.1 uncultured Selenomonas sp.
AAGGGCTATGCCCGAAAATGAAAAACCACCCGCTATGCGGGTGGATATTTATTTTTCTCATTAAATTCTAACAAAAAAAGTAAAAAAGATAGGAATTTTTTCCATTTCCTGTCACATATACTAAATATGAAATGGATGTGAAAGATTTACGTGAACAACAGCGCGTGTTTATGCGGCACACCGTATAGAAATCATATCTGTTTCTGAATGAATGGTAAGAGTATAGGAGCGACGAGGAGGAACGGTCATGCAGTTTTTGGTGGCAAATGACAATGGAAACGCCGAACAGGATCTGGTGATTAACGGCCAGCGAATCAGTGCACCGAATGTTTTTGCGCGTGTCGGGAAACTGGTGAATTTGGACGAACTGAACCCGGAGTATGTGCTGAAGCACATCCACGACAATCTCATTGTCTCCGTGGAGGGAGCGATCTACTACGTCGGAGAGTATGCACTCTCGAGCGGACAGCGGTGCCGGTCGATCACCGTCGGCGTAGATAATGACAAGGTGTCCAGCGATATTGTCTATGTGAATACGCTCGCGCATATCGCAGGAGAGGCAGTCGCTGCGTGCTATCGGGAGAGCGGAGCCGTTCCTGATACGGGAGACGCGATCAAGGTGCATGTGGATATGGCGACCGCGATTCCCGTGTCCTACTACACGAAGGCAAAGGCGGCCGCATTCGCCGAGAAGTTCATGCACAAGCAGCATAAGGTTACCGTGTATGTCGGGGCAAAGGAGTATGTCGTCTTTATTCAGTTTGATTTTGTCAAGGCGATCCCCGAGGGCGTCACGGCCGCACATGCCTTTATGCACCGTCCGACACTGATTCATCAGCCTGAGAACCTTTCCGCCGGAAAGTTCAAGACGCTGCGTGTCCTTCATATCGCCATCGGTGAGGGCACGACGGAGTTTCCCATCACGACGGGAATCTCCTTTAAGCCCGACTTTATCATGGGGACGCATAACGGCAACGGCCACGCGATTGAGCGGGTACTGGATCCGTTTAAGAGGGACTTCGGATTGCAGAGTGTGACCCGGCAGGATTTCTCCCGCTATCTGCGTGATGCTGCACACAAGTATCATGATGCGGCTATGTCCTATTTCATGCCGGCACTCGAAGATGAGGCGGAGGAAATCCTGACGATGGCCGAGCAGGTCATCTCAAGAGCCAACAACGAAGTTGATGTTGTCGCTGTCTATGGAGGCGGCTCTATCCTGATGCGTGAGGCACTGGAAAAGCGGCTTATGGCATTCTGCACACGGGCGAAGATTGAGCTTGCCTACATCGACGATCCAAGCGATGCCGTGTTCCTCGAGGCAGAGGGGCTGAACGCATTTATCAACAGCCCGCTCTTTCAGCTGCTGGGCGATAAGGCACGTAGTGGAGAGAAAGGATAACGGAAATGGCAGAGAAGAATGTGATTACAAAGTCCGTCTGCTTCCCACGGACAGCGGAATTTGAGGAGTTTGTCGCAAAACAGAAGAATTTCAGTCGGACGATGTGCATCCTGGTTCAGCAGTCCATCTTTCAGCACGGCGGTAAGATCGTTGATGTGCTGGAGGAGTATGAAAGCGTGAGCAGGGACATCGTGTTTCGCCGTCAGATCAGCGAGCTCTCAAAAACAATGGAGGAGAACGAAAGGGGAGTGTTCCTCGTCGCTGAAAATCCGACGATTTCTGCCGAGGAGGAGCACCGGAGGGAAGAACCAACGGCATCACAGGGAGATGACAGCATCCCCGAGGGGTACCAGTAAGAGGCTGTTGTCGCGGAAATCGCTCTGCGGTATAATTGATGTAGGAGGTGAGGCGCATGGAGCAGTACAAATATAACCCGAGTGACTACGTTGATTATCTCTGTGAGAGCATGACGAATTTTTACGCGGCACTTCCAGCGGCGAATGCTATTGACTTATCTTGTATCTGGCAACGGATTTTTTTCGACACGAAACAGGCGATGAAGGAGCACTTTATATCTCCTGATGAACGTGATGCTATCCTTGATTATTTTGGGGCGTTGATACCGGAGGATTGAGCTTTATCATGAGGTGCAATCAGGCTTATGGATCCTATGGGAGGCGGTAACGATGGAGTACAAATATAATCCGGAAGACTATGAAGAGGTTCTTTGTGAATATATGACGGCATTCTACCGGGCGTATGAGGAGAAGAACCGTCTTTATATGAGTGCGGAGATGCAGCACCTCTACGCTGAAACGAAATATGCTATGAAGGAAGGCGATATTACATCTGCTGACCGTGAGGAAATGTTGATGTATTTTGGAGGGCTGATAGATGATTGACATTACAAATGCAACATGGCGCAGCAATCGCTTTGGCGGTTCAGAGCGAAAACGCACATTGATCTATGACGGGAGCACCTACATGGTGAAATTTCCTGATCCCGTTCGTTCGACAAAGAAAACATCACTTAGCTACATTAACAACCAGTTTTCCGAACACATCGGATGCAGCATCTTTCGCCATCTCGGTATCCCGGCACAGGAGACATTCCTCGCAACGTGCATAGACCCTATGAATAAGATGGAAAAGATTGTTGTTGCCTGTAAGCTCTTTTGTCAAAACGGCGAAGGGAATTTGGTTGAATTCAGCAAGTTCCTTCTCAACGACACAGACAGTACCTCCCGCAGGACGACAACCGTTGAAGATGTGATGGATGTTCTCGACCATTCACCGCTGCGCCTAGATCGAGAAAAGATCAAAGGAAACACTGATAAATTCTTATGTTGCGCAACTCTGCCTCGAAAGATTACAAT
>CAUTTS010000159.1:0-2756 GCA_963541465.1 uncultured Selenomonas sp.
GAAACGAGGGGCATCATGTACTATAATCTCATCGCGTCGGCGGAAGAGAGTACGGTACTCGCGCAGTATGTGCGGGAGGAGCGTGCGCCGTACGGCTCGTACCAGTCGGAGGAGGCGCTGGAGCGGGCGCTCATCCGTCTGCTGGAGGAGGAGGGTTATGCGTATCTCCCCGTTCACGATGAGGCGGAGCTGATCGCTAATCTGCGTACGCAGCTCTCGGTACTGAACGACTATGACTTTACGGATGCGGAGTGGGAACGTTTCTTCAAGACGTCCATCGCCCCCGCGAGCGACGGCATCGCAGCAAAGACGCGCCGCATCCAGACGGACTATATCCAGAACCTGCGGCGTGACGATGGTACGACGAAGAATATACGTCTGATTGACAAGGAGCATATCCATAACAACCGGCTGCAGGTGATCCATCAGTATGCGGTGGAGGGTGGAAGGGGTGCGGGGGAGAATGCGGCGGCACACGCGAACCGCTATGATGTGACGATCCTCGTGAATGGGCTGCCACTCGTGCATCTGGAGCTGAAGCGGCGCGGCGTGGAGATACGGCAGGCGTTCAACCAGATCAAGCGGTATCAGCGGGACTCGTTCTGGGCGGGCACGGGGCTCTATGAGTACGTCCAGATTTTTGTGATCTCGAACGGGACGAATACGAAGTACTATTCCAATACGACACGCGAGAGCCATATCCGCGAGATGGATGCGGCAGGGCGCAAGGCGAGCAAAAAGACGAGCAACAGCTTTGAGTTTACGTCCTACTGGGCGGATGCGGGCAACCGTCTCATCACCGATCTGATGGATTTCGGGCGGACGTTCCTCGCACGGCATACGCTGCTCGCGCTCCTGACGCGCTACTGCATTTTCACGACGGAAGAAGTCCTGATGATCATGCGCCCGTATCAGATTGCGGCGACGGAGCGGATTCTCAGCCGCATCAAGATTTCGTCCAACTACAAGACGTGGGGGCGCATCGAGGGCGGCGGCTACATCTGGCATACGACGGGCTCGGGCAAGACGCTGACCTCGTTCAAGACGGCGCAGCTCGCCTCTGCGATGCCTGAGATCGACAAGGTGCTGTTCGTGGTTGACCGCAAGGATCTCGACTACCAGACGATGAAGGAGTATGACCGCTTCGAGAAGGGCGCGGCGAACGGCAATACCTCGACGGCGGTGCTTGCGCGGCAGCTTGCGGACGATGGAGCGCGCATTGTGGTGACGACGATCCAGAAGCTGTCGCATTTCATCCGGCAGAACAGGACGCACCCGATCTATGGCAAGCATGTGGTGCTGATTTTCGATGAGTGCCATCGCTCGCAGTTCGGCGAGATGCATACGGCGATTACCAAGGCGTTCAAGAAGTATCACGTCTTCGGCTTTACGGGGACACCGATCTTTGCACCGAATGCGGCAGGGGCAGGCAAGCCGTCGGCACGGACAACGCCGCAGCTCTTCGGGGACAAGCTGCATACCTATACGATTGTGAATGCGATCAATGACGGGAATGTCCTGCCGTTCCGCATCGACTACATCAATACGATGAAAAGCAAAGATGGTGTTGATGATAAAGAGGTGCGTGCGATTGATCGGGAAAAGGCGCTCGCCGCGCCCGAGCGCATTCGTGAGGTGACGAAGTACATTCTCGCGCATTTCGATCAGAAGACGATGCGGAGCAAGGCGTATTCGCTGAAGGGACAGCGTGTGCTCGGCTTTAACTCGATGTTTGCCGTCGCGTCGATTCCCGTCTGCATGGCGTACTATGAGGAGTTTCGCCGTCAGCTGAGCGAGGCGGGGCGCGACCTCACGATGGCGACCATCTTCAGCTATGCGGCGAACGAGGACGATCCCGAGGATGCTCTGCCCGATGAGGACTTTGATACGAAGACCCTTGACCGCACGAGCCGCGACTTTCTTGATGCTGCGATTGCGGACTACAACGCGCAGTTTCACACGAATTTCTCGACGGACGGGGATTCGTTCCAGAACTACTATAAGGATCTCTCGCAGCGGATGAAGAAACGTGAGATCGATCTGCTTATCGTGGTGAATATGTTCCTCACGGGCTTTGACGCGACGACCCTCAATACGCTCTGGGTGGACAAGAATCTGAAATACCACGGGTTGATTCAGGCATTTTCGCGGACGAATCGCATCCTGAACTCCGTCAAAACATTCGGCAATATTGTCGCGTTCCGCAATCTCGCAAAGGCGACGGACGATGCGATTTCGCTCTTTGGCGATGAGAATGCCGAGAGTGTCGTGCTGCTGCGCGGTTTCCGTGACTACTACGATGGCTATGACGATGAAAAGGGGCAGCACCACAAGGGCTATGCGGAGCTCATCGCCGAGCTGCGTGCGAAGTTCACTGCTGGAGAGCAGGTCTTAGGCGAGGCGGCGCAGAAAGACTATGTACGGATCTTCGGCAGTATTCTGCGCCTGCGGAACATCCTCACGGCGTTTGACGACTTTGCAGAGGACGATCCGCTGCTGCCGCCGCGCGATCTGCAGGACTACCAGAGCGTCTATCTCGATATACACCGTCTGCTGACAGGGCAGGGGAATGCGGAGAAGGAGAACATCAACGACGATGTCGTGTTCGAGCTGGAACTGATTCGGCAGGTAGATATTAACATCGACTACATCCTCATGCTCGTGGAGAAGTATCACGCGACGAACGGCGCGGATAAGAGCATCATCGGCGCGATTGACCGCGCCGTCGGATCGAGCCCCGAGCTCAGGAGCAAGAA
>CAUTTS010000160.1:0-2745 GCA_963541465.1 uncultured Selenomonas sp.
GCGGGGGTCGAGGCAGGCGGACGCACGGGACTGACGGCGTGCACGACGGCCGTCGCATTTCTCCTCATTCTCGCGGTGACGCCGCTTGCGCTCATGATCCCCGCAGCGGCGACGGCACCTGTGCTCATCTATGTCGGTGTCAGCATGATGGCGGGCATGCGCAATCTTGACTATACGGATATCGCCGAGTATATCCCTGCATTTCTCTGCATTGCGTTCACCGCGTTCACGTTCAACATCGCAAACGGTATCTCGGTCGCGTTCATCTCGTTTGTTATCATGAAAGTGGCGATGGGGCGCACGGAGGAGCTGCACAAGGGACACTATCTGCTTGCCCTCCTGCTCGCGTATTATTTCTACGCCATTGCAGGGGTAAAATAGGAGTATGATATGGATATTGACGTCCTTCTGACTGATGGAAAGATATACAACAGCTATTTAAAGAAGTTTATCTCCGGATCCGTTGCACTCAGTGGGGATCGATTTGCCTACATTGGAACGGAGCCGCCGAGACATCCGGCAAAGCGCACGATCGATCTCGGCGGACAGTATGTCGTCCCGGGACTGATCGATTGCCATATGCACATCGAAAGCACGATGTGTGCGCCACGTACATTTATGAACGCGGCAGTGCGCTGCGGTGTCACAACGCTCGTCGCAGAGCCGCATGAGATCGCGAATGTCTTTGGGGTGGAGGGGATCCGTGCGCTGATGCAGAGTGCGCAGGACGGTCCCGTCGATGTCCGGATCGCCATTCCTTCCTCCGTCCCCTCGACGAATGATGCGCTTGAGACGGCAGGTGCTGCGATCGAGAGTGATGATGTCGAGGCACTCATGCACATGGAGCAGGTGATCTGCCTCGGCGAGGTGATGAACTGCCGCGAGGTCATTGCGGATGCACACTCCAAGACCAACCGCCTGATTCGCCAGATCCAGTGCGGACGGCCGGATTTCTCCATCGAGGGACACTGTCCGCGCTTCGTCGGATGGGAGCTGGCAGAGCTGCTCTATCGCGGCATCCGTTCCGACCACACGGATCAGAGCCTTGATGGACTTGCTCAGCGTGCGGCGAACGGTATGTTCATCCAACTGCAGGAGAAGACACTGAAGAAAGAGTTCCTCGACTACCTCATGGAGCATCGTCTCGCGGGGCGTTTCGCTCTCGTTACCGACGACACCATGCCCGACGACTTCATGCGGCGCGGACAGCTCGATCATCTCGTGCGGCGCAGCATGGCGCTCGGGCTTCCTCCCGAGGAGGCAATCTACGCCGCGACCTATGCGCCCGCGCAGCACATGGGGCTGCGGGAGAAGGGGGCAATCGCTCCCGGACGCATTGCCGACTTTGCCGTACTCTCCGATCTGCGGGCGTTTGCGGTGGCACAGGTCTGGCGTGCAGGGCGGCAGGTCTATGTACGCGGGGCGGAGCAGGAGGAGGCACCGCGCGACACATCATTTCCGCCGCATTTTTATCGGAGCGTCCACCTTGCGCCGCGCACAGCAGAGGACTTCGTCCTGCGTGCGCCGATCGCGGAGGGGACGGTGCTCTGCCGCGTCCTCGAGGTGCAGGAGCATACGACCTTTGTCGCGGAGGGGCGGGCAGAGCTGCCCGTGCGCGGCGGCGTGATCGACTGGGAGAACAGCCCCTACAACCTTGCCTGTGTCTTTGAGCGGCACGGCAAAAACGGCGGCTGCGGCATGGCGCTCGTCGGCGGGACAGCGCTCACGCGCGGCGCGGCGGCGACCACCTATGCGCACGACAGCCACAACCTGCTCGTCCTCGGACAGACGGCAGCCGATATGACGGCGGCAGCAAACGCCGTCATCGACATGCAGGGCGGTATTGCCGCTGTACGGGACGGAAGCGTCACCGCGTGTGCACCGCTCCCCATCGCGGGCATCCTCTCTGACCGGCCGCTTCCCGTCCTCGCTGCTGAGATCGCGGATGTGCGCCGCGCCCTCACGGAAAACGGCTATCGTCATGATAATGCCATCATGTCCTTTGCGACACTCGCACTCCCCGTCAGTCCTGACGTCAAGCTGACGGACAAAGGCATCGTCGATGTGCGGCGTGGGGAGATCGTGCCGCTGATTTTGGAGGTTCGGCCAGCAGAGTGAATGTGATTTCACCGACAAAAAGGGACGACAAAGAGATTTGCTCTGTCGTCCCTTTGACGTATCACATATACACATCACGTACACAATCAGACGATCGGGAAATAGTAAAAAAGAGAATAATATGTTATTATTATCTCGATAAGACCCTCTCTCCCATCCAGTCTCTGTGATTCCCATACGAAAGGAGTTGCGTTACTATGACAACGCTCGCGGTACAAATCAATGATGCCAACGCCCGCATCCTTGAAAGCTATACGAAGCATAGGAATATCTCCGTTACGGAATGTATCAACGAACTCATTGCCGGGCTTCATCAAAAGGAACAAAGTGCATATCTCTCCATGCTTGCGCAGAGCGAGGACGACCTGCGCGACGGGCGTACCGTGACAAAGACATTTGCCGAACTTGAGGCAATGGGGCATGAGTAACATTACATTTACCGAAACAGCCTTTTCCCAGTATCTTTACTGGCAAACACAGGATAAACGCACACTGAAGAAAATTAACCGGCTTTTGCAGAGCATTGATCGCGATGGCCCACTGAACGGGATAGGAAAACCAGAGATACTAAAGGAAGCACTGATAAATTCGGCACGACCATCTTGACGCATCTTTTTCGCCCGCTTA
>CAUTTS010000161.1:0-2741 GCA_963541465.1 uncultured Selenomonas sp.
TGCCTCAATCGGACAAAAAATCTACGCCAATCTGGCAGACCTCATTTTATCAGCGCTTCCTTAGTGACTCTCCTGATACTGCCGATAGTTCTTGATGATGCAGATCGGAGTCTTCTGTGACGCATTGCCGAACGGGTTGTCGAGCAGCAGCTTTGCCGCAAGCTCCCCATTGAGTCCATTCGATACACCGACCACACGTGAACGCTTGAGATCGTTGACATCCGCCACCATCGCGCCGAATGCCCCCACACGCGTCCGTATACGGTCTGCCACTTGGTCGGCATCCGCAGGACCATAGACAATCGCCTTGTCAAACGGCGGCATCGTGCCGGTCACATCGTCGATCAGCGCCGTTTCTCTGCCGCCCCAGCGATAGAACATGCCGCCTTTTCCGACAAGCTTTGCGAGGAACCCGGCAAAGAGTGCAAAGAGCACACGCCCCGTCCCCTCCACATCCATCAGGGACTGCATCCCATGCGGACTGGCAAGGCTGCCGTAGTCCGGAATAAAGCGGCAGGCGAAACGTGCCGCGCGCGAAATATGCAGCTGCTCGGGGAAGACAAAACGCCCCTGCGTAATCGCGACCACACTCTCAGCACAGCAGACCAGATCGTCCGCGGTCACCTGCTCTCCCGCATAGTACTCAATCGCATCCACAATGTCATCCGCATCTGTCAGAATACGTGTCGGCACAGGAAGAATCTTCAGTTCAGTCATTCTGCACCTTCCCTTCCCGTACAAGCGCAACCCCGGCGAGCGCGGCAATCTCCGCCGCTGTCATCTTCATCAGCACCTTGGAATAATGCGCCGGCGTCCGCCCCGTCTCCAGATAGATCAAGTCCATGCGAAAATCCACCATGTGGGCAATCGCATCATCGAGTGTATGTCCGTTTCGCCCCTCAATGGAGAGCTTGAGGGCAAGATTGATGCGCTGCTTTTTCTCTATCAGTGCCGCCTCGAAGTAGTCATCCTCGCGCGGTGTCCCCTCACACTCCACCTTGCCGTGCACCAATGCGCCGTCGTACTGCTCATAGGGCAGCTGAACGCGCAGAATCGCATCCATCACCGTTCCACACTGTTTTCCCTCGTTGGCAAAGGGAATCGTCGCACCGATCACCAGACGCTCGGGCGTCCGTTCCACGACGGAAAATGGCGTCATCTCCTCCGTCTTCGGCACGATCACCTCCGTACCAAGATAAGCAAAGAGTATCTTCACGCCCGCATACACAATAAAAACGACTGCGATCAGCAGATGCAGCCACCACGAAAATTCAGATCCCAATGTCCCGTCCTTCTTTCTCCGCCGTCATCGCCGCTTCCATCGGCACATAGAACTCCTTGGGCAGGCGCGTTATATGTCCCGTATCGCGATGCGTAAATACATTTTCTGAGAAGCCGCTCACCAGCAGTGTTCCCGCCTGATTGAGAATGCGGTAGGAGAACACCATCTTGGCCTTGGTGAGCGCCGTCGCTGTGGTCTCGATCACCAGTTCATCGTCAAAATGAGCTGGTGCATGGTACTCCGCACCGACCTTCGTGATCGGGAATACGTACCCCGCCTCCATCAATGCGCCCAACGTGATGCCGATGCGCCGCAGATACGCGACACGTCCGATCTCAAACCAGCGGATATAGTTCGCATGATGCACGACCGCCATCGCATCCGTATCATAAAAATTCACCCGATGTGTTACCTCAATCGGCATGAAAACTCCTTTCAAACAATTCCTTCCATTCGCGCGGCACGCACGAGATCCGCCTCCATGTACGCCAGTTCCTCCGCACGCACAACGGGTCGCCCCGACGCAAAAAACGTGCAGTGTGCAGTCTGCGCACCGATTGGCTGTATGCGCAGCCCCGTTCGCCGCGCGAGTTCCTCCACGGTTCCCTCATTCCCATCCACAAGGCGTACATTCTGCGGCAAAAGCTGCCGCATCGTATCCTTGAAATAGTTAAAATGCGTACAGCCGAGCACAATCGCAGAATAATCCGCAAAACGATATGGTGCAAACGCATCCCGCAGGTACGCATCCACCGCCGCGGAGACAAACTCCTGCCGCTCGGCGAACTCCACCAGCTGCGGCAGTGCCAGGAGATCCACCAGTCCGTTCGGATCGCAGGAGGAAATCAGGCGTTTCAGCTTCTCCCCATGCACCGTGATCGGCGTCGCCGTGACGAGCACGCGATGCACCGCATCGTGCGTGAGCGCCTTCTTGACCGCCGGCTCCATGCCGATGATCGGCACATCGTAGAGGCGGCGCATCTCATCCACGGCAACGGAGGTCGCCGTATTGCAGGCAACGACCACGGCATCGGCGCGCTGCTGCTCGATGAGAAAGCGAAATGCGGTGCGGACAAAGCCGCGCACGGCGGGAACAGATTTCGTCCCGTACGGCACATGATCGCGGTCGGCGTAGAAGATAAACTCCTCCGACGGCAGCACACGGCGTGCATGACTGAGCACCGTCAGACCGCCATAGCCCGAATCAAACAGCGCAATGCGCATCTGTCCATCTCCTCTTCTTGATCGAAACCGACGGCTCTATTATAGCAACTTCTTCCTTTTTTTGCTATATTTGACTCAAACTTCGCAGATAAATAATACGCTGTAAGGCTTAAAAAATATGCCTTTCTACACAATAAAATAGCATGAGCGACATCCATTTGGTATAATTTAACAACCAAGAAAAACATCCAATGGAGGCTCATGCCATGAACAGTATAGCACAAACCAACCAGTC
>CAUTTS010000162.1:0-2697 GCA_963541465.1 uncultured Selenomonas sp.
GGCGGCTTGTCCTTTTTGTTTGGACAGACGGCAGCGGGCAAGGCGGTCAACGAACGTACTGCCATGCAGACAACGGCAGTCTATGCCTGTGTCCGCATCCTTGCCGAATCCATCGCGGGACTGCCGCTTCACGTCTACGCCTATCAAGGTCAGGGCAAAGAGCGTGTACCGGAGCATCCGCTGTACTTCCTGCTCCACGATGCACCGAATCCCGAGATGACGAGTTTCGTCTTCCGTGAGACGCTCATGGCACATCTCCTCCTCTGGGGAAATGCCTACGCACAAATTTTGCGGGATGGCAGAGGCAAGGTTCTCGGACTCTATCCGCTCCTCCCGGACAAGATGGAAGTGAGCCGCGACAGCCGCACAGGCGAACTCTACTACACCTACACACGAAGCACGGAGGAGAATCCAAATTTTGCGGACAAGGGGCAGATTCGTCTGCGCCGTGAGGATGTGCTGCATATCCCCGGACTCGGCTTCGATGGTCTGGTCGGATACAGTCCCATCGCTATGGCAAAGAACGCCATCGGGATTGCACTTGCAACGGAAGAATACGGCGCTGCATTCTTCAAGAACGGGGCACGTCCCGGAGGTGTGCTTGAACATCCGGGGGTTCTGAAAGACCCGTCGAAGCTCCGTGAAAGCTGGCACGCCGTTTACGGCGGCACGATGAACACGGGCAGGATTGCCGTCCTCGAGGAAGGCGTAAAGTATCAGCAGATTGCCATACCGCCGGAGGAGGCGCAGTTCCTTGAAACACGGAAGTTCCAGATCGACGAGATTGCACGGCTCTACCGTGTGCCTCCGCATATGGTCGGGGATTTGGAGAAATCCTCGTTTTCAAACATAGAGCAGCAGTCCTTGGAGTTCGTCAAATACACGCTGAATCCATGGGTCGTGCGATGGGAGCAGTCACTGCAGAAAGCACTGCTGACGGATAAGGAGCGGAAAGATTACTTCATCCGTTTCAACGTGGACGGGCTGCTGCGTGGGGACTACAAGAGCCGCATGGAGGGCTATGCCATCGGGCGACAGAACGGATGGCTTTCTGCGAACGACATCCGCAGCCTTGAGGACATGAATCCAATTGAATCTGCAGAGGGCGGCGACCTCTATCTCATCAACGGGAATATGACAAAACTGAGGGACGCAGGTTTATTCGCCAACAAGAAAGGAGAGGGCGATGAAACGTAAATTTTGGAACTGGGTGCGGAACGAGGGAGAGAAGCGTGTCTTGCTTCTGGACGGTGAAATCTCGGACGAGACGTGGTGGGGTGATGAGGTCACACCTCAAATGTTTCGTTCTGAGCTGAATGCCGCCGAGGGAGATATTGACCTCTGGATCAACTCACCGGGCGGGGACTGCTATGCGGCAGCACAGATTTATAATATGCTCATGGAGTATAAGGGAAATGTCAATGTCAAGATTGATGGGATTGCCGCCTCTGCTGCATCTGTTGTCGCGATGGCAGGATCAACGGTTGAGATGTCACCCGTGGCCACCATTATGATCCACAACCCGATGACCGTCTCCATCGGGGATACACATGAGATGGAGCGGACGATCACGTTCCTTGCCGAAATTAAGGAGAGTATCATCAACGCCTACGAACTCAAGACGGGACTTTCCCGTGCGAAGATTTCACGGCTGATGGATGCCGAAACGTGGATGAACGCCAAGAAAGCAGTGGAGCTTGGATTTGCGGATTCCGTTCTCTATGCGGACGCACAGCGTCCTATGACGGATACGGAAGACGGGCTGATCTTCTCCCGCGCCGCTGTCACGAACTCCCTGCTCTCGAAATTTGGGCAGGGAACACACAATGTCGATGCAGAGCCGTTTAAGAAGCGGCTCTTTTCTATTTCACATTAACGGAGGGACAAGAACATGGATAAGATCATGGCAATGCGCGAGAAACGTGCAGAAATGTGGGAACAGGCGAAGCAGTTCCTCGATGAACACGAGAAGGATGGCCGCCTTACGGCAGAGGATGCCAGGGCGTATGAGCAAATGGAGAACGAGGTGCTCGCGCTCGGCAAGGACATCGAGCGCATGGAGCGTCAGGCAATTCTTGACGCGCAGCTTGCAAATCCTGTGACGGCGGAAATTACAAATCTGCCGGGCGCAGGATTCGCTTCCGAAAAGACAGGTCGTGCAAGCGAAGCATATCGTGCGGCAATGCTCAAAGCTCTCCGCACGAACTTCCGGCAGGTGGAGAACGTCCTGCAGGAGGGCGTGGATGCCAACGGCGGCTATCTCGTTCCCGAGGAATACGATCAGCGTCTCATTGACGTTCTGAATGAGGAGAACGTCCTGCGTCCGATTGCGACGGTTATCACAACGAGTGGGGAGCACAAGATCAACATCGCCGCCACCAAACCTGCGGCATCGTGGATTGAGGAAGGTGCGCCGCTCACCTTCGGGGACGCGACCTTCGACCAGATCGTTCTCGACGCGCACAAGCTGCACGTTGCGGTCAAGGTGACGGAGGAACTGCTCTATGACAACGCATTCAACCTTGAGAACTATCTCATCGAGCAATTTGGCAAGGCACTCGGCAACGCAGAGGAGGACGCCTTCCTGAACGGCGACGGGACGCACAAGCCGAAGGGACTCCTTGCATCGGCAAAAACATCCGTCACCACGGCGGCGGCAGAGATCAAGGCGGACGAACTCGTGACGCTCGTCTACAG
>CAUTTS010000163.1:0-2676 GCA_963541465.1 uncultured Selenomonas sp.
TCGCACAGCTTGGAGTCGCTGGAGACGTGCGGAGCCGAGGTGCAGAAGGGCAACCCGCCGACGGAGCGAAAGCTGCAGCGACTGTTCCGCAATCCTGAGGTCAGCTGCCTGATCAAGCGATGCAACGACTTCGGCGCAGGCGGTGTCGCCGTGGCCATCGGTGAGCTCGCGGATGGGCTGACGATTGACCTCGATGCCATTCCGAAGAAATATGAGGGGCTTGACGGTACGGAGCTCGCGATCTCTGAGTCGCAGGAGCGTATGGCGGTTGTGCTCGCTCCGCAGGATGTGTCTGCGTTCCTGCGGCACGCGGATGCGGAGAACCTCGAGGCGACGCGTGTCGCCGTGGTGACGAAGGAACCGCGTCTTGTGATGCAGTGGCGCGGCAAGGACATCGTGCGCATCGCGCGCAGCTTCCTCGCGACGAACGGCGTGCGCCAGCACGTCCGCGTTGCTGTGGCAGCTCCGAACGAGCAGGCGCCGTATCTGCAGCAGGTTCCGCCGCTCGTGCGGAGGGCAGGACGCTCGCTTGAGACCATGTGGCTCGCGAATCTGCGTGACCTCAATGTGTGCAGTCAGAAGGGGCTCGGCGAGCGGTTCGACGGGACGGTGGGTGCAGCCTCCGTGCTCATGCCGTTCGGCGGAAAATACCAGCTCACGCCGTCGGAAGCGATGGTTGCAAAGATCCCCGTGCGTTACGGCGAAACGAATACGGCGTCGGCGATGGCGTTCGGCTTTGATCCCGATCTCTCGACGTGGAGCCCGTTCCATGGGGCGGCGTATGCCGTCATCGAGGCTGTGGCGAAGATCGTCGCTGTCGGCGGCAGGGCGGATCAGGTGCGCCTGACGCTGCAGGAGTACTTTGAACGGCTCGGCACGGATCCCAATAAGTGGGGCAAGCCCTTTGCGGCACTCCTCGGTGCGCTGCGTGCCCAGCATGAGCTCGGGATCCCTGCCATCGGCGGCAAGGACTCGATGTCCGGCACGTTCGAGCAGCTGAATGTCCCGCCGACACTCGTCGCCTTTGCGGTGGCGACCGTGCCTGCGGATAAGGTGCTCTCACCGGAGTTCAAATATCCCGGCAACCGTGTCATCATGATTCCTGTTCCGTGTGACATGCAGGATCTGCCGGTCTTTGAGCGTCTGCGCAAGAACTTTGCGAAGGTGCATGAACTGATCCACGGACAGAAGGTGTTCTCTGCGCAGAGCGTAGGACGCGGCGGTGTTGCGGCGGCACTCTCGAAGATGTGTCTCGGCAACAACCTCGGCTTTAAGTTTACGACCTATATTCCGCAGGACGATCTCTTTAAGCCGCTCTATGGCACGATCCTGCTCGAGGTGGCATCTTCGTTCGACCTCAATGCAAACCTTGCGGGCACGGGCGCGGTCGAGATCGGCGTCACGCGCGACGTGCCGAGCATCATCACGGATCTCGACACCATCGTGCTCACCGACGTCAGGGCGGCGTATACTGAGCCACTGGAAAAGATATTCCCGACGGTGGTGCCGCATACGCACCGCCAGATCGATCGCCCGACCTTTGCGCCCTATACAAAGGGGAAGCGCAAGGGAAGCTCGCTCAAGATTGCAAAACCGCGCGTCTGCATCCCCGTGTTCCCGGGGACGAACTGCGAGTACGATTCGGCGCGCGCATGGGAGCGCGTCGGCGCGAAGCCTGAGATCATGGTCGTGCGCAACCTCACGCCGCAGGCGGTCGAGGAGACTGTGACGGCGATGGCGGAGGCGATCAAGCGCGCGCAGATCCTCATGCTGCCGGGCGGGTTCAGCGGCGGCGACGAGCCTGACGGGACGGGCAAGTTCATCGCAGCGATGTTCCGTGCGCCGCAGATTGCCGAGGCGGTACATCGCCTCTTGCACGATCACGACGGTCTGATCCTTGGGATATGCAACGGCTTCCAGGCACTCCTGAAACTCGGCCTCCTGCCCTACGGCGAGATCACGGATCTCGATGAGAATACGCCGACACTGACGTACAACAACATCGGGCGGCATGTCTCGCAGACCGTGCGCGTGCGCGTCGCATCGAATCTCTCGCCGTGGCTCTCGGGCGTAGATGTCGGCGATACGCATACGCTGGCAGTATCGCACGGCGAGGGGCGGTTCTATGCGGATGCTCGTACGGTGGCAGCACTGCGCGTACGCGGACAGATTGCCACACAGTACGTGAACGAGAAGGGTGAGCCGACCCTCGATCAGCCGTACAATCCGAATGGATCGGTCAACGCCATCGAGGGTATCACGAGCCCCGACGGACGTATCTACGGGCGCATGGCACATGCCGAGCGCATCGGGAAAAACATCAGCATGAATGTCCCCGGTGAGATGAATCAAATGATCTTCGAGTCGGGCGCAGGATATTTTATACGATAAAAGACGAAAAACATTCCTACCTCGTTTTAGGGAGTACGGATAAAACAGTCCTTCAGATTGGTGTAAATGTTTCGTCCGACAGGGAGGAAAACCGAATGCGGAGTGATGCTCTGCACTAGATTTCTGTCGAAGTGCGTGCAAAGAGATGTACTAAGATGCCAGTGCTGAGTGGATATCCGTGTTTCCTTTCATCCGTTGGACTAGAAAGCGCAGGAAAGCGATTTCCTGCGCTTTTTGCGTAGTGCGCCCGGCGGCGCACGTTTCTAACCGATGAAAGATCGGAGT
>CAUTTS010000164.1:0-2634 GCA_963541465.1 uncultured Selenomonas sp.
TGAATTTCCCGTTGATGGATGTTGGACGTGAATGCCCAAACACGCGGAACAGAAGCAACATGATGATGCATCCGGAAACCATACCAACTAAAGGGGATAAAATCAACGAGAGGACAATTTTTCCGATTCCCGTGAAGTTTAATCCATCGACGCCTGAGGATGTCATCAGAACAGCACCGATCACTCCACCGACCAATGCATGTGAACTACTGGAAGGCATCGAAAACTTCCATGTAATCACATTCCATACAATAGAGCCGAAGAGCGCAGCAATAAGAACGTGTTCATCTACATGAGAGGCTGATTTTACGATATCTGAACCGATGGTCTTTGCCACACCGGTGCTGTACATTGCACCGAAAAAGTTAAGGACTGCGGCCATAATAATTGCGTGCTGCGGATGAATCGCTCTCGTGGAAACAGAAGTGGCAATCGCATTCGCCGTATCATGAAAACCATTGATAAAGTCGAATATCAATGCCAAAAGGATGACCAGAAAGATCAATAGCTGCAAATCAGGCATACTTCATTACCACTCCTCGCAGCATATCAGCAATATGTTCACAATGATCCAGCGTGTCTTCCAGCTGCTCCAGAACATCTTTCCAGCGAATGAGCTCAATTGGATCCTTCTCATGTTCAAACAGGTAGGCAACTTCACGACGGTAGATGAGATCGCCTTCACTTTCAAAGCGTTCAATCTTGTGCGATGCGTCCAATATACCCACTTGATTTTTGCGGATGTTCCCCAAAAAGGATACCGCACGAACGATCTCCTCCGTTGCAGAGAGCAATAACTTGGTCAGGTTTACTGCTCCCGTCATTGGCTCCCCCATATGGTACATGTCGTATCGTTGTAGTATTCCTTGAAGGAGATCAACGCCGTCATCGAGGTTGTTTGCCAATGCGTATATGTCTTCACGATCAATCGGTGTAATGAATGTGAGGTTCAGCTTGTCAATAATACGGTCGTTGATAGCATCTGCTTCGTGTTCAATTTTATTGATTTCTTCTACCTTAACCGCTGTCGTTTTGTAATCCTGGATGACCTCGTCCAGAATCAAAGCTCCTGCATGAAAGAATTTCGCACTTTCAAGGAATAGATCAAAGAACTCATCATCCTTCTGTTTGAAATTAAACATAAATACAGATCCTCCCCAGGAATACATTTGCTTGGAGGTACATACAGAAAAATCACACCCCAATAATATCATTATTTCAGATTGACAGCAAGCCAAAATTTGACTGTACTCAAATCCTTTCGGCGAGTCGCTCCGCGAGGAGTGTATAGCGTCGTCTTGTTCGATCATTGCTTACAGCGGTAAAGAGTGCTGTGCGATCTCCTACAAGAATCACACGTTTTTTTGCGCGTGTGACAGCCGTATAGAGGAGGTTGCGCTGCAGCATAATATGATGCGCACGTACAAGCGGTAAAATGACAGTACTGTATTCGCTGCCCTGACTCTTGTGTACACTCATGACATAGGCGAGTGTAAGCGATGCGAACTCATCCCGTGTATACGTGATATCCACATCATCTGTGTATTGTACGATAAGTTTTTCTGTATCAATCCATACAATACGGCCAACATCACCGTTGAAAACATTTTTTGTATAGTCGTTTCGTATCTGCATGACCTTATCGCCGCTGCGAAATCCGGCGATGGATGCGTTGTCTTCCGCTTCTGGATTAAGTGCTTCCTGCAGTGTGCGGTTTAGTGCATCTACGCCACATGCTTCGCGACGCATGGGCGAAAGCACCTGCATGTCCATCACAGAGTGCCCCGCCTCGATCAACGATTGGCAAATCGATAGGACTTGCTTTGCAGCTTCCTCGGCGGATACTGCCGATACAAAGGAGAAATCGTTTCCTGTAAATGTTGGCATAGATCCTGTGTTGATTGCGTGTGCATTGAGCACGATCGTTCCTCTGTTATTCTGACGAAAAATCTGTGTCAGACGCACACATGGAAAAACGCCCGAACGAAGAATATCTTTTAACACCGATCCTGGCCCGACTGCCGGAAGCTGATCTGCATCTCCCACGAAGACGATGTGTGAGCCTGGAAGGACAGCGGAAAGCAGATGCTGCATCAGCACAATATCCATCATGGACACCTCGTCGATGATGACAACATCTGCCTCAAGCATACATTCCGCATCACGTGCAAAATGCATCTCGCCGCCTTCACGTCCTTGTGCTTCGAGCATACGATGTACAGTGGTTGCGGGAGCCCCAGTCGCTTCTGAAAGACGTTTTGCAGCACGACCTGTTGGCGCAGCGAGAAGGATATCCAGCCCTTGCTTTCCCATTATATCAATCATGCTTCGAATTACTGTCGTCTTTCCTGTGCCAGGGCCGCCGGTAAGTATGACAACGCCATGAAGCAGGGATGCAATCACGGCATCTCGCTGCTGCTGTGCGAGTGTTACCGCATGCTCTTCCTCCCATTTGCTGACAAGTGCTGCAGGGTTGTGAACGTGAATCGGTTCTGCCTTATGTTTGAGCATGCGGAGAAGATCTGCAGTTTCCACCTCTGCATGATACAATTGCGGCGAGTAAATCAGACGCTCTCCCATCTCATCCACGGCATAGACGCGATGCATTTTCACCTCGCGTCGGAGTACATCCAT
>CAUTTS010000165.1:0-2598 GCA_963541465.1 uncultured Selenomonas sp.
GTGTCAATGTTTCTCAATTGTGTATACAATACACAAAACGACCTCTCACACATTCCACTGGGTGAGAGGTCGTTTTGTGGGGATACCCCCGTAGGAATCAGTGATGAAGGAACCTATACCTTTTAGGTCACTTCATGGCTAGAAGAGCAGCAGATGTCTATCGTAATGAGCCGTCAGCCGATACGATCTACAGTGTGTTGCCGGCGAATCCCGGCCGTCCCATCATGCTCTGCATCGCGAGCGACGCCAGCATGGACTGCGCGGGTACGGGCGGCGGGCTGGGCAGGTAGGATGTCAACTCCGCTGCAAGCGCCTTGCTCGGGGTGAGACGATTGCCGTGTGTCGTCGTCTCGGAGATGAGACGCGCTCCTTTGTAGGCGCGCGTAACGATGGACCCATCCGCGAGCACGCGCGTGATGATGGTATCCGGTTCGCTGCTGTCGCGATCCTGAAGATCGGCTGCCTTCTCATCGCGCATCTCCTGCAGGATCTGCGCAAAAGTGCTCTCGGTATCATCCTTCGCGTGCGCGATGCTGCGCACGGGGGTCGGTGCAGCAACGCCGCGCCCGCCATAGATTTTTTCAAACTTCATTGTAATCCCTCCTTTGCGCTTCCTGCGAATATCACTGTCCTATTTGTTTTATCGAGATGTGATCGACGAACTTAAATAAATTCAGAAACTTTAGTTAAATTCTAAGGAATTCCCACGGTCATGTAACAAAAAGTGCATTGTTTCACAGACGGAAAAAAGAAGCAGGGAGGGTGAGACACAGCGACCTCCTATCCTATGTGGACAGGAGGTCGGCTGTACGGGTCATTCGGATGATACTGCAGTACCAATGACTGCCGCGATTCCTAGCGCGCCCTGCGCTGCGTGCGAGGCAAGCAGGGGATTCTGCGCCGCATCCTCGTCAAGCTTCAGCTGCTCGACACGCTCGGAGATGAGTGCCTTGCCCGCCTCGGGGTTCGTCCCGGGCGTCGTCGTCTCCGAGATCAGCGTCGTTCCCTTATAGATCTGTGTGATGACCGAGCCGTCCGCGAGCACGCGCGTGACGACGGTATCGCCCTCAAGGTCCTCACGTCCATAGCTGTTGATGGGCTTGGCCTCGCGCATGTTCTGCAGCATCCGTGCAAATGTGTCGGAGGTGTCCTCCTTCGCACGGGTGCGCCGCGCAGATGATGCGGGCACTGCTCCGCCGCTGCCATAGATTTTCTCAAGTTCCATTTCAATCCCTCCCTTCTTGCATCCTGTGCTGTACGATTGTCCTTACCATTTCTATCGGAAAAAAATTTCCTTTCTTAACAAATCTCCTTGAATCCCCGTATGCTGTCCGATGGTATAGAATCGTGTAAAAAAGGAGCTGATGAAATAGGCGAACGGCTTTCCTTTGCCTCGGGCTATATGGAGGGAACGCACGCGGGACGTGGAGCGGCTGACTGCGGTGCTGTAAAGGAAAAATCCGCTTGCATCGGGGCAGGCGGGCTGTTATAATAAGCATAGAAAGAAATGTCCTTGACGGCATCTTTCCAAGATTGCTTAATATCCTTTCGAATAACCGCTCACTCGGTCAAAAGCTGGGCGGTTACTTTTTTTGTATCGCTAAAATATAGCCTGTGGCAGCGATCAACAAGAGAATCGCACCGATTTCAGACATATCCGCTCACCCCCTTTCGGGGGAAAGACACCGCCGCGGGATTTCTCCCGCCCAGGACGTTTCAATGATATGATAGTACTGTCGAATCTAAAGTACAAACATATTTTCGTCCTTTGAGCACATCGTGTTCAAGGGTCTTTTTATATCACCGACCGCTTGAATTTCCGCACGGCGGTGCCGAAGAAGACGAGGATAAAGAGGGCGAGAAAGGCGGTCTGCTGATAGAGCGCCGTGAGGCCGCCGACCTTGAGGCGAATACAAACATCGTTTCACTCAAAAAGAGCCTATCCGCAGACAGGCTCTTTCTTTTTATCTAAAATTACGATGTGCGCCGCGCCCTCTCGAGGTATACGAGGAGGACGGAGATGTCGGCCGGAGAGACGCCGCTGATGCGCGAGGCCTGTCCGATGGAGTGCGGGCGCACGGCGGCGAGTTTCTCCGCTGCCTCGAGGCGCAGGCTGCCGATGGCCGCATAGTCTGTATCGGCGGGGATGCGGCGTGCCTCGAGCCGCTCCATGCGCGCGATCTGCTCCTCCTGTTTCCGTATGTAGCCGTCGTAGCGCGCCATGATCTCGACCTCCTCGCGCACGTCGTCTGCGAGCGGTGGGAGGTCAAAGACGGCGGCGAGTGCACGGTAGTCGCCCTCGCGTGCGAGCAGAGCAAAAAGGGTCACAGGCGTTCGCAGCGGGGGGATGCCCGCCGCCGCCAGCCGCTCCTCGGTCGCAGCGCTCGGACTGAGACGCGTCTCCCGCAGCTGCGCGAGTGCCGCCCTGATGGCGTCGCGCTTTGCCGTAAAACGCGCCCAGCGCGCATCCGAGACAAGTCCGATGCGGCGTCCGATGGGTGTCAGCCGCAAGTCGGCGTTGTCCTGTCGCAGGACAAGGCGGTACTCGGCGCGGCTCGTCATCATGCGGTACGGCTCCTCTGTCCCCTTCGTCACGAG
>CAUTTS010000166.1:0-2576 GCA_963541465.1 uncultured Selenomonas sp.
CGGCGTCACAACGAGGGCACAGTCCCCCTGCCCCACATCGATGAAGTGTACGGCCATCTCGCGCGGCATGACCATACGCCACGCACACACACCGACAAGGAGGGAAAGACACATCACAGCGACAATGCGGCGATATGCCAAGAAACACGATAGGATCTCTCTGCGCATCTCGGACGGCGCACAGAGGATCAGGATCACCGCATAATAGCAAGCCGATGGTAGAAGCCCCATCGACGGCAGCCATATCTTGGACAGGGGAAGAGACGCTAAGGCGCGTGTCAGTTCGAACGATATGCCGAGTAGGACGCTGTCAATGGCAAAGAGGATGCCTCCTAAGAGCGGCAGGAGATAGGTGACAATACCGGCAAAGAGTCCCATAATGATGATGAGTTCGACGATGGGCACAACGATGAAATTGGCGAGGAGCGCGGAGATCGACACCTGATTGAAATACCATGCCAGTACGGGAAGCACCATGAGCTGCGCGGCAATCGTAATGGAAAAAACCATAGAAACGAGGCGCGGCAGACGATGCATCTTTCCGGCGAGGACAGGGGCGAGGAAGAGAAGCCCTGCCGTCGCCAAAAAAGATAGCTGAAAACTGATGTGAAAGAGGAGCAGCGGCGACACCATAAGCATCAGCAGCCCTGTCAGAAGGAGCAGATACTTCGCGTCGCGCTCGCGTCCGAGCACCAGTCCGATAAAGGCGGCCCCGCCCATGATGCCGGAGCGTACGGCAGGCGGTACCATGCCCGCCAGCAAAACATAGAAAAAAATCGCAGAAAGTACAGCAGCGGCACTGAGCCCGCGCGGCAGACGCAGGATCACAGCAATCCACGCAATCACGGCGGCAATCAGACTGATATGAGAACCGGACACGGACAAAATGTGAACGATCCCCGTTGTCGTATACGCCTCTAGCAGGGCAGGGTCGATTCCCTCATAGCCGCCGAACAGCATCGCAAAGACTGCCGCCGCATCTGTATGCGGCATGACTGCACGCATGTGCTCAAGATAGTGCGTACGAATCTCTGCCGCGCGGCGCATCCACTGTTCCCATAGAGAGATATCATCACAGGACTCGATGGATACACTGCCCCGCCGTGCCGAAAGAGATGCCGTGATCCCCTGCGTGCGAAGGAGGAGCGCCGTGTCTATCTGTCCAGGATTTTGATACCCATGGGGGCGGCGAATCTTCCCCTCTGCCGTGATTCTGTCTCCAATACGCCCCACATGCGGCGGCGTATCGTCCTCCACACGTTCATAGAGAAGCAGCTGTCCACTCGCGGCACGCTCTGTATCGCCTTGCCCCAGAGCGTATACCGCTGCAGTATAGCGAATCTGCCGTGCCCCGTCCGTGCGCTCCGTGACGCGCGGCACCTCCGTGATGATCCCAGAGACAGCTGTCTCCTCTCCTGCCGCACGAGATACATCCTGTGCCGGCAGCTCATACGCCCCCGCAAATCGAAACATACCCGCAACGAAAAAAAGCCCCACAAACGCTATCCATGTTCGTTCATGCTGTTTCAGAACAAGGATAACGGAGGCTGAAAAAAGAATCAGTAGGGCAATGATAAGATAGATACGATGCACGGAAAGAGAAATACCGCTGCAGGCACCACAGACAATGCCGAGGCAAAACACCGCCAGCAGTCCCATGAGGAAACGCAGCGGATGCTGTCCCGTTTTCATAGCGTCACACGGTCTTTCAGTTGTTCAAATTTTGACGCGCCAATGCCACGCACCTTCTTGATATCGTCGATGCTCTGAAATGCGCCATTGCTCTCACGGTACTCCACGATACGCGCAGACATGGCGGGACCGATGCCGGGCAGCTCCTGCAGCTCCTTCTCGGTCGCCGTGTTGAGATTGATCTTCCCGTCCGCCTGTCTGCCGGGAGATGCCGCCGCTCCCTTTTCTCCTGCATCGCGCAGGCGCATGGGCACACGAACCTGCATTCCGTCCTCAAGATGTGCCGCCATATTGATGTGGTCAATGTCTGCTGTCTCGATCACACCGCCGGCAGCATTCACCGCATCAGCGACGCGTTTGTCCTCATCCAGCGTGACCAGCCCGGGCTTCTTTACCTCACCAGAGACATAGACGGTAACCTTGCGCAGGGGCTCGGCGTGCTCGGTCGTCGCCGCGTCGAGCGCGATGGCATCCTGCTCGTGATAGTAGCCATAGGTCGCACCGAGCAGGACGGCACCGAGCAGTGCCAGGAGAATCAAAAGTGATTTTTTATAGAGCGGCATCAGATCATCTCCTAGTACACGTTCCTCCCGCTGAAGATCTCGATCATCTCGCGGCGCAGACTCGTACTAATGAGAAGGCGTGTCTTGGGCGGGATCTCATCGACATCCGTATTGAAGAGGTAGTTTTGGAGCTGCGGCTCCTTGATCAACATCCGCGTATGGAAAAGGCTTGCCTGATAGAGATTGATGTCCACAGCATCGTACTCATCCAGCGTCTCCTGTTTGATAAACTCCTGGATGGAGGTCATCTTGCTGTCCATAAACAGCTTGCGTCCCTGCAGATCGCGCGTAAAGCCGCGTACGCGATAATCCATCGTGATG
>CAUTTS010000167.1:0-2548 GCA_963541465.1 uncultured Selenomonas sp.
AAGCGGGCGAAAAAGATGCGTCAAGATGGTCGTACCGAATTTATCAGTGCTTCCTTATTCTTTCGAATGAAAAAATCTCCGGCTGCTATTCTGCCGGAGATGAATGTTCAAATTCACGTCCGGCCTCGGCAGGCGACCATGTCGTTAGATGCTTGTGCAAACCTGCTGTCTACAGCCCGGGGAAATTCCGTGCGCTGCTAAAAATTAGCTAAGCGCAACGGGGACGGCGGGTCCCATCGTCGCCACAACGGTGATGGAGCGGATGTACTGCCCCTTTGCCGCTGCCGGCTTCACGCGGATCAGCGTGTCGATGATCGCCTGATAGTTTTCGCGGAGTTTCTCCGCATCAAAGGAGGCCTTCCCGATGGGAACGTGGACGTTGCCCGCCTTGTCCGTGCGGTACTCCACCTGACCTGCCTTGATTTCGCCAATGGCTTTCTTCAGATCCATCGTGACCGTGCCGAGCTTCGGGTTCGGCATGAGTCCACGCGGACCGAGAACCTTACCGAGGCGGCCGACCGTGCCCATCATGTCAGGCGTAGCGACAGCGACATCGAAGTCGAGCCAGCCGCCCTGGATCTTCTGCACGATCTCATCCGAGCCGACGAAGTCAGCCCCTGCCGCCTCAGCCTCAGCGACCTTCTCGCCCTTTGCAAAGACGAGCACGCGCTGCGTCTTGCCCGTGCCATGCGGCAGGACAAGGGCGCCGCGTACCTGTTGATCCGCATACTTCGGATCGACGCCGAGGCGCACATGCAGCTCGATGGTCTCGTCGAATTTGGCCGTTGCCGTCTTCTTGACGAGTTCCATCGCTTCCTGCGAAGCGTAGAGCTTGCCGCTCTCGATCAGCTTCGCAGCGTCTTGGTATTTCTTACCAAACTTTGCCATGAATAACTCCCTTCGTGGTCATAACGGGCGTACGCCCTTCCACTTTGTCACAGACGATCAGTCTGTGATCTCAATGCCCATGCTGCGAGCCGTGCCCTCGATCATGGACGTCGCCGCCTCGATCGATGCGGCGTTCAGATCCGGCATCTTGGACTCTGCGATCTCGCGTGCCTTCGCGCGCGGGAGCTTTGCGACCTTCGTCTTGTTCGGCTCGCCCGACGCCTTTTCAATGCCCGCCGCCTTCTTCAGCAGAACTGCTGCCGGAGGGGTCTTCGTGATAAAGGTAAAGGAACGATCCTCAAAGACTGTGATCTCAACCGGAATGATGAGCCCCGCCTGCTTCGCCGTGCGCTCGTTGAAGTCCTTGACGAATGCCATGATATTGACGCCCGCCTGACCAAGCGCAGGTCCAACCGGAGGAGCCGGTGTCGCCTTCCCCGCAGGAACCTGCAGCTTTACGACACGCGCAACCTTCTTTGCCATCCACATTCACCTCCTTTCGGTGAAAAATCAGCGGTATATCTGATCTCAGATCCGTTCGATCTGATCGATCTCGACATCCAGTGGGGTTCCGTCCACATCCACCTGTACGCGCATACTCGACGTGTCGATCGACGTGATCTTGCCCACGTAGTCCTCGAATGCGCCCGAGGTGATGCGCACCGTGTCGCCGACATCCACCTTGACGCGGCGTTTCGGTGCCCCGCCCACCGCGCCGGAGAGAATGCGCTCCGCCTCCTCCGCCGTCAGCGGAATGGGGTGCTTCTCCGAGCCGACAAAGCCCGTGACGCCCGTCGTGTTGCGCACGACGTACCACGAGTGCTCATCGACGATCATGTCAACGAGGACGTAGCCCGGGAATACCTTGCGCGGGACGACCTTTTCCTTGCCGTCCTTGACCTCGATCTCGTTCTCCACGGGCACGACGACGTTAAAGATCATCTCGCTCATGCTCGCTGAGTGCATGAGACGTTCAAGGTTTGCCTTGACCTTGTTCTCATACCCCGAGTAGGTGTGGATGACATACCATGCGCGATGCGGATTCGCCTGCCGGAGATTGAGTTCTTCCTTGTCTGCCATGTCCCTCACCCCGTCTAGTAATGCAGGATAACCTGAAAGATGCGCGCAAAAATAGTGTCGCAGATCCAGATGAGTGCGCAGACGACGACGATCGCAATACCGACAACACCGGTGTAGGTGACCAGCTCGCGCCGCGTCGACCACGAGACCTTTTTCATCTCGGCGACGACTTCCCGCAGGAATTTCACAATCTTTCCCATGATGCGGGCGCTTACTTCGTCTCTTTGTGCGGCGTGTGCTTGCGGCAGAACTTGCAGTACTTGCTGAACTCCAGACGATCCGGATTGTTCTTCTTGTTCTTGTTCGTGCGATAGTTGCGGCTATGGCACTCCGTGCACTCAAGCGTAATGTTGTTGCGCATGAATATCGACTCTCCTTGTTAGTTTTCATGACACGAAATCACTCGTATCAATTTATCATACTTGGAAAATGCTGTCAACGCATGAAGTACATTTTCCCTAAGGAGACACCGGAGTGCTCCCTGAAAGCATAAAAGAACCCCCGTTGCGGGGGGATCAAACAAAATGGTGGCGGCACAGAGATTTGAACTCCGGACACTGCGGGTATGAACCGCATGCTC
>CAUTTS010000168.1:0-2542 GCA_963541465.1 uncultured Selenomonas sp.
CTCTGGACATGTTAAAAGCTCCTTTCACCTGGTTGAATCGATCCGTATACTCATTATTCCCCCTCTTTCGATCCATGATCTGGTTATAAGCCTTTACCTTTGTTTCCAAAATATTTTCTCTACGCTCCAAATCTATTTTACGCCGTTCTAATTCTTTCTTTTTTCTCTCACGTGCCTCTCTTTTTTCTTTCATGGCCTGTGTCTCAAACGGTGTATTAGCTAAAATATCACCTATGCTGTTCCATTTTTTTTGTTCTGCTCCCGCTGCCTGATCCGTTGACGAATTTGTCATATGTGCTCTAATGCCAACCAAGACAAAAATAGCAATGACCAAGATGCTCGTATATATAAGTAAACATTTGGCGAGATCTACTACTGTACGCAGTTTCCCTCCCTGTTCTTCATTTTCTTTTATGGTGGAGGTTGCAGCTGTCGATGTGGCGTCCGCTTCCTGCTTCACCTCCTGTTTTTCTTCTTCCTGTATGGTGCTCAGCATTTGAGTCGATATCTCAGTCCCGCACATTGGACAAAATAGAGCGTTAGCGTTTAATCTGTGTCCACACTTTTTACAGAACAATCCCACACCATCACCTCATAAAAATTTAATTTTCTCAAGGAAAGATATTTCTAAGCTGTTCATCGTTACTTTTCCTTTTTATAGCCACTCCTTCATTCCATGCAATTTGGTATCGGCAATATAGCGATCCAATCCTTCATCGAATACCTCACCTGCGTTTTCAATTTCAACAAGTTTACTTTTCATTCCACGCTTTTCAAAAACGATACGAATTTCTACTCCCTCAACGAACTCAAGTTGCGGCACCTGATGCCCTCTGTCATAATCCTTGATAAAAAATTTGAGTGGGACTATGTACTGGCCACCACCTTTATCGACGGACTCCCCCACTTCCAATCGCACGACATCTGCATAGTCTTCTGATATCCTATCCAAAACAATACCAGTCTCATCCGGCGTGCTATAAGTTGGATTAAACGCATTAAGAGAGTAAAACACAACATCTCTTTTTTGGTCTAGGGAATCCATCGTCCCCTCTTTCGCCATCCACGCTTTTGACAAAGCTTCCTTTCCATAGTTCAAAATATTGACTTTCTTGGAACGTAAGGCGTCATGAAATTCTCTCTCTGATCCACCAACCAACGGGTCTCTAGGATATTTCTGGTGCGCTGGTGGATATATTCTAACGGCGATACGATCACTGATGCTCTCATAAGTAGTATCAAACAAACGGTCAACATCTACGTACTCTTTGAACTTCTCTTCATTGCCTTCCTGAATCGCAGAATGGATTTCCTTCATCGCATATTCCGGTGAAGAAACCGTATGATAATAGATGCCAAAACTGATGGCTGCAATGAGAAACATGCCAACAAAAAGTAAAATAATGATATTCCTTTTGTTATTTATCTCATGTTCTCTTATTGGCTCACCGCATACTTCACAAAATTTACCATTCCCTACAACAGGTGCTCCACACTTTGGACAAATATTCTTCATTTTCTCCCCCAAATAAAAACTAAATCATCTCATTATTAATCATTTCCACTGTAGTAAGTAGGCCCACTTGGTTCACATTCAAAAAAGTTCCTTTATGTATGCGCTATTATTTACACCTCCTACCAGCAAAAATACCATGGATTTTCTGCCGTTTATTCATGAACCCACTTGTGAAAAGTTGGCCGTGATACACCCAAAAGCTGTGCCGATTTATGCTCTGACAGGATTCCTCTCTCCCACGCAGCACGGATTACTTCGAAATTTTTTGGTCTTGTTAGTGGCGGTCTACCAAACTGTACGCCGCGTGCCCGTGCCGCTGCAATCCCCTCCATTGTGCGTTGGTTGTTCATGTTGCGCTCCATGTGAGCAACATAAGAAAAAATCTGAATGACAAGGTTCAAGATAAATTTGCCTGTAAGATCATCACTATGCTTGCTGCGCGTATCTATGAGCGGCATATCCAAGATGACAATGTCCGCCTTCTTCTCACGTGTGATGATGTCCAGCTGGCGAATCATCTCCTCGTAATCTCTTCCCAGTCGATCCAAACTTTTCACAACGACCGTATCTCCTTTTCTAAGGCAAGCCATCATGGAGTGATAGGCCGGACGATCAAAATTTTTTCCACTCTGTTTGTCTATGAAGAGACAATCTGCCGAAACACCAAACTCCTCCATTGCTGTGCGCTGTCGGTCATCATGCTGAAGTGAAGTTGATACTCTAATGTACCCATATACAACACCTTCTCTTACTGTTTCAATAACTGACGAATCTCCTGCTCCGTAAACATTTTTGATAACCATTGTGACTCCTCCAGTTAACTTGTAGAAAATCTATACTCCTTGATTTTAGAAGATTTCTTGATTTTTATAGAGTGGATAACGACAACATAGCCATATATCTTTGAACAAGTAAAATATAAAAATATAGATTCCATACACTGAATACGATGAATGGAATCTCTATTTGGTAGGGGCTGTTGCACGAAACGCTCGTGCAGCAGCCTCAATTTTGTTGCAAAAAAAC